>NZ_VPCT01000002.1:0-275551 GCF_013418055.1 Acinetobacter sp. YH12208
CTGACAAATATTTCTCAAATAAACTTCGAGTCATTTCTACCATCAATCAATGAAAATAATTTCGATCGATCAACCAGTAAAAATCCACACAAGTTGTTCTTCATAAGCTCTTAATGATCTTCTTGCTACTTCGTCAGCAGCAAGCTAGGTCGGCTATATTACTCTTTATTTCGAAAGAGTCAACAGGTTTAGTCGATTATTTTCAAACTTCTTCAAGACTTCCAGATTTAAACCCTTTGAGCTAAATCCCTGTTTCTCAACAAGTTTTAATCAACATCACCGCCGATGGATGTGCATTCTACAGCATTTCACACCCAACACAACCCCATTTTTTAAATAATTCAGCAAAAACCCAACGACTGTTTATTTATTCTACAGAAAATGCAGTTTTTACTATTTTTTGAGCATTAAAGGTACAGAATTAGCTAAATGCGTGAGAAGTTTGTCGGCTTTATCCTGCTCCTGAAAGCGCAAAGGACGGCAATCAATGTATTCACAGTAACCCCCTTCACCATTTTCAGTCTCTTCATTTATTTTTACCTGATAGCTGAAGCTGCCGACATAGCCCGCAGCCAGGCCAAATTTAAAATCGCCACGACTTTGTCCCTGTACCCAGATACAGGTGCCATCTTTAGCTTCGTAACACCATTCAAATTCACGTGGCAAATACATATTTTGCCCATTCGGCGTAGTGACGCGCGGATAGACACGATGGACTTTAAAATACACTTTTTGGTCAAACATCTGAGTCTGCATCTTGTTTAAATCACGCAAATACATCCGAGACTGAACAATACTATTCACCCCATCCCGAATTTGCGCCAACAGTAGCTGCCGGTTTTCACTCAGGTTAATAATTTGATAAGTCAGGAAGGCCAAAGGCAGATAAGGGAAATTGAAACTTCGTGCATATTCAAAACTTCCGAGGCTATCAATATTATATGTCTGTTGTTTATATTTTAATGTGCCCTGGCAATAGCACAGCAAAGACCAGTGCTCGGCAAGTGAAAACCGCACCTGGCTAAAGTGGGAAATGAGCTGAGTGGTATGAATGCTTAAATCGAAACTGAGTTCCGAGTCAAAACGCTGCAAACGAAAATGAGGAAAGGTCCCACTCAGTTGCTCCCGATCTAAAAACTGAAATAAGCCAGCATCAAAGTTACAGTCCTGCTGTACTGAATAACGATGCAGTTGGCCGACCATATGCGAACTGGTGCTGCAAATCACTATTGCGGTATCCAGTGCGTTGGTTTGAATTGCACTGGGATTGGCCAGCATCGGTGCATTCGGCTGCCCGATAATGCTGAGAAAATTTAGATAGTGCAGCGGCGCCGGAAGTCCAGGAATCATCAAACCTTGATGAATAATCTTATATTTTGAGTTGGGGCCATGATAGGCAGGATAATGCGAAACAGTTGGAGTCTGATTCAGCTGTTTCGAACGATCTAAAAAATCTTGAAGAAACCGCATCTCAGACTCCTTATATTTTTATAATCTACTCGATCTTTTTGCCATAAAGGTGGTCACAAAACCAGATAAGGCATAGAGAATAGAAATTACCAGAATGCCGACAGGAATATTATAAGTCATCGCAGCAAAGACAAATACGGCAATTGGTAATACAAAAAACGGAACGCGTTTACGCTCTACGGTCTTGAATGAATAATATTTGATATTGGAAATCATCAACAAGCCCACCGCAATAATGACAACGGCGTTAATGATCTGAATGGATGCTTCATGAATATCAAAAATTTCAGGAAAATCTAAACCGACCCAGACCAGCGAAACAATCATGAGAGCCGCCAATGGACTGGCCACACCAATAAAATAACGCTTGTCTACCACGCCAATCTGTACGTTAAAGCGGGCCAGACGAAAAGCAGCACAGGCGGTATAGACAAAACAGGCGGCCAGACCAATCCGGCCTAAATCACTCAACCCCCAGCTATACATCAAAATCGCGGGAGCCACACCAAAAGCCAGCATATCGGAAAGCGAATCAAACTGTTCACCAAACGGACTTTGCGCACCAATCGCACGCGCCACGCGCCCATCCAAACCATCCAGCAAAGCCGCAATAAAAATTGCATAGATCGCTTGCTGGAAATTGCCATTCATACTGGCAATAATGGAGTAGAAACCCGCTAACAACGCAGCGGTTGTAATCAGGTTCGGCCATAGATAGATGCCTCGACGCTTAACTTTCTGCCCTTCCTGGGTATGTTCCTCTTCTTCCACCTCAAAGGTGATGCCATCAAAAGGCAAGTCTTTTGAAGAGTCGCGTTCCGGTTTGCTTATATTTGTCATTCTTGTCGATCCTAGCTATGACCTGTGCTTTGAAAAAATTATTCGCCGACTAACCAGCGAACTGCAGCGTGACCACCATTTTCACTCATGCGAAGATGTGGGAATAACCATTGTAGTGCTTCATCTGCATCTTCAGAGAATTTCCAAGGCGGATTAATCACCAGCAAACCACAACCATTCAAGCCGACTGGGGTGTCATCCGGCCATACACAGACTTCACACACCAGTTGACGGCGGATGCCGGTCTTGAACATTTTTTTCTCGAAGCGTTCAATCATGGCACGGTCTTTAATTGGATACCAAACAGCAAATACACCTGTCGGCCATTTCTTATAAGCGGCAACCAGTAATTCTACCAATTGTGGAAAATCTTTACGCTCAAGCTCATAAGGTGGATCGATCATCACCAGACCACGTTTTTCTTTCGGCGGAATCACCCCCAAAAGACCTTCATAAGCATCACGCTCATGCAAACCGGCACGCTTGTCAAAAATATTATGACGAAGTTGCTGAAACACATCACGCTGCATTTCAAAAATAGTCGCTTTATCAATCTCGCGCATACCTTCAAGGGCAAACCAAGGTGAACCGGGATAAGCACCCTTACCAAAGTTTTCACGCATTTTCTCAACAACTTTCAAATATTGTTGTACGCCTTCAGGTGCATTACGCTTGATCGAGTCATCCAGTTTAACAAGACGATGAATACCGTTTAAGAACTCACCTGATTTTTGCGCTTCAGCAGTCGATAAATCATATTTACCCGCACCACCATGTGTATCTACATAGCGATAAGGTTTGTCTTTTGCATTCAGTCGAGTCAACAACTGAAGCAATAAAACGTGCTTCATGACATCGGCAAAGTTGCCTGCGTGGTAAGAGTGACGGTAATTCATGTTTCATTAATTCCTAATATCAACAGCTATTTTAACATGAAAAATAGTTTCGTTCAGGCACGATTCTTACACTAAAATAGCGAACCTGTTTTGCCACACTATCGAGAATTGAAAAAAATGGAAGCTGTTATCATCCCAGGGGATTGGAATGTTGATCAAATCTTAGATGATTTAGATCAACATGGCTTTAGTATTGTTGACGATGCTTATTCTAGCGAATATCAACATGCGGTAAGTCAGGAATGCTTAAGCCACTTAAACGAATTTCGTAATGCAGCCATTCAAAATGGCGTCGTCAGCAACATCCGTAGTGATCATATTCTTTGGTTACGACCTGAATTTCAAATTTCCCACCTACACACCCAAACCCTGCAACAGTTTTCTCAAGCTTTAAACCGTGCGTTTTATTTAGGCATCAAAGATATTGAAGCCCATTTCGCTTGCTATCACGCGGGTGAGTTCTATGCCCTGCACCGCGACAATCCCCAAAGTAAAAATGGCCGGATGATTTCCAGTGTGTATTATCTGCATGAACAATGGCAGGCGGACTGGGGCGGTGAACTACGCCTACAGGATAAACATGACCAATGGCATATTATCCAGCCAAAACCGAACCGAATGGCGCTGTTCCAGAGCGATTTATTACATGAAGTCTTGATCTCTAAACAGCAACGCCTATCCATTACCGCCTGGCTAAGAAGTGATACCTCACTGCTCTAAGACGACCTGCCGCTTTAAATTTTAATTTTTAGCCTCATATAGCCATTATTGAGAAATGAGGATTGCGTTGATGCGATTAACAACCAAACAGATTATTCAACGTCTGGGTGAAACTGACCAATTGTATTTAAAAGGCAATACGCCAGAATTAACGCTTGAACGTGCTGATCTTCGTTTACAGCTGGTGACTTTAAGTGAATTACGTCAGGAACAGCGACATTTCCTGCAAGAAGCCGTAGTGTTGCTGGAACAAGGCCGGGTAGAATTTGAAGAAATGCCGCTGCGCATGTATATCAACCTATCTTTGCATCTGGCCAAGGCCTATATGATGTTCTTTGAATTGACCAAAGAGCACCATTTCGCCCTGATTACCCAGCAAATTCTAAAACCAATGGCGAGTTATGAACATGGCGATATTTATTTCTTTCTGGCCTATGCCAGCGCCAGTAAAAATGAGCCTGCCCTGACCCGTCACTGGTTAGGTAAATACACTACGACTGCCGAATTTGAGCTTGAATTATTACAGCAGCATCATGCATTTAATGATTATCGTCAGCACGAATGGTTTAACAAAATATTAAAAAGCAAAATGCATTAAGCCAAAGAACAAAAACGCCTCAGATGAGGCGTTTTTTTAATGCAAATTATATTGTCTTATTTTAAATATCAGAAAAGCACAGGAAAAATGATTAAGCCGGTTGGCGTCTATAGGCGTCCATGTGCAATTGCTGATTCAGTTCATCGACCCAAATTGCCCAATCATCATCCTGTACCAGATGACTAATCAATAATGAACGCTGGGATTTATTCCAGAATGGTGCCTCATGCAAGGACAGGCCTGCTGGAAGCTGATGAGTCCGGATATACAACTCAATGGCAGCAGCGCTATTGGCCAGACCGAGTTGAGAAAATAACATTTCTAAGGATGGTTGGTTCTTCATGAGCATGTCGCCCTCCTTATATCAGATAAATTGTAATTATTTATAGATCTAACTTATAAGATAAGACAAAAAAAACCTAGTCATTTCACTAGGTTTGTTGTTTCTTTTTGTAGACTATAATTTAAACACCTTGCTTGTCACTTTCGACATGTAACAGCTGGTTCAGTTTATCAATAATCACAATCCATTCATCATCTTGATGCCAGTGCTCGCGTAAGAATGCACTTTGACCCTCACTCCAGAATTCGGCATCCGGTAAAGCGACTTCAGATGGCAACTGATGGCTATGGGTAAATTCATTAATTGCGGCTTCATCAGAAGGTAAACCCAATTGTTCAAATAATAATTCTAAAGTTGGCTGTTGTTCAAACATGATTCACGTGCTCCTGCTATAAAAATTGTAATATTCATCAAATAGAAATTAGCTTAATGACTGATCATGCTGGCTATAAATCGCATGATCCTGAGGTTTGGGCTTCGCTATGCAACTGTTCATTGAGGATATCGACCACAATGGCCCATTCATCATCTTCCTTCCAGTTACCGATGATGAAATCATGTTGTGCCTTAGACCAGAACGGGGCTTTATGTAAAGGAACATCCATCCCGATTTGATGTGTTTTAATAAATTCATCAATGGCTTCAGGGCTAGAGTCCAATCCGAGTTGCTGGAAGAACATTTCTAACGTTGGATGTTGATGAAACATCTTCTTCACCTCGCCTTTTATTGCATTATTTATACTTATCAATTTAGCGCAGGCTTGCAGCAGATTCAGTTGCTGCTGCATCACAGCATGTTATTTTTTGTTCATTAAAAATAATCGCTATAAAAAAAGCACCCCAAATGGAGTGCTTTTTTAACTTAATCTAAAAGACTAAATTATTTAAGCATGTCAGCAATTGCTGCGCGCTCTTCTTCAAGTTCGTTCAACGTGAAGTTGATACGCTCTTGACTGAACTGGTCGATTTCAAGACCTTGAACGATTTTGTATTCGCCATTTTCAGTCGTTACAGGGAAACCGAACATTACGCCTTCAGGGATACCATAAGAACCGTCAGAAGGAATACCCATAGTTACCCATTCGCCGTTTGTACCAAGCGCCCAATCACGCATATGGTCGATTGCAGCGTTTGCAGCAGAAGCAGCAGAAGACAAACCACGTGCTTCGATGATCGCAGCACCACGTTTACCAACAGTCGGAAGGAATGTATTTGCATTCCATTCTTGGTCGTTGATCATGTCTTTAACGCTTTCGCCGTTGATTGTTGCAAAACGGTAGTCAGCATACATAGTTGGAGAGTGGTTACCCCAAACTGTAAGGTTTTTGATGTCTTTAACCGCTTTGCCCGTTTTCGCAGCAATTTGAGATGCAGCACGGTTGTGGTCAAGACGTAACATTGCAGTGAAGTTTTTCGCTGGAAGATCTGGAGCAGATTTCATTGCGATGTAAGCATTCGTGTTCGCAGGGTTACCTACTACAAGAACTTTAACGTCACGGCTAGCAACTTCGTTCAGTGCCTGGCCTTGACCGATGAAGATTTCGCCGTTTACTTTAAGAAGGTCAGCACGTTCCATACCTGGACCACGTGGACGTGAACCAACTAGAAGCGCGTAGTCAGCATCTTTGAATGCAACTTTAGGATCATCAGTACCGATCATGTCTTCCAGAAGAGGGAATGCACAATCTTGAAGCTCCATCATTACGCCTTTTAGCGCTTGCTGAGCTTTCTCAAAAGGAACTTCGAGCAATTGCAAAATCACTGGTTGATCTTTACCTAGCATTTCGCCGCTTGCGATACGGAATAATAGGCTGTAACCAATTTGACCTGCAGCGCCAGTAACGGCAACACGAACTGCTTGCTTCATCTAATTATCTCCAATTGAGGATATTCAACGCGATTAAATAGTTAGTATTTAATCTAATAATCGTAAACGCGAAAGATTGTACTCCAATCCTTTGCCGGATGCATATAAAAGAGGACGGATTTCATCTAAAGTCTGATAGGAAATATAAATTAAACCGGCAAAAAAGCTCAGTATGTTCCTTTTATTGTGACAGTTTTTGGGCATGTATTAATAATGTTGGCAGGACAGGATTTATAATTGCCATTTTTGTGATAACAGACTTTGATCGAGGTCAACACGCTGCTAGCTTGAGTAAGCTGGCAATTAAATCTCAAAGCATTGGCGGGTAATTGCGGATTAATTCTCACAAATTTCACACGCAGCGCATCGACTGATATGGTGATATTTTCCTGTTCAGTCAGCTCTGCCGGCACTTTAAGCCGGTCTGCATAATTGATAATCGTCCGGAAATATTGGCTGGCATTCATTGGAACACAGCCGCCGATGTTGCGCCACAAAATAGTCCGGGTATTTTCATCCGGCATAATTCTGGCCACCACCTTGGACTGAAGTGGTGAAAGTTTCGCAGAGCTATTGGTTGTACAGTTTTCTGACGTAGCCTGAGGATATAAGCCGGAAATATTCAAGGAATAGCCTTCCAGACATTTTCGTTTCTTTGCATATTCAGGGTACAGGCTACATAAAGCCGGCACCATTTCTACATCCATGACATAGTCTGTCGGCATGGCGAATGCTGCCGGACTGCTGCCCAAAAATACAAGCGCTGCCCATTTCCCCCAAACTCGACGATCCTTCATTATTTTCATGAATAAATCACCATCCCCAATAATTTTAATTTTATTGTGTATTACGTAATGGTATCAGTTGCATACGCTTACCCACGGACTGTGCACCCTGTCCTAACAAGAGACCGTAATGTGTGGCATTGGTCATGACATGTTTCACATAATCTCGGGTTTCAAGTAAAGGAATACTTTCAGTATATTGATCTGCTGCCATGCCCTGAAATTCTGGCTGCCAACGGCGGGCACGGTTTGGTCCGGCATTATAGCCTGCGGTTGCCAAGACTGGGCTGTCGCTGAGCTGACGCTGAATGGTCGATAAATAAAAGGTGCCATAACGGATATTGGTATTCATATCGGTCAAAGCTGCCGGATTATAAGCCTCACCCATTTGACGCGCCACCAGCTTGGCAGTATCTGGCATGATTTGCATCAGGCCACCGGCACCCACATGTGAACGTGCCACGGTATTGAAACGGCTTTCCTGACGCATCAAGCCATAAGCCCAAGCCGGATCGATCCCGGCATTGCGGCTATGACTGACCACGTAATTCTGGTGCGGCATTGGATAACGATAATTGTAGTTATGTTTGTTCACGGTGCGGTCAGCTGCATAAATGGCCCGATCATGCCAACCCATGTCCATGGCACGCTTTGCTGCGGCCAGCAACAGCTCATCATCTTTCTTCAGATAGGCCTGACGCACTGCCCAGTTCCATTCACGGTTAATGTAGTTATTCGGTGCACTGATATTACGTAGCGTGAACGCACGACGGAAATGAATATCCTGATTCAAACGTTGCATGGCCTGATTCGATGGCTGAATTGGATTGGGTGTGCTCGCAGTCAGCTGTCCCAACTTGTCGCGTGCCAGAAGATTGTGATAATCATCCCCGGTGGCCAGTTTACGATAAATACTTTCTGCGGTTTTTTTCGCGCTACGATCTGCACGCTGTTCACTGGCCCGGGCCAGCCAGTATTGCCAGCGATCTTCCTGTTTCTGATTGACACTCATGACATCAATCGCACGGATCAGACTTTCCCAGGCACTAAAACGGATGGCCTGACGTGCATAAATTTCGGCTTCTTCTGGGCTAAAGGGCAAACCATAACTGGCATCCAGGGCATTTAATACTTCACGGTTAAAGTTGTTCTTCATTACCGTGGTGCCACCGATATAGCCCACAGCTCGGTATAAGGCACGTTGTACCTGTACTGGTGTACCTTCAGCAGTACGTTTCACTATAGACAAGGCCGAGTCCAGATCCGTATCTGCCAGACGTCCCAGTGCATAAATCAGATAGGCATGTTCTGCAGCAGTGCTTTTCGGCGCAGACCATAAATAACTGGTTGGATTGGCCTGAATCGAGTTCAATTGTGCCAATGATAAATTCAAACCGATCCCTTGTGCGGTGGCAATAGCCTGACCAGACTGTCCGGCACGCAGTTGTCCCCAAAGTCGCTGTTGACGGTCTTCTGCTGTCATTAAAGGACTGGAAAGCATCATCCGGCCAAGACCGGTACAGGAATCCGGCTGGCTATTCGTCGTCAGCCAGACCTCTTTAAATTCGGCATAGACCAGCTCATCTCCGGCTTTGGCACGCACCTGCGCTACTGCACAGGCTTCGGCTGGGTCGGCATTGGTCACATAAGGTAATACCGGCTGGGCAGTCGTGAAGTCGGCCATTTTGACTTTTTCTTCAACATAGTCCGCTGCCAGCTTTTCGGCCATTGCAGATTGCGGGTAGCGCTGGGCAAAACTGATGATCTGGTTGGCAGGTTGCAAGGCAAGATTCTGGTTTAAAATCCAGTATTCCGGATAATAACCCAGGGCATCATTCTGCATCGACAGACGATATTGTTGTAATAATTCAGTATTTCCGGCATTGGCGGCACGTAGGGCATCGTTAAATTGCTCCTCAGCTGCATATGTGCTTGCTGAACAGACACACGCCACACTTAACGTAATTAATTTAGAATATTTATACATGTTTTCAGTGTGTTTCAACATCCTTTGCCTTCTCTCATCGATTTTGTGCCAAGCCCATGCTGCTTATCATAAAAGCTTTGTTGCAATATTATAACCAACTGTATTGTTCAGTTATGTAACCTTATGATTAGGCAATATTAATTTACAGCCCATTTTTGCCCATAAATCAATATTTTTCCACGTTTAATTTAGGCTATAAGTTTAAGCGACTTTCCTGCTAAAATATGCGCCTTTCCAAGATTTCAGTCCGTGAATTGAATTTTTATTCACCTGTTTGATGCGTCAAGCAGGCTGTTCGTTCACTCTTTCAACGTATTACCTTGTAGGAGCCTACATGACGGTTCAAACCTTCATTCCGAATGGTGCCCCAGCTGCCTCAGAAAACACTGTTACCCAGCCAGCGCACACCCCTGCCCACGAGATTGCAGTGAAAAAACTGTATATCGAAACGCAAGGGTGTCAGATGAATGAGTACGACAGTCACCGTATGGCAGACCTGTTAGGCGATTCTCATGGCTATGTGCTGACCACCGATCCGAAAGATGCCGATATTCTGCTGATGAATACCTGCTCGATCCGTGAAAAAGCCCAGGAAAAAGTATTTTCCGAGCTGGGTCGCTGGCGCAAGCTGAAAGACAAAAATCCGGATCTGATCATTGGTGTCGGTGGTTGTGTGGCATCTCAGGAAGGTGACAACATCCAGAAACGTGCCAATTATGTCGATATGATTTTTGGCCCACAAACCCTGCACCGTTTGCCACAAATGCTGGATCAGCATTTTGAACAGATTGAAAAACCAAAAAAAGAAAAAATCAAACTGGTGGATATTTCCTTCCCGGACATCGAGAAATTCGACTTCCTGCCTGAACCGCGCGTTGAGGGCTATAAAGCCTTTGTCTCCATTATGGAAGGCTGTTCTAAATATTGCTCATTCTGTGTGGTGCCTTATACCCGTGGTGAAGAAGTCTCTCGCCCACTGGATGATGTGCTGGCTGAAATTGCTGGTCTGGCTGAAAAAGGCGTACGTGAAATTTCCCTGTTGGGTCAAAACGTCAATGGCTATCGTGGTGAAACCTTTGAAGGCAATATCTGTACTTTTGCCGATCTGTTGCGTTTAGTCGCGGATATTCCGGGCATTGGCCGGATTCGTTATACCACTTCGCATCCACTCGAATTTAATGATGACCTGATTCAGTGTTATCGCGACCTGCCACAAATGGTTTCGCATCTGCATTTGCCGGTACAAAGTGGCTCGAATGATGTGCTTCAGGCCATGAAACGTAATCATACCATCGATGTCTATATCGAGAAAATTAAAAAGTTACGCTCAGTTCGTCCCGATATGCATTTATCTTCAGACTTTATCATTGGCTTCCCGGGTGAAACTGATGAGAACTTTGCAGAGACCTATCAATTTATTAAAGATCTGGATTTCGATCATTCTTATAGTTTTATCTATTCAAAACGTCCGGGTACGCCTGCGGCAGAACTGGAAGATACCATTCCGGAAGATGTCAAAAAAGAACGTCTGGCCAAAGTTCAGCAATGGATTAAACGCTCGAGTATTGACAAAACGGATGCCATGCTCGGTAGCATCCAGCGGGTACTGATCGAGAAAGTCTCTGATAAAGATCCGAATATTCTGGTGGGTACGGCGGACAACACCCGTTATGTCAACTTTATTGGTGATCCTGCCTGGGTAGGTCGCTTTGCCGAGATCGAAGTGACCGAAATTAAAACTTTGAATTTAGTTTATGGTGAACTCTTGAATCTTGAGCCTGACGTGGCGTAATGTAGAGCATATAACGTACACTTCATAAGGAATACTCTTTGACTGCAGCGATTCGACGTACAGTAGCTTTTCCTGGGATTTCAATGGACCGTATCCAAGCGATGTTAGGTGCTTATAACGGTCATTTGAAGCAAATTGAACAACGTTTAGATGTCAAAATCTCCCATCGCGGAGAGAGTTTTATTGTGGATGGTGGAATCGATGCCGTTGAAAGAGCCGAAATGCTCTTGCAACGTCTACACGAAGAATCTGAACAGAGCCAGCAGATCAGCGCAGATACCCTGCACCTAATGATTCAGGGCAGTCAGACTGACCGTGAACTCCAGCAAGATCTAGAAGACCAAGAACATACCGGCCTGGACAATGTCTGGTTACAAACCCGTAAAGGCCGGATCAATCCGCGTGGTGCCAACCAGAAACGTTATGTACAGCGTATTCTGCAAAGTGATATTTCTTTTGGTATAGGTCCTGCCGGAACCGGTAAAACCTATCTGGCTGTCGCTGCTGCTGTGGACATGCTGGAACGCAATGAAATCCAGCGCATTCTACTGGTGCGTCCTGCGGTCGAAGCCGGTGAAAAACTGGGTTTCTTGCCAGGGGATTTAAGCCAGAAAATCGATCCTTATTTGCGTCCATTGTATGATGCTTTGTATGAAATGCTCGGCTTTGAAAAAGTGGCCAAGCTGATTGAACGTCAAGTGATTGAGGTGGCGCCACTCGCTTATATGCGTGGCCGTACCTTGAATCATTCTTTCGTCATTCTGGATGAGGCACAGAACACCACCCCAGAACAGATGAAAATGTTCCTGACCCGTTTAGGTTTTGGTTCACGAGCGGTCATTACTGGTGACGTGACGCAGGTGGATTTACCGCGCGGCCAACAGTCTGGTCTTTCACATGCCCTGCGTGTGATTGATAAAATCCCTGAAATTCATATCACCCGTTTTCATTCGCGTGATGTGGTTCGTCATCAACTGGTACAGAAAATTGTTGAAGCCTATGAAGGCTGGGACAGTGATCAGCAGCGTTTAAGTGCAGAAGCACGTGCCGAACGTAAAGCACGTCAGGACGCCTTGATCGCTGAAAATAATGCTGCCGCAGATGCACAGCATTAAGCTTTCAATTTAAGGATTTGTGTTGAAACTTAGTCTTTCCTTACAGCAGGATTTTCAGTCACCTGAACTGGTACTAAAACGTGCCTCTATTAAAAAAGTAGTCGAAACCACTTTAGGTCATATCGGTACGCAAAGTAATTGCGAAATCGGAATTGCCTGTGTCGATCATGATGAAAGTCATAAACTGAATCTGGAATATCGCGGCAAAGACAAATCGACCAATGTCCTGTCTTTTCCGAGCGATCTTCCAGATGAAATGGCGCAATTTCTGGATGCCTTTCCGATTGGCGATCTGGTGATCTGTATTCCTGTGGTACTTGCTGAAGCGCTTGAGCAGCAAAAAGCGCCGTTGACGCATTTCACCCATATGCTGGTGCATGGCACCTTGCATTTAATGGGTTATGATCATGAAACATCAGATGAAGATGCGGAAGAAATGGAAGGCATTGAAATTGAAATTCTGGCCAAACTGGGTTTTGAAAATCCTTATCTGGAACGAGATTAAGATTTAAAAGAAAATGAAGGAAGCGAGCTGAGGCTCGCTTTTTTAATGCTTTATATTCGCTCTTCTTCTAGGAGATGAGAAGCCTCAGAATATATTCTGAGTTCGCAAGGGAGAGGTTCTAATACCTGTTAAAACCCCTCTCTCTAACTCTCTCCCAAAGGGAGAGAGAACTAGAATGAATTAACGCACTTCAAACTCTGCTTCAGCCGGATCAAAACGCCAGGTTCGGATAATCCGCAATTCAGAAATTTCCTTCATTTTGGCATCAAACGCACCAAATGGCGCCGCTTTACGTACAGAAGATTTCGCAGCCTCATCCAGCATGGCATGTCCTGAACTGTCAATTAATCGGATGGCACGAATCCCGCCATTCTGATTCAGGATCACCATCAGACGAACTTCACCTGCCAGATTCTGCTGCTTGGCAGCTTCCGGATAATACTGATTGCCATAAAACTCTACTTTCTGACGGAACTTTTCCAGATAGGCTGCAGAGACATCCTGCTTGGATTGAATGCCATCCACAGTTTTAATTTTTTGCTGACGACTAAAATTTTGCTGACGCTGTAAATATTGCGCTTCCAGACTGGCCACCATGGCTGCTTTGGCCTGAAACTGGCTTTGTAACTGCTCCTGCATTTTTTTACGCTGATTTTCTTCTGCCTGTTTTTGCCAGCTCAAGGTGGTCATCAGCACTTTTTCTTCAAAACTGAGTTCCTGTTTCTGTTGCAGCAGATCCGGACTTTCTTGTTGTTCTTCCCCTGCCTTCTGCTCTAACAAAGGAGATGGCATATCACTCGACATCCGGTGCGCTTCTCGAAACTTGCCAGAACCTTGCTGGTCTGTCTGGGCCAGAAAATCAGCGTGTTCAATTTTTTCATCTGTCTGTCGCAAGCTGACTGCAATTTCTTTGGTGCTGGTCTCCCGATCTTGCGGCATACCAAATTCCAGTGTCAATACGATCAAATGCAGAATGCCTGCGGTGAGCACGGCACTGCTAAACACTGGATCTTTCCACCAGGTTCTGACCAGAGGCATTAATATCATTGTTTATCACATTACCCAAACTCAGTCCTGAGTTCAGTTCCCCAAAAAAGTATTTTAAAGATTAAAAATAAACAAATTGGGCATTTCTATTTTAAAAATGCCAAATCCATCAAATCTTCAACGTTACATAACTAAAACTATAAAAATGGTGCTATTTATTTTGCTAAACTTCAAGCTTGAATACTTGTATTTTTCATACAATTCGACAAGATACACTTCGAGTCAAAAATAAAGTTGCTAGGATGCTTCAATATGCAAACGCTAATTTCCAATATTTCCAACCGAATCCGCCAAGTGTATCAGAGGGCGGAAGGATTTATTGAGGATGAGCGTGAATTCCCTTTATCGCAAGTCTTCTTAAATGCAACTTTTCAACGCTTTGTCACCGACAATGTCGATGCACTGAAAGACTTACACGCAGACCTGCATGAAGACTGGCTGCGTCTCTACGCGACACTAGACTATAAAGGCCTGAATATCACTTTGTCGGTAGACTTGAAGCTGGTTCAGATGGAACTGAATAAGACCACCCAGCTGATTGTATTCGAGCAAATCAGTGATACACAGCTTATTGACGCCAAATATCCAAATCTGTTGTATAAGCTTGGGGTGCGTTTTGCCCTGTTCTTCTATCAACGCATCTTGAACAAAGATCCATTGGGCATGATTCTGGAAAAACTTGGCGTTATTAAAGTCATTGATGACTTGCTGTATCTGGACTTGAACCGCTGGTTAGGCAAAAACCGTTCGATTATTGATACTCTAGGAAAAGTTCATGTGAATCATGCAGTGCTTCGCGAAGCTGAACTGGTGGTGATTGGTAATGTGAATCTGGCAGCCCTGTTTAGGAAACTTTCTCAAGACAGAGAGGAAAATTGGGATGAAGACGAAATGGACGATAACCTGGTGACCCCGATCAAACAGAAAGATCCGTCTTGAATACTATTCAATCTCGTTTTTTGAACTTTTGTTGAAAAAAACTACATGAAAGATACATTTTTGCTAGAAATATCCCTTAAATTTCCATATTTTGCCTAAAGAATAAAAGCTACAACAAGTAAGATGTTTTGCCCGTTTAACCAATATAGGAAAATGACTAATGGTGAAGACTGTATTTAAGACTTTAGCGATGACCACAGGTCTAAGCGGTGCAATACTGTTGACTGGTATTTCTAGCCAGGCTTTTGCCATGACGCCTTTCCAAGCCAATTATCAATTTAGCTATAATGGCAAGAATATGGGTTCTGCCACCCGTACTCTGAGTAAATCTGGCAATAACTGGACTTACGTCTTTGCTGCAAAAGCCGGTGGTATTGCTTCAGCAACTGAAACCAGCCGTTTCACCTTTAATAACGGCAAGATTGGCTCCAGCAGTTTCAGTCGTAGCAGTAAAATCCTGGTGCATAACAACACCATGAGTATTAACTTTAATCCTTCCAGCAAAACCATCAATACCAGAAAAGATGATGAAAAGCGTTCTTTTGCCTGGAGAGCCGATGTTCTGGATGAACTGAATGCGGAATTACAAATTCGTGAAGATCTAAAAAATGGTGGCTTAAAATCGAATTATTATCTTGCTGATGCTAAAGAGGTCGAAGGCCGTAAGTTTGTTCGACAAGGTTCAGAAACGGTCAGTACCAAATATGGTTCTTTTAATACCATCAAGGTGGTGATGAAGCATAGCAAGCCGGGTCGTGAAACCATCTTCTGGCTGGCACCGAACCTTGACTATCTGCCAGTCAAGGTTTCGCATGTAGACAAGAAAACCTCTTATGGTTTGCTATTAACTGACTATAAAGGTGCAAGCAACTAAGATTTTGGTGAATTTCACTTGATTTTTTCCGGGTGCTTTTTACAATACGCTTTTGCTTGAAAAAGCACCTGCTCTTGAGGATTCTCCCGTGCATGCACTAGAACAGAAAATCTTGGCCGAAGGCATCGTTCTCTCTGAAGAAGTTTTGAAAGTGGATTCTTTCTTAAACCACCAGATTGACCCAGTCATGATGCAATTAATTGGTCAAGAATTTGCGCGTCTGTTTAAGGATGCTGGTATCACCAAAATTATTACGATTGAAGCATCAGGTATTGCACCTGCAGTGATGGCAGGTTTAGAACTTGGTGTACCTGTCATCTTTGCACGTAAATACCAGTCTTTGACCCTGAAAGATGATTTATACCGCTCTAAAGTGTTTTCATTTACCAAACAGACTGAAAGCACCATCGCGATTTCAAATAAACACATCAGCTCAACCGACAAGGTTTTAGTGATTGATGACTTCCTGGCGAATGGTCAGGCGGCGCTGGGTCTGGCCGATCTGATTCATCAGGCAAACGCAGAAGTGGTCGGTATTGGTATTGTGATTGAAAAATCATTCCAGCCTGGTCGCGACTTGCTGCTTGAAAAAGGCTACCGTGTGGAGTCACTGGCACGCGTAAAATCTTTGGCAAATGGCACAGTTGAATTTGTTCGCGACTAAGCTCGACAATCAATTTTAAAAGAGCGCTTATGCGCTCTTTTTTATTTTGTCTATCTGATGAAATAAATTAAAAATATTCAAAGCTCGACTCTAGTTCAATCTAATGTGTTATTCATGATTCCTGACTTGATCCTAGATGAATGGCTTACTTTTAAATTCGAAGTGATTAAACCTCTAAAATAGATCGTGTCATAAAATAAATAATTTTTCTATCCGATGAATAAACAACCAGTTATAGCAATTTTATTATAAGATAAAGAGGTCTAACTATCTGCAAATAATTAGACCTCTGTTCACCTTAAACAAGAGTTTATTTAACCGTCACAGTAATACTGCCGCTATTTACAGCACCGATAGCGGTAGTTGTGATGCTATTATTAATAGCAGTTTGAGTTCCTTCTGCAATTGCATTGACAGAGGCATCAATGGTACCCGCATTATAGGCAATGTTCGCTACACTATAATTGCTTAAAGTTTCATTGATCTGCTCACTATAGTTGGTAGACAGTGATGAACTTACAACTTCCGATAGATCTGAACTATCCGCAACCTCGGATAACTCTTCTAAGGTTTCAGAATTATTCGTTGCACTAGTGACTTGACTGAAATCATAGTCATATGTTTCATCTGATACGTCTGATATCACCTGATTGAAGCTGCCTTGCTCAATCGTGATACTACCTGTGTTCGCTGCACCAATTGCAGTAGTTTCAATTGTTCCTTCAATTGAACTAATCGCATCTGGTACTTCTCTTACTGCTCCTGCAAGTGCTTCTAAATCGACGCTTGCATCAACATCACCTGTATTCACTGCCAGATTCAGCGCAGAACCATTTTCAACCTGCTGAGAAATAGAATCCAGAGTAGCTTGTAAACCGGTATCTACTTCCACATTGGTTTCTTGAGCATATGCCATCCCCGCACTAGACAGAAAGGCGACGGATAATGCGACTGTTTTGATCGTGTTTTTCATCATTGTTCTTCCTACTGTTATTTTGAAGTACCTCTCGCTAAGTACTTCTTCTGACAATGGGAGCGAGCCCATTTTCAAATCTTTTAATCACGTTGAATATTTGACCAGTAATTCTCTACTACCTCTGGATTGGCATCCCATAAACTGGATGACTTCTCCTCAGCTTGTTCTTTGTCAGCTTTTTCTTGACTATCTTTTTTGTCATTTATTTTGCTTGTAGGGGATGGGCGCTTAGTCTTACTAATATATTTAATCAGTTCCTGTTTGCTCATTTCAGGCTCGGCTTCAGGATTCTGAATCACCTCAGATTCTTTCTGCTTAGGCGGCTTGGTATCTTTGCTGGGTGAATTGGTCGACTTGTTTTTTTCATTGGATGAATCTGCCTGACGTGAGGCCGATTCCTGAACAGGGTTGCTGGAATCGGTACTGATTTGTTGCTGATTTTTCTTATATTTATGCAAGGCAACAGAACTGCGAGTGAGATCTAAGCGACCAAATTCAGGTGGAATTTCCGCACGGCAACTTGCAAACACTGCCGGTGGCACGACCTGACTGAGTAATTCAAAAGTGGCCAGGTTCAACATTTGGCGTAAGGCAAAATTAGTCGCCTCTCGTTCTCCCTTGCCAATTTGAATATTTAACAGTGTACGACCCGCGAACCTGCCTGCACTCAGACCATAATCCTGTGCAGCAATCTGCTTTTGCAAGGAAACATTACCCACCACTTTACTGCTGCGGGTATCGGTCAGAGATAAATCCAAACCGACCATAATACGGGTTTGACTGTAATTTGGGCCCACTCCGGCAATTTGCATGTCAAAACCTCCGCCCGGAATAAAATCCAGACTGTTAATACTGCCGGTGACATAATAATCGGAGGCCTGAATTTGCCTTGGATCACGAATCCCCCATTTGGCTTCACTTTCGATAATACGGGGGTCACGTCGGTTCATTAAACTGACGCCTGCCTGAAACAAGGCAGACTGCACCATATCTCCCGCACCCTGGGTCACCATTTTGCCACTTCCGCCATTGGTGACTACATCTTTACCGGTTTGATCCAGAATCGCGCCAACAGAAAAACTCACATCACTACGTAGTTGCCCTTTGAGGCAGGAGAGCGCCATATCAAAAGGGGTAAAAATATCGGTAATGGGTGGTCCTTGCACCAGACTAACTGCTTTCTTGTTTGAGGGAGCTAAACCTGTACAACCTGTTAGAAACGAGCTAAAAAAAACAGGAATACTCAGAGAAAATATATATTTTCGGGTTAAGGAGAAATTCAGCATAGCGACTCTCCTGATTGAGTACTTAAATTAGGACAGCGCTGAGCGTTTTGATTGGTATTTGAATTGACAGGTGCTTCATTGAGTAATTCACTCGAAATATCGATGTTGTTGTCTGAACCTTCGACATTGATATTGTTGGTGGGTGTATTTACGGTACCTATAGAGGTGGTTGAGGTACTGTAAATAGTGGTTCTACCTAATCCAGAATAATAATCGGACTCCTTGAGCTCGATCAGATTGGCTTGAACTAGATTTTCATTGGAGCGGGCACTTGATGATTTCCAACGCTGCGTCCACTCATCAGATGTGGCATAAGCATTGTTTAAAAAACAAAAACATAATAAACCCAGATTGATGACTAATATTCTCATAATCTTAATATCCTCTGATCTAAGATATTTATTTAATTCTTGAGTTGAGTAAGATTAAATTTATCTGAAAAATATTAAATCACATAAAAAAATAAAAAGTAGAATCCAGCATTATTCACATATTTATTTATATTGATTAAAAACCCATATATTTGTTTTTATTTATAATAATTATTTTTATTATAATTTGTGATTTGTAAGAAATCATTATATCGAAAATATATGAATATAATAATCACCTAAAAAACTTGATTAAAATAATATATTTTTTATCTTATTAATAATAAATAAATTATCTAATCACGACCCAAATTATTATTTATTTTAATTTTAAAAATCTGTAAATTTTTATTTTATTAGAACTTCTCATTAATAATAATAAATATCACACTTTATTAAAAATACAATTAATCAATGAGAATGAAAACCACTTATAAAAAAATGCCGATTTTAAGCTGTTTTTTTGATAAAAAATGCCAAATAGCTTTAATGATTCCTTTCTGTTTGCAAGCTTTTGAGAGCAGCCAGCAAACCATCAGCTGCTTTGAATATAAAGAAATGGCCAATCAGGCCTGTGTATAGATAGAGTACTGAGGAAGAAAAACCTCCAAAATCTTATAGTGTCCTGCATGATCGAAATAATTCAAAAATGACTCACGCAGATAAAAATAAATATATTTACAGCTGAAATACAATGTTTGAGCGTTAATTCAACTAGAATCAGGAAGGTAGGAAATGCTCCTGACCTCAGGATTCAGCATGTATATATGCTGTTGCAGCATATTATGAAGAGCTGCTGATCTAGAGAAAATTGCATCTCCTCCATAAACTTAAAACAAGTGAATACCAATCCTTGATGGAAAAACCTATGCAATGTCCTAAATGTGGTTCCACTGACATCGAACAGCGTGATCACGAACAGAATTTAAAGAAAATTGGTGGCATTCTCATGAGCTCGGCAGGTGCTACTGCGGGTACAGTCGGTGGTGCTGCTTCTGGCGCATCCGTTGGCGCAGCGATTGGTACTGTTGCTGGCCCCTTAGGTGTAATTTTAGGTGGGACAGTGGGTACTTTTGTCGGGGCAATCAGTGTTGGCATTACCGGTGGCGTAATAGGGAATTTCCTCGGCAAAAAAGCCGGGATTTCCGTCGACCGTAATTTATTCTTGGATTATCAATGTTTAAAATGCAAACATAGATTTATTCAAAAAGATCAAAAAGATCAAAAAGATCAAAAAGATCAAAAAGATCAAAAAGATCAAAAAGAAGATTAATATCATGAAGGAAATGAAGTGAGTGAGTTCTTCATTTCCTTGTGAGTTAATACTTAAGACTGATTGAGTTTGAAAGCCACGTCAGCCAGTCGTTTGCCCTGTACTTCGCACAAAACTTTTTCATCTGGGCTTAAACCCTGATCATGCCGTGGGCCACTGACATGACTGGCACCGTACGGCGTACCGCCAGTCTTGGTATTGGACAAGGCAGCTGTAGCATTACTGAGTCCCATAATCATCATACCGTGGTGGAATAATGGTGGCAGCATAGTCAACAAGGTACTTTCCTGTCCGCCATGCATGGAACCCGATGCGGTAAAGACACAGGCCGGCTTACCGTGCAGCGCACCATTCAGCCATAGACTGGTGGTCTGATCCCAAAAGTATTTCATTTCTGAGGCCATATTGCCAAAACGGGTCGGTGAACCTAAGGCCAAGCCAGAACACTGGGCCAAATCCTCTAAACTGCAATAAATATCTCCTTCTGCCGGAATACTCGGCTCGGCTACGGTTACAACGCTAGAAATATTCGGGACAGTCCGAATTTTTACCGCCATTCCTGCCGATTCAACGCCATTGGCTATCAGATGTGCCATTTCTTTCGTTGAGCCATATTTGCTGTAATATAAAACAAGAACATAAGGTTGCATGAGGCTTCTTATTCATTACTTAAAAAAATAAAACTATACGATATTCTGTAACTTTTTTGGTTAAGCTAATGGATGAAAATTCATGATGATTAAAAAAATTGAGATTGGATGCACATGATTGTTGAGTATTTAAAAAAGTTACCCTTTTATGAGAAACACTGGTTTCAGTTTATTTTATTCGTACTCCGACGCTTTGAAGCAGACCGTTGTCGTGAGCAAGCCGGTTCTCTGACCTATACTACGCTTTTCGCAGTCGTGCCGATGTTGACGGTTTTCTTGGTCATTATTTCATCGATTAAAGCCTTAGAGCCTGCACGACAACAATTGCAACAGCTGATCTACAGTAACTTTCTACCCAAAACCACGATTGCCTTTGATAAAGCGCTGAATGCCTTTACCGATAAATCCAGTAATTTAACCGTGATTGGTATCCTGTTTTTATTCATTACGACCGTATTGATGCTCACCAGTATCGAAACGGCCTTTAACCGAATTTGGCGAGTGACTCAGACCCGAGGTGGAATTATCGGGTTTATGCGCTACTGGACTATCATTTCGCTGGGACCGATTTTACTGGGTAGTGCCTTCGTCATTTCATCAACCGTGGCTTCCATGAGTGTCCTCAGCAATAACTTTGCCGGGTATGAACTTAATGGTGCTTTTGTCCTCTGGGCCATTTCCTTTTCTCTGACCGTACTCGGATTTTTCATTCTCAACTGGACCATCCCCAATCGCAGTGTGCCACTCAAGTCTGCATTTATTGCCGGCCTGTTTAGTGCAGTGGTGTTTGAGCTGCTTAAAAACCTGTTCGGTTTTGTGATGTCAAACTTTACCAGTTATGAGATTGTCTATGGTGCATTCGCCGCTGTGCCGATCTTTCTACTGTGGATTTATTTATCCTGGAATATTGTCTTACTCGGCGTTGAGATCAGTTATGCCCTGACGGCCTTTGAATCTGGTCAGGATCATAAACGTCACCCAATCATCATGCTGCTGGATCTATTAGAGCTGTTTCATAAAAAGCAAAAAACTGGTGAGAGCATTAGTGAAGCAGAAGCATTAGATGCTTTGGGTCGTGATGAAATTGGTCGCTGGCCAAACTATGTGAGCATGTTTGAAAAACAAAATCTGATCAAACGTACCGATGACAATGAATATGTCTTGGTACGTGATCTGGATCAGGTGAGTTTTTGGGACTTTTATCTGCAACTTCCTTATCCATTGCCACGTAAGCATCACTTCACCGAGGCACATACCGAGGAAATCTGGATGCAGAAATTCTCCCCTAAGCTACAGGAAACCGATCAATATCTGGAAGAAAAGTTGAGTTTTCCACTTTCTGAATTGTTCCGGAATAAATAATCCTAAATCCTCTCGCTTGAGAGGATTTTTTTAAGTTGTTTGCGTAGACTTCCAGCAGACGATCGCACCTGCGGTCACCAAAGCAGTGCCGATCCAAAAACTCAGCTCGGGCCGAATATCCAGAATCAGCATCGACATAACTGAAGACAGAATTGGCATAAAATAGGTGGCCAAAATCAGTACCTTGATATTGCCGTACTGCATGCTCTGATTCCAGTTACTATAAGCAATTCCGATCAGACTGCCTACTATGGCGATTCCCAGCCAGAGCTTCAATGAAGGCATCCTGAAAGGCTCATCCAAGCCCAGATGTAAGCCCCATAACGCAATGACGGCGACCACAAAAAAAATCGGTACGCCATTTTGTCCACGACCATATTTTCTGGTCAGAATGCAATAACATGGCCATAACAAGGCACCGATAAAAGCAAAGCCATAAGCCCAAGGATTTTCAGCTAAAACCTGCATAAGTTTCGATAGATTGGTAATTTCAGGATTGACCACCAACATCAGACCGACTATAGCAAGCAAAAATCCTGGAATGCCCCAAAGACGCGCCTGCAATTGCCGGGCAAATATCGAAAAGACAATCATCAAGGGTGGCCAGAGATAATTGATCATCGCAATCAGCATCACCTGTTCACGGTGATCCGACCAGGCAACTGCAACAAGAAATAGAATTTCATAAGCAACGAACAAAGCCCCACAACCCAATAGATAGCGCTTGGACATTTGCCTGATTTTAGGAAATCCAATCAATGCCAGAATCGCCAGACTACTAAAAGTGTAAATCAGGGCAATCCCCTGCACCGGACTGGTAGATTCGGTAATCAATTTGACCACAGCCACCAGACTGGCCCAGATCAGAATGGAAGACAGGCCAATCCAGGTGGCCAGTTTCATCGACCAGACGTTCATGTTTGCTCTTGAGGATTATTCGTTGTATTCGGTTTTTTCAGCCATCCCTGCAAGCTCACCAGAATCACGCCCAGCATGACCATACAGGTTCCAATAATAAAATTCAGTTCGATCTGTTCATCCAGAATCAACACCCCAAACAGCATGCCAAATACAGGCGTTAAAAAAGAAAATACGCCCAAACGTGAAGCCAGATAATGTTTCAGCATCCAGAACCAGATCAAATAACTGGCAAAGGAAATCAGCACGGTATGAAAGATCAGACTGGAAATAGACAGGGTCGTCCATTGAATGGTCGCTTGCCCACTAAAAAAA
This sequence comes from Acinetobacter sp. YH12208, assembly GCF_013418055.1. NCBI lineage: Bacteria > Pseudomonadati > Pseudomonadota > Gammaproteobacteria > Moraxellales > Moraxellaceae > Acinetobacter > Acinetobacter sp. YH12208. The sequence continues at coordinate 23,594 of NZ_VPCT01000002.1, forward strand.
GCCAAAGGTAGCAATAATATGCCGCCCATCAATAATTGATAGAATAAGGTCTGGGTGGCAGGTGCTTCAGCCAGTCGGCTCAGACGTACACTGACAGTGGTGGCTGCCCAGAATATACCTCCGAGTAAGGCCAGAAAATCTCCCCACAAAGCATCGGTTTGTAAAGTAGAGCTTGTCTGTGGTCTGAGTAAAAAACTGACCACAATCCCGCTAAATGCCACGAAGATACCGCCCCATTGCACACGCGACAAACGCTCTGCCGGCAATTTCCAGTGCAGACCCAATGCGACAAAAATCGGCGCAGTATAAAGCAAAACAATGGTATGCGAAGCTGAGGTATAGCGTAGTGCTTCCCCAATCAGATGAAATTCGGTTGCGAACAGTATTCCGACCAGCAATCCTGCAGGCAAATAGCGGGTGCTCAAAAGCTGACGGCGCACGCTCTGCTGAATCAGGGGATACACCATGATCGCAGACAAGGCTGAACGCAAGGCAATTTGCATCAAGGCTGAAATATCACTGGCCGCCCATTTCAGCACGACCTGTTGTAGCCCCCACAACATACATAATACAAACATGATGGCAGATGCTTTGGTATCTAGCGCCTGACGTTGCTTCACCCCTACTCCTGTGACCGCTTTAAAGTGCCCACTATAATCTTCTCTGCGGTAAAACAATACTTTTCTATTATTTTGCCAGCGCTGTAAATATTTTAAAACTCGATAAAAAAGGACTGCGTTCGCAGTCCTTTCAATCAAAAAATAAACCGTTCAGCTTATTTAACCCAAGTCGTCCAGATATAATCCTGAGACTGGCCTTTCAGGGTCATTTTTAACTGATCGCCTGCATGCAATGCCGCCACACCTGCGGGTGTACCCGTCATCACCACATCACCTTCTTCTAAAGTGAATACCTGGCTGATATCTGCCAGTAAAGTCGCGATATCAAAAATCAATAAAGCGGTATCGCCTTTTTGACGCAGTTCTTCATTCACCTCCAAAGTGTAATGCACATCTTGCCAGTCCGCGACCACATCATTCACAGGAATCCAGTCTGACAACAGACACGAACCATCAAAGGCTTTGGCACGTTCCCAAGGCTGGCCTTTTTTCTTGAGTTCATCCTGCAAGTCACGCAGGGTCAAGTCCAGACCTAAAGTCACCGCACCCACCGCTTGCAGTGCTTTTACAGGATCATTTTCTTTGCTTAAAGTCCGGTCAATACGCAAACTGAGTTCACATTCATAGTGGCAGTTGCCCCACTCCGGATTCCATTCAATCCCTGCATCGAGCGAGCCTAAGGCACTCGGTGGCTTAATAAATAAGACCGGACGATCAGGGATCGCATTTCCGAGTTCTTTGGCATGATCGGCATAACTGCGACCAACGCAGACAATTTTGGATGGGCGTGTACTCATGATCAAAACTTTCCTTTATTTGTCTTTATATCGATCTCTGGATTATTTTTTAAATGCATTCTCAAAAATGTTTTGCTCAGTCGCATCTTTAAAGGCACGTTTTGGCACAATGATGACGGTACGGTTTTTCAGTTCCAGCATATAGGTCAGTTTGCCGGCAGCAAAATTCTGCACTTCACTATACGCTACCAGCTTGCTACGCTCATTATTAAAAATCTCCGCATAGTCCTGATACAGATCAAGGCCTTGTTCACTCTTACCAAACTGATATTTGACGAACTGGCGTTTAAACATCATCGGCAGAAACCAGTAACGCATGATGCCTTGCAGGATCAGGAAGAATGCCCCCAAAGCCACGTAATAGCGTCCTACCCCGTCAAAGCCCATCGAAAAGCCCCAAAGGATAATCCCGATACTGACCAGAGGCGTCAGAAAACGTGAAATCTGCTTTTTGCCAAAAGTCGCCAAGGCAAAACCATCCTGAGATTCTTCTAAAGTCAGAAAATAACGGGTCGATAAAGTCGGTGCTGACTCAGTCATAGCATCACATCAAAAAAATAAAATCTTGCCCAATACTATAGCAAAATATGCACAATGCTTATGGCCTGACGCATCAATTACATAACTTTGCTTTGGAAAAACGTGTATTTAGTTTTAAATAAACAGCAATTAAAACAAAAAATATGCAACAGGATGTTGAATGAAAGGATTCAAGCAATGCATTGCGATCGGTATCTGTTCGGGTCTGTCTACTCTATCACTGGCCAAGATTATTCCCTGGGATGCAGAATTACCCAGTAGCCTGAGTGCTTATCCGGGCAATGCCCAACAATTGGCAGAATTGACAGGCGAAAAGATTCTGATTTATGCGCATCCGGTGACTAAAACCCAGCTTCCTACCTTAAACAGTAAGGCCACCAGCAAGGCACAATTTTATAGTGCCGCCGTGGTTTTGCCTGTGGCTGAAACACAGGTCGAGAAATTGCTACAGCATTATCCGGATTATGTTGGCCTGTTTCCGACTTTAAAGTCAGCCAAAATTCTAGAACAGCAAGGCTCGATTCAGCAGGTCAAATATCAGGTGCATATCCCCACACCAATTCCGATATTGAACTTCAAAGAAACCGTGGTGATGCAGCATCATCTGGGCAATAACAGCATCAGCACTTTAATTATTGATGCACCCATTCCTTATGGCGCTGGAAAACTGGAATGGTTCGCGCTTGATCCGCACAGAACTCTGGTGACAGTGACCCAGTGGGGCGACCTGAACCAGCCCAAAGGTTTTCTATTCAGTAAAATTCTCAATGCCCTGCCTGAAGCCAAACTTGGCATTCCTCCCAGTACCAACGCATTTCTACTCGAAGCACTGCAACAGCGCTTTAAAACCAGTCATGCCACAACACTCACCGCCCCGACTCCACAACTGAAATTTAATTCACAACAGCTACAGAAGATTGCCCAGCTTAGTCAAAAATCCGGCCAACCGGTCAGTTTTATTTTGCCCAGCTATCAGATTAAAGAAGGAAAAGCCTCAGAAAATTTGAGATTTAGCAGCACCTATCAATACTTTCCGCATTCGGTAGACAAGCTACGACCGTGGTTGGCTGCACAAGCCAGTCAACAGCTTTTCCCACGCCAGATCAAGAAAGTCGAACTTAACCCGATCAATACCCAAAGTGTAGATGCCAACTATAAAGTTTCAGTGGGCTTAGGCGTGATTCAGATTCCATTTAACTTCAAGATGCGTTTTTACCAGCCCGATCCCTTGCAGAATCAGTTCAATGCCAATGGTGGCGACTTAAAGTTTGTCAAAGGCGGCATGAAGCTATTGCCGCAATCACAAGGTAATCTGTTCCAAATCACCAGCAGCATGAAGATTCATGATCAGGCACCGTTTTTATTAAGGGCCATGCGCAGTCTGCCCTATCACGATGTATTACCTGCGGTGGGTGGCAATACCGTCTATGCACTCAAGGTGCAGCAAAAATTAAGATAATCAACGAATCGGTAGTTATTGGTTTTTTATATGAAAAATCGTTAAATATCACAGACGTAAAAAAACCGCATCAATGTGCGGTTTTTTCAGAATTCTTATCAAGATTGGTGCGCTCAGAGAGATTCGAACTCCCGACCCCTTAGTTCGTAGCCAAGTGCTCTATCCAGCTGAGCTATGAGCGCGACGTCTTGATGGGGTGCATTATACGGCTTTTTTAAGGCTTGTTAAGTGTTTTTTAATAAAAGCACAACTGAATGTATAGTAATTAAACGATACAGCAGTATTTACAGTTTTCTGTGAGAATTTCTGCACATTTAGAGCTAAAAACAATTAATACCATCCGGACTTTGACGCTGTATTCAATGTGGCGACAAGCTCCATTTCATCCTGATGAAAAGTACACAGCAAATACCAAGAAAGACGTTCCCAAATTTCAGGCACAAAAAAACCGCTATGAAAGCGGTTGATTGTTCAAGTTGGTGCGCTCAGAGAGATTCGAACTCCCGACCCCTTAGTTCGTAGCCAAGTGCTCTATCCAGCTGAGCTATGAGCGCGTAACTTGTGTGCCTAGGTTGGCAATACGTTTTTTTGCTTAACTTACTTGGTGCGCTCAGAGAGATTCGAACTCCCGACCCCTTAGTTCGTAGCCAAGTGCTCTATCCAGCTGAGCTATGAGCGCGCGACATAAGTAAGCGTGGCGGTGAGAGAGGGATTCGAACCCTCGATACAGTTACCCGTATGCGTCCTTAGCAGGGACGTGGTTTCAGCCACTCACCCATCTCACCGTAACGTGCGGCCATAATACAAATTTCGGCATGGCACTGCAAGCGCAGCATCGAAAAAAAGTGCATATTTTTGCTCGTTTAAATACTTTTTAAGCAATTCAGCGATTTTTCGTACATTTTCCTGCTCAAAAAACCGAATAAATTTCCAGTTATCTAAAATGAACAGAAAATTGAAAACTTAAATGGATTATTGCAATCATTTACGTGCAGTCTGCGCACACATGTTTTATGCTAAACCTATCTCCTAAGATAAATTTAAAGACATGATGAAAAACTGGGTCGATCCTGAAGCAAAAGCTGAAGCCGAACGTTATGACAACCCTATCCCAAGCCGTACGCTAATTTTAGAAACCATAGAAAAAAATAATGCCCAGTCTCATGCCGACCTGGTAGAACATTTCGAAATCGCAGATCAAAAAAGTATTGATGCTCTCAGCCATCGTTTAATTGCGATGGTGCGTGACGGGCAATTGATGAAAGATGGTTATAAATTCCAGATTGCCGTCGAGCAGCCTGAATCCGAAGCGACGGTTTATATCAATTCCCGCGGGATGGGAACTGCCAACATTTCTGGCCAGGACGATCTCTTACTGGCTGAGCGTGAACTACGGCTGGTCTTTAATGGCGACCGTGTCAAAGTACGTCAAACTTCAGTAGACCGTAAAGGTAAAGCCTGGGGTTATGTGACTGAAGTTGTGCAGCACCGCGTTAAGCAGATCATTGGTAAAGTTTCCCTATATGAAGGTGAATACTTTGTTCAACCTGCCAGCCCAAATGCGCATCAGCCCATTACTCTTGAAAAAGAACTGATTGAACATGCGCAAGTCAATCTGGGTGATTCGATTCGCGTGGCGATTGATACTTATCCGACCCGTGAAGAATTTGCGACCGGTCATATTGTCCAGTCCATGGCAGATAAAGCCGATACCGAAATCATCATTCCACAAACCATTTTAGAATATGGTTTACCGTATGAATTCCCGGAAGAAGTGATTCAGGATGCAGAAAGCTTTAAAGAACCAACAGAAAAAGACCGTGAAGGTCGTGTGGATCTGCGTGATTTAGCTTTGGTCACCATTGATGGTGAAGATGCACGTGACTTTGATGATGCAGTATATGCTGAAAAACGTCCGGGCGGTGGCTATCGCGTGGTCGTAGCGATTGCCGATGTCAGTCATTATGTACGTACAGGCAAACCACTGGACGATGAAGCTCAGGAACGCGGAACTTCTGTCTACTTCCCGCACTTTGTTTTACCAATGCTGCCTGAAGCATTGTCGAATGGCTTGTGTTCTTTAAATCCGGCTGTTGATCGTCTCTGTATGGTCTGTGATTTAAAACTGTCACGTGCCGGTCGTGTTACCGGTTTTGAGTTCTATCCATCCGTGATGCACTCTAAAGCACGTTTGACTTATGATCAGGTCGCCCAATATCTGGAAGGCGACAGTCAGGCCATTACCGAAGATCGCGAAGTTCGCAAGTCGATCAACACCCTGTTCCAACTCTATCAGGTTCTGAAAGGTTTACGTGCTGAACGTCATGCCATGGAATTTGAAACCGTTGAAACGTATATGACTTTTGATGAGCTGGGCGGAATTAAAGAGATTTTGCCGCGTAGTCGTAATGATGCGCATAAGCTGATTGAAGAATGTATGTTGCTGGCCAACGTGGCAGCCGCAGAATATGCATTGAAAAATGAAATTCCGATGTTGTACCGCGTACATGAGCCACCTGAATTCTCGCGTATTCAAAAAGTCCGTGATTTCGTCAAGCTGCTTGGTTTGAAATTCCCGGAGCAACCGACCCAAGCAGATTATCAGGCGGTGATTGAAGCGACCAAAGACCGCATAGATGCACCAAGCATTCATGCGGTGTTATTACGCTCCATGATGCAGGCTTATTACGGCCCTAACAATGCGGGGCACTACGGTCTGGCTTATGAGGCGTACACACATTTCACTTCGCCAATTCGACGTTATCCAGACCTGTTATTGCATCGTGCCATTAAAGCGCATTTAAATAAAAAGCCATCTCCGCTTTCAGGTGGAGCTTTAGATGAAGCAGGAACACATTTCTCTGCCACTGAACGCCGTGCCGATGAAGCCTCTCGCTCGGTGACGACCTGGTTGAAATGTCATTATATGCAACAGCATTTAGGCGAAGAATTTGTTGGCATCATTAGTGCCACAGCAGAGTTTGGCCTGTTTGTGACGCTAAAAGACCTGTATGTGGATGGTATGGTGCATGTCAGCCAGTTGGGCGATGACTTCTTTGTCTTTGATCAAGTCAGTCAGAATCTGGTCGGCCAGAATCGTGGTCAGGTCTTTGGTCTGGGCGATGAAGTCAAGATCAAGGTGGCTGGCGTCAATCTGGAAGAGCGCAAGATCGACTTTGAACTGGTACAGCAACTCAGTCATGCCGGCCGTGCGATCCGTGCTCGTGCGCCGCGCGTGAGCGAGAAAAAACCGGCAGTACGTCCAGCAGCAACAGAAGAGGTTTTTAGCAAGAATGAGCGCGAGTCTAAATCCAGCCTGAATGCCGATGGAGAACAGCCCATACGACGCAAAAAAGCCAAAGGAAAACCCAGCTCTTACAACAGCAAGTCTGCTAAAAAATCTGCAGCAAAGCCTGAAGCAAAGGCTAAAGATAAAGTAAAGAAAAAGACCAAAGTGAAAAAGAAAAAGTCGAATGCAAAAGCCAAGACTGAATAATTTTTGACGGTATAAAAAGAGCGCTAAGGCGCTCTTTTTTATTTATAATCAAAATATTAAAATAAGAAAAATTATAAGAATGGATACCATAACTATTTTTACTTTGATCATTTCTTTAATGGCTTTGCTTGTGACTTATGCCGTATTTAAATCTGATCAGCAACCACAAATTATAGTTTTTGCTCTTCCGCATTACGGTAAGCAATCTTTCATTCAACTACAGATAAAGAATATAGGAAAATCCATTGCCTATAATGTACAAATATCGAGTGATCAACCCATTCCTAAACGGGCCTTCGGAATTAAAAAATTAAATACTTCAAAAGATTATTTTGATAGCGGTATTTTCAAACATGGAGTCAAAGTATTTACACCCAATCAGAGCTATATATACGATTGGGGACAATACGGCGGCCTCAGAGAGGCTTTAGATAATAATCCTATCACCATGAAAGTCACGTATTGGTATCAGCACCCTTTAAACTTATGGAAAACTCAAATCACTGATATTTCCATCATCGATATAAATGAACTAGAAGCCTTACCTTCATCTGATGGTGGATTTATTGAACAGCTTCAAAATATTAATAAAGAATTGAAAATATTAAATACAAAGCTAGAGAAAAAACTTTAACTCCCTTGATTTCCCCCACCAAAGGCCCTACATCTAGACTGAATATAGAAAATTAATTTGGCAGACCGACATGACTTTAGAAAAGGCAACTTTGCCTGTTCCACAATTTGATCAGATTACCCTGGCCGATCTCAAAGAAAAAATTGAAAGCTGTATCGCTGAAGGGCAAAAGTTCCTGAATGAACTCACCGAAACACCGACTTCAGTACAGGAGCAGCTGACTACACTGGAACATGTCGACACGCTTGAAAACAATATGAGTGAGTCTTGGGGCATCCTGTCGCATTTAAATGCCGTGATGAACAATGCCGAAACCCGTGACGTCTATCAAGCCTTATTACCGGGTCTGAGCGAATACTATACGCAACTAGGTCAACATACGGCGCTGTATCAAACTTATCAGCATGTTCATGATGCATCAATTTTTAATGAATTACCTGTAGCCCAGCAAAGTGCCATCAAACTGGCCTTACGTGACTTCAAACTGTCTGGTGTGGCCTTAGAAGGCGAAGCGAAGAAACGTTATGCGGAAATTTCTGCACGTCTCTCACAACTGTCTTCGGACTTTTCCAACCATGTGCTGGATGCGACTCAGGCTTATTTCAGACCATTAGCTGAAGATGAGTTAGCGGGTCTCTCTGAAAGTAATATTGAGCTGTTAAAACAATATGGCCAGCAACGCGAGCTGGATCAGCCGGTGGCTACGCTAGATTTCCCGTCTTATCTGGCAATCATGACCCATGCGGAACATCGTGAACTGCGTGAAGAGCTGTATAAAGCCTATACCACGCGCGCTTCAGATCAGTCCGAGCAAACTGAATTTGACAATACCGCCTTAATTGAAGAAATCCTCAGCTTACGTCAGGAAATGGCCAAGCTGCTCGGCTTCAACAATTATGCAGAATTATCCCTGGCCAGCAAAATGGCGCCAAGTGTAGAAGCAGTAGACGAATTCTTGCGTGATCTGGCAGAGCATGCCCGTGCGCCGGCAACCAAGGAAATTGCAGAACTAAAAGCCATTGCCGCTGAAGATGGTATTGATGAACTGAAACCTTGGGACAGCAGCTATTATTCAGAAAAGCTGAAAATGCAGCAGTTCAACCTGTCACAGGAAGCGCTGAAACCTTATTTCCCTGCACCAAAAATCCTGCAGGGCCTGTTCAGTATTGTCAATCGCCTGTATGACATTCAAGTGATTGAACGTGAAGCGCCGGTTTGGCATCCAGAGGCGCGTTATTTCGAACTGGAAGATCAAGGTCAGGTGATTGGCGGTTTCTATTTTGACCTGTATGCACGCCAAGGCAAACGTGGTGGTGCCTGGATGAGCGGTTTCCGTTCGCGCATGCAGACCCGTGATGGCCTGCAAAAACCGATCTGCTATATGGTGGGTAACTTTACTCCACCTGTTGGCAACCGACCTGCACTGCTCACGCATGATGAAGTGATTACCCTGTTCCATGAATTTGGTCACGGCCTGCATCATATGCTGACTGAAGTGGACAATATCGCGGTGGCAGGTACGCATGGCGTGGCTTGGGATGCCGTGGAGCTGCCAAGCCAGTTTATGGAATTCTGGGCTTGGGATCAGGACAGTCTAAATCTGCTCAGTGAACATATTGAAACCAAGGAATCTTTGCCGGCCGACCTGCTCAAAGCCCTGCTCGATGCACGTTTCTTCCAATCCGGTATGCAAACCCTGCGTCAACTTGAATTTGCCTTGTTTGACTTGAGTATTCACCGTGCCAATCCGGCTTCAAATGCGGAACAGGTTCAGGCCACACTGAATGAAATTCGTGAAAAATATGCAGTTCTGCCCACCACCGACTATAACCGTTTCCAGCACAGCTTCAGTCATATTTTTGCCGGCGGTTATGCAGCGGGATATTATTCCTATAAATGGGCCGAAGTTTTGGCCAGTGATGCCTTCGACCGTTTCGAAAATGAAGGGATTTTTAATACCACCACTGGAAAACAGTTTCGGGAAAATATCCTCGCAGTTGGCGGAAAAGATCAAGCACTTGACGCATTTATCAATTTCCGCGGACGCGAGCCAAAAATAGATGCATTGCTACGTCATCAAGGTTGGACGAACCGCTCTAAAAACGCTTAAACTAGCTTTTTAAGTTGATCACAAGGTGAGTATGATGACCATTAAACGTCGTTTCATTGCAGGCGCAAAATGTCCAAAATGTCAAGCGTTAGATCGTGTCGTCATGCTGACCTCTGGTGAAGATGAGTGGATTGAATGTATCGAGTGTGGTTATGAAGAAAATCGTCCCACACATGTTGACCAACCAGAAACACCAGCTGTTCCAGATGAAATTGGCGTGATTCAGTTTAAACCTCATTCAGCAAAATAAAAAATCAAGGTTCAAGCTATGTCAGTAGAACAAAGAAATAACCCCAAACTTTTAATGGGGATTATGGGGGCTTTAGTTACTGTCGTTGTATTGGTGCTGCTCTATCAATGGTTGAATGCACCTTCGAAGGAGACACAACGCATGCAACAGGAGGAAATCGCAGCTGTTCCGGCAACCACATCTACAGCGACAACTGAAGAAAATACAGATGCAAGCAATGCGGCTGAGGCACTCGAGACCAAAGCATTAATCAGCGGCAGCCTGTTAAAAGCGCCAGTACCGGAAAATGCTACTTTGGCCAACGAAGAGATGGCCAAATTAGCCGATATTCAAGTTCAGCTCAATGAGCAAAAAGCCACGCTAGATGCGCAGCACAGCGATGCTGACCAGCTCATTCAGTTGAAAGAGGAACAGATCAAGCTACTCGAAGCACAACTGGCTCAAGGCCAATAATCTTGATGCATTTCGGCTAGAAGATCTGCAGATCTTCTAGCCGAATTGTCTCCCTGTCTACCACAGCCACTTCACCACTATTCAAAGCCATTATTTTACTGACCTGCTCTGCTTTTTTATTTTCAGTGATGGGCGTATGTATCCGTTATGCCTCACAAACGGTTGATTATGCTACTGTGGTTTTCTTCTGTAATGTGGTCGGGCTGTTTATTTTCCTGCCTTTCATTTTTAACCAAGGTCGCGGATTTTTTAAAACTGAAAAACTGTGGATGCACACCTGGCGTGCGGTGGTCGGTCTGATTACCATGTATGGCTTTTGTTGCAGTTCGAGCGCTGACCAAAACCGAATCTCCAGAAAAAATCGTATTTTATTTCTGTTTGATTGGCAGCCTGATTTCAGTGATTCCGATGTTTTGGGTGTGGCGGCCCTATACTACTCTGACAGAACTTCAGCTATCTGATTACTGCCGGCATTCTGGCCAATTTCAGTCAGTTATTGATGTCAAATGCTTACAAACTGGCGTCGGCAGGACAAATTGGGCCGGTGAATTATGTGGTGATTTTTTTTGCCGGTATATATGGGGGTTTTCTGTTCTGGCAGGAGGTTCCTGATCTATATAGCCTGATCGGATTAGGGTTGATTTTCTGCGCGATTCTGCTGTGTAGCCCAATCCTGCAAAAGCGCCTGAATTCATCTAAAATCTGAGCCAAGAATTCAGATTAAATTAAAAAAGCACCCGTAGGTGCTTTTTTAGTGTCTATCTTTTATGGATACCAGCCGAACAGCTTAAAGACATAAGGCACATAGGCGATGATCAGCATTGCAGGCAGCAGCACAATCACCGGTAAAATCCAGCGTTCATAACGGTAGTAAAAAGACAGATGGCGTACTTCTGCATCCGCTTCAGCCACTTCGGCATCGCCAATGGATTGTCTGGCCAACAGATGGTTCAGTGCCACCGGTGGCGTCACATAGCCCAGTTCAAAGCCAATCAGGGTGATCATCCAGAAATGCACCGGATGAATGCCGTATTGGTAAGCCACTGGAGCAACAGTCGCCGAGATCAGAATCACCGCACCAAACGGATCCATAATCATCCCGACAAAAATCATCAAGCCGACAATCAGGGAAATGACCAGAATAGTACTGCTGATATCGGTTGGAAATGCTTCCATAATTTCCATACGTTCCAGCAAGCCACCGACACTCACAGAAAGTGCCATCAGGATCACCAGCGCACCAATATGCCCCACGGTTTCACTGGTGGAGATATGCATCGACTTCCAGAAACCCACCTTGCGCAAGATTTCTGTAGCATTTGAATGCTTTACACCATGATCAACAGCCAATTCTTTATCTCGCTGCCCGGCATGCTCTGCTTCACGATATTCTACATTGGCCACGCTAGCAGCTGTCGCCAGTTCAGGGGTATTTCTCGAATGTAAGGTCGCATTCAAAGTCTCATCCCAATGACCGACCGGTGGCAACGGTGCCGGTTCATGACGTAATTTATCATATAAGACAATCATCAGCAGAATGACCGGCATCATCACAGGGGCGGTAAATTCATTCAGGTCTGTCGACAAAGCATATTTGTAGAATAGCCAGATCAGAATAAAAATCACGATATAAGGAATAATCGCAAGGAAGGCACGACCTGATTGAGGAGCTGCGATGGTTGGTGCGGCAATCCGGAATTTATTTTCTGCAAAGAATAAAGAAATTACCAGGAATAAAGTCGAGCTGAGCAGGAAGACATAAATCCCATAGTGATAGAGCAAATCAGTAGTTACTTCTTTATTCAGTGATGCTACCACGACGATCAGCAAGCATGGACGTAAGACCACACCCAGTGAACCGGACATTGCAGTGGCGGCCAGTGCAAACTGACGGCGTCCACCTGCATTCCAGACTTCCTTATAAATGATCGCACCTGCGGCAATCACGAAAATCCCTGATGCACCGGTATAGGCAGTCGGTAAGGCAGCGGCCAGCAGAATTAACCAGGTCAAGGTTTCAGGGGCCAGATTCCATGGACGCAGAATGTTCAGGAACATATCCACGACCCGGGTCTGTTTCAGCAACATACCGGCCCAGATAAACAAGGCCAGATTCAGGAAAATACTGGAAAACTCGACCAGTTGCCCCAGATAAATCCCCTGTCCCATTGGATAATCCATAAAGAAGGTGAAGTTTATTCCGGTAATAATGGCCATATAGGCATACAGTGGCACACTCAAAAAGGCCAGACCAAAACTGCCGCCCTCACGCGTTGGTTTTGGTTGTTTAACCACCTGATATAAACTGATTAAGGTTAAGCTGCTAAACAGAATCATCCACAGCCAGTAGATGTATTTCATCTCGCCCATCGGTACGCCCGAGTTCAGCACAGACTGGTATTGACTATAGGATGAGAATGCCAGAAAAGCATTACCCAGCAGCATGGCGACCGAATAGACTTTAAAATCGATACCTGTACTTGGACTACGCAGACCAATATGATGGGTTTTTAGGGTGGCACTGATCGCAGCGAATACCACCATGATGACCAAGAGCAAGGCCCGGTTCTCAGTGCCAAACTTGAATATTCCAAAGAAAGACGTTTCAAAAGCCCGATAAGCCCGAATACTCGGTTGTGCTTCGACATGTTGAATGGCTTTATCGTAGAACAGATAAGATTCTTCACAAACCTGCTGTGCCTGTAATACCGCAGCCCGGACATCCGCTTGCGAGCGCACGCCGAAGAAATCAGCATATTCATCGGCTGCATCGGCTTTCATCTGCTGCTGAACACGCTGATCGACATTGATCTTGCGTTCACATTGTGGACGTGTCGGTTCAGCACGTAAAAATGAATATTGCATCCCGGTTGCCGGATCGCCATAGAGACGCTCCCCCATGCGCAGCAACTGGCCGTGAATCATTTCTCCAGTACCAATAATCAGTGTAAGCAAAAGCAAGACCAGCACCACGAAGGTCGAGATCCACTCTGTCCAGATATAACGCAACAGACCTAATCCTGATCTGTTTTGATCATCATTTTGCATGTATATTCCTATTTTTATTTTAGCGATCTGTGTTTGTTCTAGGACGCTGATCTTCCCTTCTGGCCCGAAAATTCCTTTTCAAAGGTCAGGATTTTTATTCTATGTTTTGACTCTGCATCAAAATCAGCACAATAAAAATGACAATTTATATTTTCTTTTTGTTTTTTTTGCCAAGTAAATTATTTATCTCTGCACTTTAATTATCCCGAAAATAATTGCTCACAATATAGATCAGCGCCAGAATCACGCCCCAAATCACCCCAAGTAAATGTGCCTCAACCAAAACCGGACTACCGATCAGCTGCGCCGTTCCGACATTGCCAATGGTGTTTTCCCAGACCAGTTTGCCAAAGATCAAAAATAACACCAGTGCAGCAAAACTGCGTTCCCGCTTATACAGCAAATGTACACAGGCAACGGCAACATAGGCACCATGCAGCACACCCGACAAGCCAGCGTAGGCTTCAATATTGGGTAAGAAAAAATAAAAACTTAAACTGATCAAAGGTGGCAAGATCAGTAAAATGGCAGAAAAGTGCCATAGAATAGCGCGTGGAAAAATAAAAGGCAGACAGATAAAAGCGAGAATATTCAGGAAATAATGGGTCCACCCCACATGTACCCAATGTGCCGTCCACAGTCGCCAAAACTCACTGAGCAAACTCTCTTGCCAGTAGATGAAACTATCCTTGAAAATTTGCAGACATGCACAGAGAGAGACAAAAGCCGCTAGAAAAATAATTTTTCGTCGAACATGTTGATCTAGCATCAGCTTATGCTTCTCCCTAACCATCTAGTTTAATTTCATCCTTAAAATTCTATGCAGGCTATCTGGGTTACAGGTCTGAACTGAACAGGTCATCGAGTTCCGAAGAGCTGTCTGATTCATCCCAGAAACGTTGCATGCCATCATCGGCGCTGCGCACACCAGTATTTTCTGTCCAGTAACGGTCTGAAATTCCACCAACCATAATCGCTGCCATACTGTCGATCAGTTTGAATTGTGGATTTACCGGCTTTTCCTCGGTACGGGCCTGCGCAAAGGTTTTTAAAGCATCGCGGATTTTGGCATCGTCACCGCTGGCCTGTGCTGCTACAGCATATAAAGCATGCGATAAACGTACACCTTTTTGCTCACCAATTTGTGTAGATTGTTTTAATGTTTGGTAAGGATCAGGTTTACCATCGCTTGCACCTGGTAATAAAGTCCAGATCACAGCACGCGTAGCATTAGGTGCTCCCCAGAATTTGGCATTATCCAGACAGGTCATACCACGTTCCACCACGGCAGCGATATCTTTGGGCACATGCACTGCGCCGCCGGAATTAATATCATTGGTCATGGCTTGTAAACCACTCAACATGCCCAGCAGATAAACCGTTTGCTCTATATCGCTGTTCATGCGCGGGCATTCTTCACCCAAGGCTTTTTGATATTTTTTTTCATAACGGCTCTGGAACAATTGATAACCGGTATATTGACGCTGTGCCGCTAGAGCCGCCCAGCGCTTCTGCTCGATTCGCGCATCTTGGGCTTCCGCTACCTGGTTGGATTTTGAAGCACGTAAATAGCGTAACTCAGCTTCCAGCGCCTTTTGCTCGGCACAAATGCCGGCAGCCGAATACATCAATACGGCTACTCGCGTCGGATCCGCTCCCATTTCTTTG
Source organism: Acinetobacter sp. YH12208 (assembly GCF_013418055.1). Taxonomy (NCBI): domain Bacteria; kingdom Pseudomonadati; phylum Pseudomonadota; class Gammaproteobacteria; order Moraxellales; family Moraxellaceae; genus Acinetobacter; species Acinetobacter sp. YH12208. Next base: position 38,669 of record NZ_VPCT01000002.1, read on the forward strand.
GTTGCCATGATGGCCGGAGTTAGAGAATTGCCTGAATTACAGACCATCTCGGCATCATCCATGGCTAAAATTGGCGGGACAATATGGTTTTCGGTAAAACCCAGTGCGACATTGGCACCGGTTTTAATGACATGGGAACACCCCGTTAATACTGTTGTTGTTATTGCAATGGTCGCCATACCTTGGCATATTTTACGGACGCCTGACATTTTCCTGTCCTCTATAATTGTGATTATGTCCATCTTTCTGCTAAAGATATCAGAAGCATTTTGTGAATAAAAGAGTATTTACTCTAATTTAGACCAGACACTGTGCCATCAAACTGGCCGACTGCAATTGACTTGATCTGTTGAATTACCAAATTTTGGGCAAAAAAAAGTAGCATTGCGACGGTTCAGCACATGCTACTTATTAACTGTACAAACAGAGAGCCGGTAATAACTCTGCTTGATTAAGATGAAAATTTATCCTTCAGCACCGTCGCGAATTGTCCAACCCCCAAAGCTGAAACAATCACTACGATCAAGAACATCCACACTGGAGATTCTATTGAGTTCTCCCGTATTTGCTGTTGGTGCGTTCAATGTACAGGCTAAAAATAAAACATAGGCGGGAAATTGTCATACAATTTATCTTACTGATAAGTCATTATTATTTTTTGTCTGACAATGAAAGCGCGTTAATGATCTAAGTATCTGTTTTATTGAAATTTCAATCAAGTGATTAAAATAGCGTTGTCTGACAACTAGATAAGTTTGGTCAGAACTTTCAGGGATTTCCATTGTTTTAGCGGCAATTGGTCACACCAGATCAATAAAGGCTGAGCTTTGGCGTGCTGAAAATACACCACAATATAAGCTTGATGATCAACCACATGACTAACACATACCCGACAGGTGGGCCGAGATTTGGCCGTCAATGACCATTCACGTCCATCCAGATATTCAAACTGTTCAATCTGGGGCGTCTTGCGATAAAACAGCTGATAAATCACCAGTCCAATCGCAGCACACAGCAGCCAAATCGCAATCGGCAATAGCTGGTATAGCAGGTACATCAACAGTGCAAAAATAAAAAGCTGAAACGCCAGTGCACAATAACTGCGTTTCAGCTTGAAACAGCGATTATCCATGAACGTAAAATTTAAGCTTCTTGATCAAATCTTTTAATTCAGGACGCGGCGGCTCAGAGACTTCCATAAACCAGTCCAGCAGATCTGGATCTTCCTGATCGACCAACTCAGCAAACATCTGCTTTTCAAAAGGATCAGCAGTTAAGTAGTAGTTTTTTACGTAGGGATCAAAATACACATCCAGCTCTTTTAGACCACGACGCGCGCGATAAATCACTTTGCGCTCTTCTAAGGTGATGTCATCAGTCATCGAATTTCCCCAATTCGTTATAAACCGGAATAGTTTACCTGAAGCCATCGCTGAATTTCGAGGGATTTCATACAAATGACCAAAAGCATCAGCATATTTAAGTTATTTGAACATTCCGCTCATTGTTGCCGATCTATGCTTGACCTACTTTAAAGCAAACAGATCAGAATAAGGAATAACAAGATGCAATCCGCAGCCATTCGCCCGCTTGCCCCGATGCTACCCCGCCAGCTTTTTACTACCGAACATGAAGCATTTCGTGAAACCGTACGCAAGTTTTATGAAAAGGAAGTTATTCCGCATAGCGAGCGCTATGAAAAGCAACAGCATGTGGATCGAGAGCTCTGGACTAAAGCGGGTGAACTGGGGCTACTCTGCACCACCATGCCAGAACAATATGGCGGCTCTGGGGTAGACCGGCTGTATAGCATGATTCTGATTGAAGAACAGGCTTATGCTGGTGATTCAGCCACGGGGTTTTCATTACATTCAGATATTGTCGCCAATTACCTGCTGAACTTTGGCAATGATGCTCAAAAACAGCAGTGGTTACCCAAAATGGCTTCCGGGGAAATCGTCACCGCGATTGCCATGACCGAACCGGGAACCGGCTCTGACCTGCAAGCAGTACGTACCTCTGCAATACTGGATGGCGATGACTATGTGATTAATGGATCCAAGATCTTTATTACCAATGGCTATCTCTGTGATATGGCGATTGTGGTCTGCAAGACCGGTCATAGTGACAAAGGCTCGGCCAATCTCTCATTGATTATGGTCGAAGCCGACCGGGCCGGATTTAGCAAAGCTAAACCGCTGAATAAAATCGGCATGAAAGGCCAGGATACTTGCGAGCTGTTCTTTGACGATGTACGCGTACCACAAGAAAATTTGCTCGGTCTGGAAGGCATGGGCTTTATGATGTTGATGAAAGAACTGGCCTGGGAACGCCTGATTGTGGCAATTATGTGTCAGGCTGGCGCTGAAGCTGCTTTCGCACATACAGTGAAATACACTAAGGAACGTCAGGCCTTTGGCAAGAGTATTAGCCATTTTCAGAATACCCGCTTTAAACTGGCAGAAATGCATACCGAAATCGAGTTTTGTCGCGCTTATCTGGATCGCTGCATGGAGCTGCAACTCAAGCAAGAATTAGGCATCGATGCCGCTGCTGCGGCCAAATATAAGATTTCAGAAATGTATAGCAAGGTGGTAGATGAATGCCTGCAATTGCATGGTGGTTATGGCTATATGCTGGAATATCCAATTGCCCGGGCCTATATCGACAACCGTGCCAACCGGATTTATGCCGGTACCAACGAAATTATGAAAGAACTGATTGCACGTTCACTGTAAACTGGACGCATAAAAAAGGAGTCACTCAGGACTCCTTTTTCTTTAGTTCAATATCCGACTTTAAGAGACCAGACGCGGTTTATGTTTGAGAGCCTTGCTGTTTTTTTTAAATTTCAGCACCCTATCTTCAAACGAAGCCTGTTTAAGTTCCTTACGATCTGCAAGATAATTGTTGCTGACTTTCCACGGTGCATGTTTACCTTGTTTTGGCATCACATCTGCAGCACGGGCAATATAGCCCGAACTGAGACTACCCATCACAGTATCCTCTAGCAATTCAGTCTGATCACCCTGAGCGATGACTTCAGCATAGCCCTGCTGATCCATATAGTTCAGCAAACGGCAAATGTACTCAGCGGCAATATCCACTTTTAAAGTCCAAGAGGCATTGATATAACCAATAATTAGCGCCATATTCGGCACATCACTAACCATGATGCCTCTATACAGCATATGTTGTGAGGTATCGACAGGTTGACCATCAATCGTCGCCTGAATTCCACCAAGAATCTGGATATTTAAGCCTGTGGCTGAAACGATAATATCTGCCTCCAGATGTTGACCCGATTTCAGCTGAATGCCAGTTTCAGTCAAGCTTTCGATCTGATCCGTTACAACTGATGCCTGCCCTTCACGTAAAATTTTAAACAGATCACCATCCGGCACCACGCATAGGCGCTGATCCCACGGCTCATAATTCGGGGTAAAGTGTTTCATATCCACTTTACCTTTGAGCTGAAACTGCACGGATTTAAGTAACAGCGTTTTTAACAGTTTTGGCTGTTTTTGTGCCAAGGCATAAATTCCGCGCTGCATGCCAATATTCCGGGTACGGGTAATTTTATAAGCCACATCTTCTGGTAGATACTGCCGCATCTTTGCATAAATCATATCAATGGAGGGCACTGAAGCGATATAGGTCGGGGAACGCTGTAACATGGTCACATGCCCGGCGCCGCCTTTGACCATCGCCGGAACTAAAGTAATCGCGGTGGCACCACTACCAATGATCACCACTTTTTTGCCCTGATAATCTAAATTTTCCGGCCAATGCTGCGGATGAATGAATTGACCTTTAAAAGCCTCCTGATTTGGAAACTCAGGCTGAAAACCTTGGTCATAATTGTAATAACCGGTACAACTCAGTACGAAATTCGCAATCCAAATCTGCTTCTTGCCGTGTTCATCCTCAATCTCTACTGACCATTTGCAGGCCATAGAATCATAGTTGGCGGTTAACACACGGTGTTGATAATGAATTTTCGATTCCAGATTAAATTCATCTACTACTTCGGCCAGATAGCCCTTAATCGAAGCGCCATCGGCAAGTACACTGGCTTTTTTCCAGGGTTTAAAATTAAAACCAAAGGTCGACATATCCGAATCAGAACGAATTCCCGGATATTTAAATAAATCCCAAGTTCCGCCAATGCTGGCACGTCGCTCAATAATTTCAAATGAGCGCTGCGGACAATGTTTAGAAAGATGCGCTGCCAGACCAATTCCCGAGATCCCCGCACCCACAATTAAAATATCGATTTGCTTTTCCATATTGTTCTTTTACCTAAGCGATACTATCTGTTTTTATTAAATCACAAAATTGACAATACACAATGTCAAGTTTGATAAAAAGCCATTATTTTTTTATCTTTTCAGGCCAGATTCAGATTAGTTCTGCATGATGCAAATACCTGAAAATAAATTTCAGACATTAAAAAAGGCCGGTTTATTCAACCGACCTTTTCGAACAACTCGCGTTATTCTTCACGAAATTAGTTAACTTCGCGATCTACTAGCTCAACGTAAGCCATCGGTGCAGCATCACCTGCACGGAAGCCCGCTTTAAGAACACGTAGATAACCGCCGTTACGCTCTTTGTAACGAGGGCCAAGAACGGTAAATAATTTACCAACAGTTGCTGCTGAACGAGTACGAGCAAACGCCAAACGACGGTTTGCTACTGTATCGTTTTTAGCTAAAGTGATTAAAGGCTCAGCTACACGACGTAACTCTTTCGCTTTAGGCACAGTTGTTTTGATCAACTCGTGCTCGAACAAAGAGTTAGCCATGTTTTGGAACATCGCTTTACGATGGCTGCTTGTACGGCCTAATTTCACACCACTATTACGATGACGCATGGTGATAGTCCTACTTAATTAACGGCTACGATAGGCGAAACGATCGTCCATACGGAGACTAGCCGGTGGCCAGTTCTCTAAACGCATGCCGAGTTGTAAGCCTTTAGAAGCCAGAACATCTTTGATCTCAGTAAGCGATTTTTTACCCAAGTTAGGAGTTTTAAGCAACTCAACTTCAGTACGCTGTACAAGATCACCAATGTAGTAAATGTTTTCTGCTTTCAAACAGTTAGCAGAACGAACAGTTAGCTCTAGATCATCTACTGGGCGAAGCAAGATTGGGTCAACTTCTTCACGCGGCTCTTGAGCCACAGGTGCTTGATCTTTCTGAAGGTCAACAAAGATTGCAATTTGTTGTTGCAAGATTGTTGCCGCTTTACGGATTGCTTCTTCAGGATCTACAGTACCATTGGTTTCAAGATCAATGACCAATTTGTCAAGGTCAGTACGTTGTTCTACACGAGCGTTTTCCACTGTATAAGACACACGTTTGATTGGGCTATAAGAAGCATCTAACTGCAAGCGACCCACTGGGCGAGTTTCGCCTTCTGGGAAGCGTGAATCAGAAGTCTCGTAGCCACGACCTTGAGCAACTTTCAGACGCATTTTCAATGAGCCTGAGGCACTTAAAGTACCGATCAAATGTTCAGGGTTAACCACTTCAACATTATGAGGTAAACGAAGGTCAGCCGCAGTTACGTCGCCTGCACCTTGTTTCTCTAATGTTAAGTATGCTTCATTTTGATCGAACAGCTTAATCGACAATCCTTTTAGGTTCAGCAAGAGCTCGACGATGTCCTGCTGCAAGCCTTCCAAAGTACTGTACTCGTGCTCGACCCCTTCAATCTCAACTTCTACCACAGCTGCGCCAGGTAGAGAAGAAAGAAGGATGCGACGTAAAGCATTACCCAGAGTATGACCAAAGCCACGCTCTAAAGGTTCTAGAATAACTTTTGCCGAGGTCCCGCTTGCCGCTTCGACCTTGATCGCTTGCGGAGTTAGAAACTCATTTGCAGTACGCGTCATATTGCTTCCTCAAGGATTATTTAGAATACAATTCTACAATCAAGCTTTCGTTGATTTCAGCAGGTAAATCAGAACGATCCGGTGCAGCTTTGAACGTACCTTCTAATTTAGAATGGTCGATTTCCATCCAAGAAGGCATGCCACGTTGAGTTGCTAATTCAATTGCGTTTTTGATACGTAATTGTTGTTTAGCGCCTTCGTGAACTGCGATCACATCACCCGCTTTAACTTGGATAGACGCAATGTTAACACGACGGCCATTCAAAGTGATGCTGCGGTGAGATACTAACTGACGAGCTTCTGCGCGAGTAGAACCGAAACCCATACGATAAACAACGTTATCAAGACGGCTTTCAAGTAGCTTCAACAAGTTTTCACCAGTTGCGCCTTTAACACGAGCAGCTTCTTTGTAGTAGTTACTAAATTGACGCTCTAAAACACCGTACATACGACGTACTTTTTGTTTTTCACGTAATTGTAGTGAGTACTCAGACTGTTTACCGCCACGAGCTCCACCATGTTGGCCAGGAGCTTTAGCGTGTTTTTTAGTTTTTACATCAAACGGTTTAACGCCTGATTTAAGTTGCAGGTCTGTCCCTTCGCGGCGAGAGAGTTTGCATTTTGGACCAATATAACGAGCCATGAATGTTTCTCCTTACACGCGACGTTTTTTAGGTGGACGGCAACCGTTGTGCGGGATTGGCGTCACATCGGTAATGCTGTTAATTTTATAACCCACTGCACCTAAAGCACGAACCGCAGATTCACGACCAGGACCAGGACCTTTTACAAGGACGTCCAAGTTTTTCAAACCGTAGTCTAAAGCAGCTTTACCAGCAACTTCAGCAGCTACCTGAGCAGCGAACGGAGTTGATTTACGTGATCCACGGAAGCCTTGTCCACCTGAAGTGGCCCAAGCCAGTGCATTACCTTGACGATCGGTAATAGTCACAATGGTGTTATTAAAAGAAGCGTGAATGTGTGCGACACCTTCAGAGACGGTACGAGTGACCTTCTTGCGTGCGCGAGTATCTTTAGCCATCTTTTAGCTTCCAGAAATCTTATTTCTTAATAGGTTTGCGCGGACCTTTACGGGTACGAGCGTTAGTTTTGGTGCGTTGACCGCGGACAGGCAAGCTGCGACGATGACGAAGACCGCGATAGCAGCCTAAATCCATTAAACGTTTAATGTTCATGGAAATTTCGCGACGTAAATCACCTTCGGTCGGAACCTTAGCAACTTCTGCACGAATCGCATCAAGCTGAGCGTCATCTAATTCACGGATCTTAGTCGTTGGAGCAATACCCGCAGCAGCTAAAATAGCTTTTGAAGTATGGCGACCAATACCAAAGATATACGTTAGAGAGATAACAGCGTGCTTGTTATCCGGAATGTTTACACCGGCAATACGAGCCATTCAATTTTCTCCAAAAAGGCAGTAGATAATCAACCGCCCCACAAAAATCTTGAGGGGCGGATAATAACCCAATTCGCCTACAGAAATCAACAGGTCTTAATCAGATTAACCTTGACGCTGCTTATGACGAGGTTCTGCGCTACAAATTACGCGGATAACCCCATTACGACGGATAACTTTACAGCTACCACAAATTTTCTTAACAGAAGCTTGTACTTTCATGATGAAACCTCTAAGTGCGCTTATCCCTTAGGATGAGCTGTCGTTTTTCTCATTAACGTTTGATTATCGTACTGGTGCGAGGTGAGGTGTGACTGCAGCTGAGCCATAAAGTCCATCACTACTACCACAACAATCAGCAAAGAAGTACCACCCAAATAGAATGGAATACCAAATGAACTTTGCAACACCATCGGCATCAAACAAATGACGGTGATGTAAATCGCGCCAATAAATGTCAAACGACTGAGAATATGATCTAAGTAACGAGCAGTTTGCTCACCTGGACGTATACCAGGCACATAAGCTCCGCTGCGTTTCAAGTTCTCTGACACTTCTTTAGGACTAAATACCAGTGCTGTATAGAAGTAACAGAAAAAGATAATTAACGCACCAAAGAGCACCAAATACAACGGCTGACCAGGCGACAATACCAATGCTACATCTTGCAGGCTACGCTGAATAAATCCGGCATTCGGATCTGCACTACCCACCCACTGGCCTAAGCTCGCAGGGAACAACAGCAATGAGCTGGCAAAAATTGCCGGAATCACACCCGCCATATTAATTTTCAATGGCAAATGTGTCTGCTGTGCAGTAAATACACGACGACCTTGTTGTTTTTGAGCATAGTTGACCGGAATACGACGCTGCGCTTTCTCGATAAACACGATGGCTGCCAAAACACCCAGAGACAACAGACCAAAAATTACCAAGCCAATCAGGCTGGTCTGGCCATTATCTACAGATGACAAAGATTGCATAATTAAATTAGGCAATCCGGCAACAATACCCGCGAAGATGATCATGGAAATACCATTCCCCACCCCACGTTCGGTAATCTGCTCACCCAACCACATCAAGAACATGGTTCCCGCAACCAATGAGGTTACTGCAGGAATATAAAAAGCCAAACCAGTATTCAGGGTAATCCCCTGACTGATCAAGCCTGCACACATCCCGATCGCTTGTACAAGCGCCAGAAATAATGTGCCTTGTCGTGTGTATTGATTTATTTTACGTTTGCCTTGCTCGCCTTCTTTTTTCAAAGCTTCCAGCGAAGGAACCACTGTCGACATCAGCTGCACGATAATCGATGCAGAAATGTAGGGCATGATCCCAAGAGCAAGAATAGACATTCGTTCTAATGCACCACCGGAAAACATGTTAAACAAACCAAGGATAGTACCTTGGTTTGCATTAAACAGGTTTTCTAGGGCCGCATTATTGATGCCCGGTACTGGAATATGCGCTCCTAGCCGAAACACCAACAACGCACCAATGAGAAACATCATTCGACGAATAATTTCACGGTATTTCACATGAAATGGTTGGCCTTTCATCATGTTGACATGACCTGAAGAACTAGGAGTCATAGACACTGGGGATTACTCCTCGACTTTGCCGCCAGCAGCTTCAACAGCAGCTTTAGCGCCTTTAGTCAATGCAACACCTTGAACAGTGAATGCACGAGTAATTTCACCAGAAAGTACGATACGAGCACGGATCATGTCTTTACGTACAACGTTCGCCGCTTTTAAAGTTTCTAGAGACACGATGTCGCCTTCCACTTTAGCAAGCTCAGATAAACGTACTTCAGCAGTTTTCAAAGCCAATTGGCTAGTGAAGCCGAATTTAGGCAAACGACGATAAAGTGCTGTTTGACCGCCTTCGAAACCTGGACGAGTACCACCGCTCTTACGTGAGTTTTGACCCTTGACACCACGGCCACCGGTCTTACCAACGCCAGAACCGATACCACGGCCTACACGAAGGTTGTCACGTTTAGCACCTTCTGCAGGTGCAATTGTATTTAAACGCAGAGTCATGGCTTATTCCTCTACACTAACCATATAGTAGACTTGGTTGATCATACCACGGTTAGAAGGCGTATCTTGCACTTCTACAGTATGACCAATACGACGCAGACCTAAACCTTGCAGGCTCAGCTTATGATTTTTCAAGCGGTGCGATGCAGATTTAGTCTGGGTAACTTTAATCGTTTTCATGATTGATTACCCTTGAATTTGTTCTACTGAAAGACCACGTTTCGCAGCAACCTTCTCAGGAGTAGTCATATCACGCAAACCGTTGAAAGTTGCGTTAACTACGTTAGCAGCGTTAGTAGAACCACGGCATTTAGTCAAAACGTTACGTACACCTACAGCTTCTAGAACTGCACGCATAGCGCCACCAGCAATTACGCCTGTACCTTCAGAGGCAGGCTGCATGAATACGCGACTAGCGCCATGACGTGCATGAATTGGGTGCTGTAACGTACCATCAACAAGGTCAACAGTAATCATGTTGCGACGAGCAGCTTCAAGTGCTTTAGAGATAGCAGCTGGAACTTCACGTGCTTTACCACGACCAAAACCTACGCGACCATTACCATCACCCACAACAGTTAATGCTGTGAAAGAGAAGATACGACCACCCTTAACAACTTTGGCTACACGATCAACGGCAACCAGCTTTTCAACAAGACCTTCGTTTTGTTCAACTTTAGCCATGATTAGAACTCCAAGCCGTTTTCACGAGCAGCATCAGCCAAGGCTTTGATACGACCATGATATTTAAAACCAGAACGGTCAAATGCAACTTTAGTAACACCAGCTGCTTTAGCGCGTTCTGCGATTAAAGCACCTACTTTTTGAGCTGCTTCAACGTTACCAGTTGTACCTGCACGTAGAGTAGCGTCTAAAGTAGAAGCTTGCGCTAATACTTTGCCACCATCTGCAGAGATAACTTGAGCATAGATGTGACGCGGAGTGCGGTTTACACACAAACGAGTCGCACCCAATGCACGGATGTGCAAGCGTGTGCTTTTCGCACGACGCAAACGGGATTGTTTCTTTTCGTTCATAAGAACCTCGCGCCTTATTTCTTCTTAGCTTCTTTACGAAGTACAACTTCGTCAGAATAACGAACACCTTTGCCTTTATACGGCTCTGGTGGACGGTAACCACGGATATCTGCAGCAACCTGACCTAAAGCTGCTTTGTCAGCAGATTTAAGTACGATTTCAGTTGCAGTTGGAGTTTCAGCAGTTACACCTGCAGGAAGTGCATAATCGATCGGGTGAGAGAAACCAAGGTTAAGATGAACAACATCACCTTTAACCGCAGCTTTATAACCAACACCGATAAGCTGTAACTTACGTTCGAAACCTTCGCTAACACCTTTTACAAGGTTGTTAAGCACAGCGCGAGCAGTACCAGCTTGCATCCAAGCGTCTTTCGACTCTTGTACTGGAGCAATAGCCAGAGTACCGTCTTCCTGTTTAAGCTCGACCAGCGCATGCAGGTTGAAAGACAATGTACCTTTAGTGCCTTTCACTTCGACCTGCCGGCCGTTCTGAGTAACTGTTACACCATTCGGTACAGTTACTGGGGCTTTAGCCACACGAGACATGAGGAATCACCTATTAAGAAACAAAAGCAATAACTTCACCACCAACGCCTGCAGCACGTGCAGCGCGATCAGTCATGATGCCTTTGCTTGTAGAAACAATTGCAATACCTAAACCTTGCTTAACGCTTGGAAGTGCATCTTTACCGCGATACTGACGTAGACCTGGACGGCTTACGCGTTTCACAGTGTCAATCACTGGCTTGCCTTCAAAATATTTTAACGTAATTGTTAAAGTTGGTTTGCCTTCAGCTTCTGCAACTTCTACGTTAGAAATGTAACCTTCTTGTTGAAGTAAGTTAGCAATTGCAACTTTCAACTTAGAATTAGGCATAGAAACAGTTTGTTTCTTCGCCATTTGTGCGTTACGAACACGTGTTAGCATGTCGGCAACGGTATCTTGCATACTCATTTATAGTGCTCCTTACCAGCTTGCCTTAACAACGCCAGGTACATCACCTTGCATTACTGTTTCACGTAATTTGTTACGGCTTAAGCCGAACTTACGGAAATAGCCATGCGGACGACCAGTTAAACCACAACGGTTACGTAGACGTACTGGAGATGCATTACGTGGTAATGCTTGCAATTTCATCATCGCTTCGAAACGTTCTTCGTCTGATGCATTTACGTTTGCAATAACAGCTTTTAATTCAGCACGTTTTGCAGCGTATTTAGCAACAGTAGCTTCGCGTTTCAATTCGCGATTAATCATACCTTTCTTAGCCATATCGACCTCTTATTTGAACGGGAAGCCGAATGCACGCATAAGCGCACGGCCTTCGTCATCGGTGCGAGCAGTCGTAGTAATGGTAATGTCCATACCACGAATACGATCAATCTTGTCAAAATCGATTTCAGGGAACATGATCTGTTCCTTAAGACCCATTGAGTAGTTACCACGACCGTCGAATGATTTCGCAGAGAAACCACGGAAGTCACGGATACGAGGGATCGCAATCGAGATCAAACGGTCTAAGAATTCGTACATACGTTCGCCGCGTAAAGTAACTTTACAACCGATCGGCCAACCATCACGGATTTTAAAACCAGCGATTGATTTACGAGCTAACGTAAGTACTGGTTTTTGACCAGCGATAGCTTGCATATCTGAAAGAGCACCATCAAGGAGTTTTTTGTCAGCAGCAGCTGCGCCAACACCCATGTTGATCGTGATTTTAGTGATGCGAGGAATTTCCATCACATTTTTAACGCCTAAAGTCTCTAATAACTGAGCTTTAAGTTCGTCATTGTAACGTGTTTTAAGTCTGGCCATGGCCTATATCAACCTATTACTTCGCTACCGCCACTGATTCACCATTTGATTTGAATACGCGAGTTTTCACGCCATCAATCACTTGGTAACCAACACGGTCAGCCTTTTGGGTTGTAGCATTAAAAACTGCCACGTTTGAAATATGAAGCGAAGCTTCCTGAGTTACAACGCTACCTTCAGCGCCTGTAGCACGGTTCGGCTTTTGGTGCTTCTTCACCAAGTTAAGGCCTTCAACCTTAACACGGTCATTAGAAACAGACAGAACAGTACCCTGTTTGCCTTTTTCTTTACCTGCGATCACAATTACTTGATCGCCTTTTTTAATCTTAGCCATGATCGCCTCTTATAGAACTTCAGGAGCCAATGAAATAATTTTCATGAACTGTTCAGTACGAAGTTCACGAGTCACTGGTCCGAAAATACGAGTTGCAATCGGCGCTTTGTTGGTGTTCAAAATAACAGCAGCGTTATCGTCGAAACGAATCACTGAACCGTCTGCACGACGGATACCGAATTTTGTACGAACCACAACTGCATTCATCACGTCACCTTTTTTAACACGTGCGCGTGGAATTGCTTCTTTTACAGTAACTTTAATAATGTCGCCAACAGAAGCATAACGACGATGCGAGCCACCAAGTACTTTAATACATTGTACGCGGCGTGCACCACTGTTGTCTGCTACGTCGAGCATAGTTTCGGTCTGAATCATTGCCCTACTCCAAAACCGAGCAACACCGGTCGAAATTTCGAAAGGCTCAAAGAGTACTCGAAATTGACCGATGATGCAACAAGAACGTTAATTACTCAGCAGCTGCTTCAACAACTTCAACTAGAGTCCAAGACTTAGTTTTAGAAATTGGGCGGCTTTCTTTAATGGTTACAACATCACCAGCTTTCGCTGTGTTGTTCTCATCATGAGCATGTAATTTTGTTGAACGGCGGATTAATTTGCCATACAACGGGTGTTGAACTTGGCGTTCAATAAGAACAACGATAGATTTATCCATCTTGTCGCTTACAACTTTGCCAGTTAACGTGCGGACTGTTTTATCACTCATTGTCCGTTCCCCTGTTTTTCGGTAAGGAGGGTCTTAATACGAGCAATCGTCTGACGAGTAAGTGCAACTTCATGCGATTTACCCAATTGACCAGTTGCTTTCGCCATACGAAGACGGAATTGGTTAAGCTGTTGCTCATCAAGCAAAGCTGTCAACTCTTCTACCGACTTTTCACGTAGATCTTTAGTTTTCATTACATTACCGTCCGAGTCACGATAGCGGTTTTAAACGGAAGCTTAGCTGCTGCAAGCGTAAACGCTTCGCGAGCCAATTCTTCGTTAACACCATCAATTTCGTACAAGACTTTACCTGGTTTGATTTGGCAAACCCAATATTCCACAGAACCTTTACCTTTACCCATACGCACTTCAAGCGGCTTAGAAGTAATCGGTTTGTCCGGGAATACACGGATAAAGATCTTACCACCACGCTTAATACGACGGCTAATTGTACGACGCGCTGCTTCAATTTGACGCGCAGTCATTTGACCACGTTCAACTGATTTAAGTGCAATAGTACCGAAAGATACTGTGCTACCGCGGTGTGCTAGACCAGTGTTACGGCCTTTCTGCACTTTACGGAATTTAGTACGCTTAGGTTGCAACATGGATTATTCTCCTTTTTCAGCAGAACGATCATTGCGACGACCACGACGCTCTTGACCTTCACCACGACCACGACCGCGTTTAGCTGGACGTTCTTCTGCTGGAGCTGGGTTCATGACTTGTTTCATGCCGCCCAAGATCTCACCACGGAAGATCCAAACTTTAACACCAATCGTACCGTAAGTAGTCTCAGCACGCATAGTCGCATAGTCGATATCTGCACGAAGCGTATGTAGAGGTACACGACCTTCACGATACCACTCAGTACGAGCAATCTCAGCACCACCTAAACGGCCTGAAACTTCTACTTTGATACCTTTAGCACCAGCACGCATTGTATTTTGTACCGCACGCTTCATAGCACGACGGAACATTACACGTTTTTCCAATTGAGAAGCGATTGCTTCAGCAACTAGACGCGCGTCTAAGTCTGGACGATCAATTTCATTGATACTTACTTGCGCAGGAACACCCATGATAGATGTTAATTCGCGTTGTAGTTTCTCAATATCTTCGCCTTTTTTACCGATTACGATACCAGGACGCGCAGTGCTAATAGTTACTTTAGCAGCGCCTGTAGGACGTTCGATAAGAATGTTGCTGATCATCGCGTTTTTAAGTTTTTTGATTAAAAACTCACGAACTTGAAGATCTTTAAGCAAGTATTCAGCGTATTGTTTCGGATTCGCATACCAGTTAGCGTTATGACGTTTCACAACACCTAGGCGGATACCGATTGGATGAACCTTCTGACCCATATCAAACCCCTACCTTAACGGTGATGTGACAAGTACGCTTAGTAATACGATCTGCACGGCCTTTAGCACGTGGCATAATACGTTTCAGGCTCATGCCTTCATCAACGTAGATCGTAGAAACTTTAAGGTCGTCTACATCTAAACTGTTATTGTGTTCAGCGTTTGCAATTGCAGATTCCAACGCTTTCTTAACTAGAACTGCAGCTTTTTTGTTGCTGAAGTTAAGGATGTTAAGCGCGTGCGCAACAGATTTGCCGCGGATAAGATCTGCAACCAAACGAGCTTTTTGTGCCGAGATAGCGGCACCGCGTAATTTAGCAGTTACTTCCATCATAGCACCCATTAACGTTTAGATTTCTTGTCAACACCGTGACCGCGATAGGTACGAGTTGGTGCAAATTCACCAAGCTTGTGACCAACCATGTGTTCAGAAACGATCACAGGAACGTGGTTACGGCCATTGTGTACAGAAATTGTTAAACCAACAAAATCCGGTAGGATCATCGAACGACGCGACCAAGTTTTGATCGGCTTACGGTTATTAGCCGCGATAGCCGCTTCAACCTTAGCGAACAAGTGCGCATCGACGAATGGGCCTTTTTTCAGAGAACGAGGCATTGTCAGATTCCTTTACTTGTTACTTAACGCGACGGTCGCGAATGATCATCTTAGTCGTACGCTTATTGGTACGTGTCTTGTACCCTTTAGCTTTTTGACCCCATGGGCTTACAGGTTGAATACCTTTGTTACGCCCTTCACCACCACCGTGCGGATGGTCAACCGGGTTCATTGCCATACCACGAACGGTAGGACGAACACCACGCCAGCGCGATGCACCAGCTTTACCAAGCGAACGAAGGTTGCTTTCCGAGTTAGATACTTCACCTAACACAGCGCGACATTCAACGTGAATTTTACGCATCTCGCCTGAACGTAGACGAACGATAGCGTAAGAACCGTCACGACCCAACAGCTGAACTGAAGTACCAGCTGAACGAGCAATCTGCGCGCCTTTACCGATTTTAAGTTCGATGTTGTGAAGAGTAGAACCGATTGGCATGTTGCGAAGCGGCAAGCAGTTACCTGGACGAATTGGAGCATCGTTACCAGACTGTACTTTATCGCCAGCGCGAAGGCCTTTAGGAGCGATGATATAACGACGTTCACCATCAGCATACAATACAAGTGCAATGTGTGCAGTACGGTTAGGATCGTATTCGATACGCTCTACAGTTGCAGGAATACCATCTTTGTTACGTTTAAAGTCAACTAGACGGTAGTGCTGCTTATGACCGCCACCAACGTGACGAGTCGTGATGTGACCGTTGTTGTTACGGCCGCCAGTACGTTTTTTAGCTTCAACCAACGGAGAGTACGGTGCGCCTTTGTGAAGGTGATCATGAACCACTTTCTCTACAAAGCGACGTCCTGGAGACGTTGGCTTACATTTTTGAATAGGCATAATTCTCGTCCTTATTCCGCTGTGCTTTCAGCGGTATCGCCCAAGTCAGCCATTTCAACATCTTGGCCAGCTTTCAGGGTGACGTATGCTTTTTTAACATCAGAACGACGTCCTAATGTTTTACCAAAGCGTTTAGACTTACCTTTAGTGATAGTCGTGTTAACTTTAACAACTTCTACACCAAAGAGTTGTTCCACTGCTTTTTTGATTTCAAGCTTGTTTGCATTGATAGCAACTTTAAACACTTGAACACCAGCAGTTTCACCTAAAACTTGTGCTTTTTCTGAGAATACAGGTCCTTGCAGGACTTGATAGATACGTTCGTTGTTCATCCGAGTTCTACCTCAATTTTCTTAGCAGCAGCTACAGACATAACAACTTTGTCGAACGCAATCAAGCTAACCGGATCGATTGCAGCAGCATCAACCACATCTACGTGTGGAATATTGCGTGCAGCAAGATACAAGTTCTCATCAACAGCATCGGTAACGATCAATGCACGAGTTGCATTCAAGTCGTTAAGCTTTGCAAGCAATTCTTTAGTTTTTGGAGCTGCAACAGCAAACTCATCAACTAAAATTAGGCGATCTTGACGAACAAGTTCAGCCATGATGCATTGCATAGCACCGCGGTACATTTTACGGTTTACTTTTTGAGACCAGTCTTGTGGACGAGCAGCAAAAGTTTTACCACCGCCAACCCAGATTGGGCTACGAATAGAACCAGCACGAGCACGGCCAGTACCTTTTTGACGGAATGGCTTGCGGCCACCGCCAGAAACGTCTGCACGTGATTTCTGAGCTTTTGAACCTTGACGGCCACCAGCTAAATAAGCTGTAACCACTTGGTGAACAAGAGCTTCATTAAATTCACGACCGAACGCAACTTCTGATAATTCAACAGCAGAGCCGGAAACAGTATTTAAATTCACGTTATTTCCCCTCAGGCCTTGATCGTAGGACGAACGATTACGTCGCCACCAGTAGCACCAGGAACCGCGCCTTTAACAACAAGAACTGAACGTTCTGTGTCGATAGCAACGATCTCAAGACCCTGTGTAGTTACGCGTTCAGCACCTAAATGGCCAGCCATTTTTTTGCCTTTGAATACGCGACCAGGAGTCTGGTTTTGACCAGTAGAACCTAAAACACGGTGAGAAAGCGAGTTACCGTGAGTTGCATCTTGCGTACGGAAGTTCCAACGCTTAACACCACCCTGGAAACCTTTACCTTTAGATTGACCAGTTACGTCAACAACTTGACCAACCTGGAACAATTCAACGGTAAGCGTACCACCAACTTCACGACCTTCAAGATCAGCTTCTGTAGCGCGGAATTCTTGAACTAGACGACCAGCTGCAACACCTGCTTTCGCGAAGTGGCCTTTCTGAGCGTTAGTTACGCGAGATTCGCGACGTTCACCAGTAGTGATTTGAATCGCTTGATAACCATCAGTTTCAAGCGTTTTGATTTGAGTGATGCGGTTAGGATCAACCTCAATCACTGTAACAGGCACAGAAACACCAGCATCTGTAAAGATACGTGTCATACCGCACTTGCGACCGACTAAACCAATAGCCATGTGCATAAACCTCTAAAAAAGCGGCCTAATTAACTTAGAGTGTTAATTAACCCGAAAGCCTTAACCCAATGCGATCTGAACATCAACACCAGCTGCAAGATCTAACTTCATCAATGCATCTACAGTTTTGTCTGTAGGTTGAACGATGTCGATCAAACGCTTGTAAGTACGAATTTCGTACTGGTCACGCGCGTCTTTGTTTACGTGTGGTGATGTTAAAACGTTAAAACGTTCAATGCGTGTTGGCATTGGAATTGGACCACACACTTGTGCGCCAGTACGTTTTGCGGTTTCTACGATTTCTTGAGCAGATTGATCAATCAGGCGATGATCAAAAGACTTAAGACGGATACGAATTCTCTGGTTAGACATACCAGTAAACTCCAAGCCAAATATATAAAGAATCACTCCTGACGCATCTCACCCCACTTTAATACGGGTAAGTGTCAAGAGCAGTGAAATATCACTAAGGTCGTGATCGATGCCACGACTGTAACGATAGTTAACTACTTTATTCGCAGTTAACCCCCTTCCTATCGAAGGGTCGCTTATTATAGCCATTGTTTAATGCATAAGCAAATCCCTTTTATGGTTTTATCCAAGTTTTCAATTTACCCCCTAAAACAAGAGTTTATTTTCTGAATGCGGGGCAGTTTTCGCCAAGACATATTCTATAGCTCGATTTAATATCTGATTTCCTTCAACAAACTTATTTTTATGGGTCTTTTTTAATTCAGAGAGATCCTGAACATATTTTCCTGAAAATTGTGCAAGCTGCTCCTCATCTTCCAAAAATAAAGACAGGGTTTCTGGAGTACTCTCTGGATGAAACTGAAAACCGAGTACATTTTTGCCCAACTGGTACATCTGATTACGACAGGCTTGGTTTTCTGCCAGATGCACTGCCCCTTTGGGTATTTCAAAGCTTTCACTATGCCATTGCAGAATATTGAACTGTTCGGGCAAGCTAAAACATTCTTGCGGTAGATTGGCTACCTTGTGTACCGTGGCCCAGCCCAATTCCTGCTCAGGATTACGACTGACGCCCGCCCCCAATGCATTGGCAATCAATTGTCCACCCAGGCATAAACCGATTGCCGGTTTGCCATGTGACAGATAACGACGCAACCAGCGTTTCTCTATCTTTAACCAAGGGAAATTCACCTCATCATTGACACTCATGGTTCCGCCCATGATGATCAGTAAATCGACGTCCTCAACCCTTGGCAAAGCCTCAATCTCTAAAGGACGATCCAACGGTAAAGCAAAAAACTCAGTCGCACTAATGTACGCCTGATACTGCTTTAAAAACTCATGACAACTACCATAGCCTTCACCAGCAATATGCTGAAAATAATGCACTTTTAAATGCGACTTCATGCTCCTCAACCTATTTTTTAGCTAGATAGTTTTAGGTTTTGCAAAAATGAAGCCAACTTTTTTCAAGGACCAATTTTTTTAACAATTCACAACCGAACTGGCAGTGAGTCACAGATTCTCTTAAGCTAAGGTAATATTTGATTACATTTAAGGGCATTCACGTGAAAAAAAACGCTCAAACCACCCTGATTCATGCACCACGAAAAGCCCCTCAATCCATTTCTACGGTTCAACCTCCCCTGTTTCGTGCATCGACCATTATTTTTGAGAATACTGATGCGCTATTTAATCGCCACTGGACCGATGCTTATGACTATAGCTACGGCACCCACGGCACACCCACGACATTCACCTTAGGCGATAACATCGCGCAAATTGAAGGGGGTGAATACTGCCTACTTGCGCCGAGCGGTTTATCCGCCATTAACCTGGTGAATTCTTGTTTCTTGAGCCAAGGTGATGAAGTCTGGGTTGCCGATAACATCTATGGCCCAAACATGGAACATCTGCGCAATCTGGAAACGCGTTATGGCATTGCGGTCAAAGTGTATAACCCGCTTGAGGTCGAAACCTTTACACCAAGTGAAAAAGCAAAACTGCTTTGGCTGGAAGCGGCCGGTTCAGTCACACTGGAGTTTCCAGATCTGGTCGGTTTAATCAAAAAAGCCCAGGCACATCATATTTTGACGGCGCTGGATAATACCTGGGGCGCAGGTCTGGCTTTTAATGCTTTTGATTTTGGCGAAGAGCATTTAAGTGTCGATATCACGGTTCATGCCCTGACCAAATATCCAAGCGGTGGTGGCGACATCTTGATGGGCTCAGTTGTTACACGAGATAAAACCCTGCATCACAAACTGTTCCGTACCCATGCCATTCAGGGCATTAGTGTTTCTGGTGATGATGTGGCGCAGGTACAACGCAGTCTGGCTTCGATGCAACTGCGTTATCAGCATCAGTCCGAAAGCGCACTGACTTTAATGAAGTGGCTCAAACAGCAAACTGAGCTTGTTCAAGTTTTACATCCAGCCGATCCAGATTGCGCTGGACATCAATACTGGAAAGATATTTGTAAGACAGGTCAAAGTGCCGGCCTGGTTAGCGTGATTTTTGATCATTCTTATAAGCTGCAAGATATTCGCAATTTCTGTGACAGCTTAAACCTGTTTAAGCTCGGCTTTAGCTGGGGTGGCCCTGTCAGCCTGGTCATGCTCTATAACTTAAAAGACATGCGTGTACTGGAACATTCACATTTAAAAGATGGCTTTCTGGTTCGTTTCTGTATCGGCCTGGAACATCCGCAAGATTTGATTCAAGATATCCACTACGCTCTAGAACATATGAAAAAGCCTAAAAATGAATAATAAACAATAGGAAAAGTTATGTGAGCACCACTTGGTATTGCTAAAAAACCACAAATACCATGCAAGACATTGTTTTACGTTCACAGCTTGCCAGTCGGCATGGTCTGCTTGTCGGTTTAACTGAAACTAAAAAAACAGTCACTCTTAATTTATGAACAGAGTGTCGATCGGAATAGTGCTTTTGAAATGCTGCAAAACCCAAGTGGCCGAACCTCAAAAAAATGCCAAACAAGCAGAATTTGCAAAACAGCAAGCCAAGGAACAGTGACCTCTAACCGGTGAGCAACAAAAGGAATTAGAACACGCGACTTAGGCAACCTAAAAAGTTCATAAAAGATACTGATCGATTTATCAAACTGCGCACGCAGGCTCGGAGATGATACCGGGGAGAATTGTCCGCGAGTTTCATGACTGCTTTTTCAGTGAAAATAGCACGATTTATTCCTATCAAGATTTTTAAAATTATGGGATATTCAGATATCCCATAATTTTTTTATGGTTTTATTAAAAGATGTATTTACAAGGCACGCTTTAAGATGTATTTTAAATACATCTTATAAATAAACAGCCATGAGAGATCAAACATGACTCCGCAGCAAATTGACCTTGTAAAAGCAACAGTGCCTGTACTCCGCGAAAATGGTGTGGCACTCACGGGCTATTTTTATAACCGCATGTTAGGCAACAACCCTGCCCTTAAAGAAACGTTTAATATGGGTCACCAACGCAGTGGTGCACAGGCGCAAGCTCTTGCCGGCGCTGTATTGGCCTATGCCGAAAATATTGAAGACCCATCTGTACTTTTACCTGTGGTTGAGCTGATCGCGCATAAACACGTGAGCTTAAACATTCAAGCGCCAGACTATAATATTGTGGGTGAAAACCTGCTGCATTCTATTAGTGAAGTATTAAGCATCCCGATGGAAGATCCATTAATTGATGCTTGGGCTACAGCTTATGGTCAATTGGCTGACTTGTTCATCAGCACTGAAAAAACGATCTATGAGCAGCATCAGCAAACCAAAGGTAGCTGGTTAGGCTGGCGCAATTTCAAAATTGCCCGAAAAGTAGTAGAAAGTGACGAGATTACTTCAATCTATCTACAACCGGTAGATGGTGGCGATTTACCGAAATATGAAGCGGGTCAATATATTTCAGTTCGTGTATTCGTAGAAGAACTCGGCTTAAAACAGCCGCGTCAATATACGCTTTCAACCAGCCCTCAAGCAGACTATTTGCGTATTTCAGTTAAACGTGAACCGGGCAATGGCGCAGATCAAGTTGCAGGTTGGGTGTCTAACACTCTACATGGTTTGCCGGAAGGTTCAGAAATTGAAGTATCTGCACCAACAGGTAACTTCTACCTGATCGATCCAGCTAAACGTAATGTGTTTATCAGTGGTGGTGTTGGCCTGACGCCAATGATCGCGATGCTGAACCAGCTGGTGACTCTGGATATGCCACAACCTGTGACCTTTATCCATGCTTGCCGTAGCAAACAGGTTCATGCGATGCACCAGCATATTCATGACCTGAAAGCAAAATATCCGCGCTTAAGCACCCTTACTGCTTATGAATTTCCACATCAAGCTGACAAACTGGGTGAGGATTATGATGTAGCAGGTCGTCTGGATCTGAGTACAGTTGATGCAGCGCTGTTACCAGTCAATGCCGATTACTACCTTTGCGGCCCAATGCCATTTATGGCAGAACAGCAAAAAGCACTCGTTGCCCGCGGTATTCCTGCTGAAAATATTCATAGTGAAGCATTTGGTACAGGTGGGGTTCACCACTAAGCCCTCGCTTCAAGCTGAATAGGTGGGGCTAGTCTGGTTATGCTAGACTAGCCCTTATCTATTTAATTCTTAAAGATATTAGTGCGATCATGCAATTAAACAAATTTACCGACTATGCTTTGCGTATTTTAATGTACATCTCCCAGCCGCGAGATACGCCGTATACGATTGCGGAAATTGCGCGAGATTTGTATGTGTCACAAAATCATTTAATGAAGATTGTGCATTTCATGTCGAAACAAGACTGGATTATTGCCACACGCGGTAAAGGCGGCGGCATCCGCTTAAATCCTACTACACTAAATCTAAAACTCGGTGAGATCGTGCTTAGCTTGCAGGGTGAAAATCATGTGATTGTCGAATGTAATACCCCACCCTGCGTACTGCGTAGCAATTGTGGTTTAAAAGGTATTCTCGACCATGCGCTGGAACAGTTTTACCAAAGCCTGAACCAATATACGCTGGCCGATGTGCTCACCCCATCTAACCAATCTCATTTTAGTACTGTTTCTCCAATCGGTTTAATTAACCTGATGGATTAAGTTGCAATAGCATTGCAAAGCAAAGTTCGCTTGCCTGTGCGACTTCCTTTATAATGTTTCTTTGTAGATCATTTATTGAAGTTGAGTTATGCACCACAGCAGAGGAAAATCCAAAAACAGTAAGACAGCCCATGCACCCAAGCAAAAGATCAGCTACGAGAAAAAAGTTGATTCTGCTATTACTGAATATTCTGTGCGCTCACTCAACTGGCTACGCAAAGCCGAATTTTTAATGAGTGCACCAAAACTCAGTCTTTGTGTAGAAGATACAGGCTATGAAATTGCTTTTGCCGGTCGCTCCAATGCCGGTAAATCCAGTGCGATTAATGCCCTGACCAACCAGAAACAGTTGGCACGTGCATCAAAAAGACCCGGCCGCACCCAGATGATTAACTTTTTTAGCTTGGGTAATCCAGATCAGCGTCTGGTCGATTTACCAGGCTATGGCTATGCTGCCGTACCAGAGGCGATGAAAATTGTTTGGCAAAAAGAACTGGAAAATTATCTGATTCATCGCAAAAGCTTACAGGGCTTGGTGCTGTTGATGGATATTCGTCATCCGCTACAACACTTTGATGTGATGATGCTGGAATGGGCTTATTCACGTCATTTGTTTGTGCATGTTCTTTTGACCAAATCAGATAAGCTGAATCGTGGCCCTGCCTCTAAAGCGCTTCAGGAAGTCAAAGCCGCATTAAAAAAAATGAAACTGGACTTCTCGATTCAATTGTTCTCCTCTATGAACAAAGAGGGACTTGAAGAACTGGCCAGCGTCATGGGCGGCCGTCTGAATTTCACTTTAGATCAATCAACTCAATTTGATTTGGACAGTATTCCGGAAGTATCGGCTCATGATCTAAATCAATTCGATGAACCAGTTGAACTCGACTCTGGGTCTGATGCAACTGCTATTGGTGAGGTTTCACCGCATGACTTAAATGAAGCTGAAGAACCGCTTGAATTACTCGAGCAGGATCAGTCAGAACTTAAAGCAGCAGATGAGCTGAACCAGAATAAACGCTCAGCTGAATAATCAAATAACAAAATATTTGATTAATTGATTTAAATGAGAAACCTCCGTTATGCCGCATAACGGAGGTTTTTTACAGGCTAATTTTCGCTAGATCATACAGTGCTACTGATAACAGCAGCAGTTTGTTGAGATGCTTCACTGTATTTACATGAACGCTATATTTCTGCTGAATGGCCGAATCTCGATTCATATTAGAATAAATCTTGTTCAACTGTAGATCAGGAAAACATTATGAAACCCTCTATCTCTGTCATCACTCTGGCGGTACAGGATCTAGAGCAATCATTGCAATTTTATTGTGAAGGTTTAGGTTTTAGCAGTGATGGAATTATTGGTCAGGAATTTGAGTATGGAGCGGTGGCTTTTATTCAACTGCAATCCGGCCTTCAGCTTGCCTTATGGCCACAGCATAGCCTGCAGCAAGATACCGGTCTTGCCTTGAGTCCGATCTGCCCCACGCAAATGGCACTGGGGCATCATGTATTTAGCCCCTTAGAGGTTGACCAGATCATGGCGCTGGCTGAACGTGCGGGCGCTAAAATTATCAAAGCTGCACACACCACCTTTTATGGCGGATATGCTGGTTATTTTCAGGATCCCAATGGTCATCTCTGGGAAATTGTCTGGAATCCGGACTTAGATAAAGATTAAACCGGCGCTTCAGGTTCACGGGTATGCCGGTCTACCACCACACTGATCATCATATCGCCCTGCACATTCACCACGGTACGTACCGTATCCAGTAAACGGTCGATCGGCAATAAAATCGCAATCGCCTCGGCAGGCAATCCCACAGATTGCAACACCATAATCATGGTGACCATGCCAGCGCTTGGAATCCCAGGTGCGCCTAAGGATGCAATCATTGCCGTGGCACAGACCACCAGCTGTTGCCCTAAACTCAGATCCAGCCCCATTAAATTGGCAATAAACAAGGCGGCGGCTGCCTCATAAAGAGCTGTGCCATCCATATTCAGCTGTGTTCCCAGTGGAATCACAAAACCTGCCGTATGCGGACGTACGCCCAGATTTTCCTGCGCACATTTCATTGACAGTGGCATGGTGGCCGAACTGGAACTGGTGGCAAATGCGGTAATTAAAGCAGCGCGTGTGCCTTTAAAGAACGTGATCGGATCCATCTTGCCAAAAATCCACAGCAATAAAGGCAATACCACGATGCCATGGAAAATGGTGGTTCCAGTGACCACGGCCGCAAATTCAGCCAGACGACTGAGTACCGAAATATCCTCAGTCGCGATCAGCTTGGCCAATAAAGCAAAAATACCGAAAGGTGCCAGTTTCATCACCCAGCCAATCATCAACATCATGATTTCAAAAAACTGGTGACTCAACTTGCGCACGGTACGGAATTTATCTCCGCCTGCGACCAGTGCCACACCGACAAACAAGGCAAAGACCACCACCGCCAGGACATTGCCATCTGAAAATGCCTTAAACGGATTGATCAGGGTATTTTGGATAAAATTGGTAAAGAAAGAAGATGGCGTTAAGGTGTCCGGAGTCTGATGCTGCGCCATGGCATCCTGGAACATCAGTACATCGACACCCTTGCCGACATCAAACAGATGTGCACAGGCCAGACCTAAAATGAGTGCCAAAGTCGTTGTGGTCACACAGCACATCAGGGTGATTTTCCAGGTGCGATTCAGTTGTCCGCCTGCCTGTAGATTAGATACCCCGACCACAATCGACGTAAAAATTAGCGGAACCAACAGCATTTTTAATAAGCCGATAAAAACACTGCTGACGATGCCGATGCCGTATAAACTGACATCAAAAAATGAGGTCTGCGGAAATATCGTGAGTAAAAATCCAAACAGCACCCCCAATACGGCGGCAATTAAAATTTGCGTATTTAAGCTCATCTTTTCATGCATTTTAATATAGATCTTAAGCGGCACTATGCCATGCCGATTCTACAGAATCGAGTAATATTTTATAAACGCGTGCCTAGAACAAGATCTCAAATAATGATTGTTCTGCGAATTAAAAACAAAAAAACCGAATCTGGGATTCGGCTTTTTGAGCAAAAAATATAAAAATTATTGGGTTTCGATTTCACGTAAGCGGATCAGCCCTTCCTGCGTGGTACTACAGACCAGTTCGCCATTCTGCCACATCCGGCCAAAATTCAGACCGCGTGAGCTGGCGCTCTGGGTGGCATCCATGTCATATAGCATCCATTCATCGGCACGAAATGGCTTATGGAAGTACATGGCATGGTCAATACTGGCACATTGCAGGCTTGGCGAAATATAACTCAGACCATGTGGACGCAGTGCCGTGGTCATCAAGGTAAAGTCTGAATAGAAAGCGGCAATCGCCTGATGCAAAGAAATCTGATCCACTTCTACAGCAATTCGGTCATGGGTGCGGATATAGTGCGCATAAGACGGCGCTTCCGGCTGAGGCTGAAAGGGGTTTTGCGGATTGATCGGGCGGATCTCGACATGACGATCACGGGTGAAGGACGCACGGACATTTTCCGGAATAAACTCAATCATTTGTTTGATCAGTTCTGCTTCATTTTTCAGGCTTTCTGCTGGCGGATATTCCGGCTCTGAAATCTGGTAATTGAGACCTTCTTCCTGATGCGCAAAAGACACCATACACATAAAAATAGTGCGACCATGCTGAATCGCACGTACTTGACGGCTGACAAAGCTCTTGCCGTCACGGATACGATCCACTTCATAAATAATCGGTGCGTTGACATCTCCGCCAAACAGAAAATAGGCATGTAACGAGTGTGCCGGACGGTCTGTGGTATAAGACGCAGCGCGGAGTGCCTGCCCTAAAACCTGCCCACCAAACACGCGCTTGCCCACCAGATTACGGCTGATTCCCCGAAAAATGTTTTCTTCTAACTTTTCCAAGCTGAGCAGCTCGACCAGTTCCTGTGTTAAGGCATTCATAAGCAACCTACGTAATATTGGAGATATCCCAAAATGGAAAAACAGATCTAAATAATTAATCTGGAATATTCTGCCACAAAATCAGACCGAAACTCTAAAGATTGCATGACTGTTCTGTCATACTGATGTCATAAGTGACTAGGAAAAGCATCTGCTTTCACGCTAAAATTAGCGCACTTCTGTTGAAGTTGTTAAAAAAAGATATATGGTTTCGCTTTGGAAACCCGCAAAAATAAATCCCCTCAGAAGTCCTGTGGTTTTGGTCAGTAAAATTAGGAGCAGCTATGTCCAAGAATGGCTTTGGTCAAATGTATCGCAAGCTTTCAAGTAAGCTACTTGATCTTGTGGTTACCCCTCATGTTCTTGGGGAAGTACCAAGTGAAGTGACAGCACCTGAACCTGATCAGACCGCGGCAGAATCGCGAAAGCTGGTCTGCTACGTTTTACAGAACCATTCGCGTAGTAATGCGTTGGTCGTCGATGCAGAAACCCGCCGTTTAAAGTTGCCAGCTGCGCTCGATCCAATGCAACTGGGCAATAGTAAGGAAAAAGCTTCACTGCTGTTTTTACAGCATCATGATGAAAATAACCTGCTCAGCTCACCGCCGCATGCGTTTCCGCCGCGCCTGTTACGCCTGATTGAAATCCTGGAACAACATCCTGAGCTGGATATCGAACTGGTACCAGTCACGGTGCTTTGGGGACGTGAACCTGAAAAAGAAGATTCCTGGTTCAAACTGCTATTTACCGATACCTGGTCTACGCCAAGCCGGGTCAAGCAACTGGTCAATATCGGTCTGCATGGCCGTCAGTCTTATTTAGAGTTTCACGAACCCCAGTCTTTACGTGCCATGATTGAGCATGCCAAAGAAACGCATCCAAATTCAGCGCCAGCAACTTATATTGTTAGCACTTTAAATGATTATCTGGATGATCAGCGCGAAGTGATTCTCGGGCCGGATCTGTCCGATCGCCGTAATGTCATGCACAGTCTCATCAAATCGCCAGATGTACAGGCTGCGATTCGCAATGACAGTATTCGCAGTAAAATCTCGATGCTGGAATCTGAACGTCGTGCCATTGGTTATCTGAACGAAATTGTTTCCGATTATTCTCATTCGACTGTACGTTTTGCCGATAAAGCCCTGACCCGTTTATGGACACAGCTCTATGACGGCGTGGAAGTGCATAATTTCAGTACCGTGCGTGAACTGGCCAAAGATTATGAGATTGTCTATACCCCATGTCACCGCAGTCACATCGACTATTTGTTATTGTCTTATGTGATCTATCGTCGTGGCTTGATGGTGCCGTATATCGCTGCGGGCGATAACCTGAACATGCCTTTTGTGGGTCAGATTTTACGTGGTGGCGGTGCCTTCTTTATCCGCCGTACTTTCCGTGGCAATGCGCTCTATACCACAGTCTTTAAAGAATATTTATATAGCGTTCTATCACGCAATACCCCACTGGAATACTTTATCGAAGGTGGTCGTTCACGTACTGGTCGTTTGCTACCACCTAAAACTGGGATGCTGGCGATGACCGTGCATGGTCATTTACGCGGCAAAGCCAAACCAATTGTCTTTGTACCGACCTATATCGGTTATGAACGCCTGATGGAAGGCGGCACTTATGTCGGTGAGATGAGCGGCAAGCCGAAAGAAGCCGAATCTATTTTTGGTATTGTCAAAACCCTGCGCAAAATTGAACGCATTTTCGGTAAAGTGCATCTGAATTTTGGTGAGCCGGTATTTCTGGATGACATCCTGAAACAGCATGGCGCAGAAAATATTAAAATTGAAAAGAACGATGATCCAATTCCACAAGCAGTTTCTGATGCAGTAAACAGCTCTGCGCAAGCGATTCTGGAAAATATCAACCGTGCAGTGGTGATCAATCCGGTATCGCTATTATCATTGATCCTGTTGGCCACGCCAAAACATACGCTGGATGAAGAAATCTGTATCAAGCAGCTTGATACTTATCGTACCCTGCTGGCGGCATTACCTTATGATGAACGGATGGAAGTTACACCGCTTTCAGGCAAAGAAATTATTGCCTATGCAATGAAGCTGAAACTGATCAAGCGGGTAAAACATGTGCTGGGCGATATCATTGCCATTGAAGATAATCAGGCAGTTTTGCTGACTTATTTCCGTAACAATATCGTGCATTCCTTTGTGCTTCCGTCATTGATTGCAGCACTGGCTGAACACAATGGAACGATTCGCCGTGATGATGTCGTCAACATCAGCAGCACCCTGTACCCATTCCTAAAAGCAGAGCTGTTTTTAAAATGGCGTGAAGATGAGATTCAGGATCAAGTCAATGCGCATATTGATAACTTGATTTCTGCCAAACTGATCACGCAAGATGGTGAAAATCTGCTTGCTCCGGCACCCAATACTGAAGTCCATCATCAGCTCGAAGTTCTGGCTGCACCAGTGACTCAAAGTCTGGAACGTTATTACATGACTTTGGCACTGATTACCCAGCGTGGTTCAGGCAATATTTCGACCCGTCAGGTTGAAGAATTGAGCTATCTGGTTGGTCAGCGTTTATCAGTTCTATACGAATTCAATTCGCCTGAATTCTTCGACAAAGCCCTGTTCCAGAGCTTTATTAAAGTCTTAACCCAAAAAGGTTATCTGTGTACCAATGACGACAATGCCATTGTTTTTGATGAACAGCTGACCAACGTGGCGCAATATGCAGATCTGGTACTGGATGAAGTAAAATTACAGATGTTGCATCACATCACCGCCTTTACCGATGAAGAACTCAAAGAAGCACTTGATGCAGTTGCGGCTGAACAAGCCAAGAAACGCGCCAAGCGCAAAAAGAAGTAAAGCTTTTATTCTCTCTCTTTCAGGAGATGGGAAGCAGTGCTTCATAAGGGGATGAGGGAGAATTTAAAATCCTTCCCCTTCTCCCCAGCTCTCTCCTACAAGGAATGGGAATTTAATCCTCCCTTTTTAAAGGGAGGTTAGGAGGGATTACTTTTCCTCATTAGTTCCAAATAATCCTCAAAACAATCTGTATGCTTTAATTCAAATCCTGTTTTTTGCATCCGAGTGGCATAGAGCTTTTTACCGGTGACCTGCTTGTTCTCAACTTCGAGTAAAGGCAGCCCCATCTGCTGCTGAAACCATTGCAAGACTTCATGTAAAAGCTGTGGCTGGTTATTGCTCATAATATAAGAAGACTCAGGATGTTCCACGTGAATCATCTGTGACAAGAAACGTGATAAATCTTCGATATGAATCCGGTTTGACCAGTGCAGATTTGGATAACTGGTCATAGATACTGCCATTTTTTGTAAGCGCTCTACCGATGTTCCATAAATTCCACTTGGGCGAATGATTGTACATTGCTCAGGATAAGCCGCTAAATAGGCCTGCTCCATCCGATACAGGATTTTTCCTTGCACATCGTTGGGCTGTAGAGGCGTTTCATCATTGATATTTTCTCCAGCATTTTGCCCATAGACCCGTGTCGATGACACCACCACAATCCGCTGCACTGGATGCTGTTTCAAGGCAGTGACAATCGGCTGAACTGAATCCAGATAGGTCTGTTGATAACCATCGACAGCACTTTGTTTTGGACTAAGCAATACATAGACCCAATCAATCGGTGTGACTGTCGTTAAATTCAGTTTATGCACATCTTGAATCAGATGAGTTGCAAAGGAATCTGTTTTGGGACTTGAGCTAATTGTGCTAATTTGATGACCTTGCTCAAATAGTTGTTTAGCAACACGCCGGGATGTTTTACCATAACCGATAAATAGAATATGCATTGAGCACCGAATCACGAATCTGGTTGAGGGGACATGGCTGCAGTCCATCAGTTACAAGGCGTTGGTAATGCCGCCGCTGCATTACTTGAAAAATTAAATATCTTCAATACTGATGATTTGCTTTTTCATCTACCACGTGACTATGAAGACCGTAGCACGATCATTCCCATGAATCAATTGAGCGTGGGGCGTAGCTATTTGCTCGAAGGTATCGTCAAAGGTGTGGATTTCCCGCCGGGTAAACGCAAGTCCATGGCTGTATTACTGGATGATGACTGCGGTAAAGTCACTTTGCGTTTTTATCATATTTATAAAGGCATCACCGATCGCTGCAAGCTCGGTCACCGTTTAAGAATTTTTGGTGAAGTCCGGGTCGGTGCGCGCGGTCTGGAAATGTATCATCCCGAACTGCAAGTCATTACTGAAGATACCCCGCTACCGCAAACCCAACTTACCGCGATTTACCCGGCCACTGAAGGTCTGACCCAGCCAAAAATACGCGATTATATTCAGCAGGCTTTGGCTCAGTATAGCGATCATCTGCCTGAACTGCTGCCAGCAAAATTTAGCAATGGTTATGCGTTAAAACAGGCACTGGAATATATTCATCATCCACCAGTCAATGCCAATATGTTGCAACTGGCACAAGGTTCGCATCCCGCACAGCAACGCCTGATCTTTGAAGAACTGGTGGCGCATCAGATCAGTTTATTGACCCGGCGTGCCTTTATTCATCAGGTTGAAGCCCCTTCATTTGCACCGAGTAAAACCTATGCCAAACAGCTTCTGGCCAGTCTGGCTTTTGAAATGACCGGTGCGCAAAAACGTGTATCCAAAGAAATCGCACAAGATTTAAAAGCCAATAAACCGATGTTACGTCTGGTACAAGGCGATGTCGGTGCCGGCAAAACATTGGTGGCCGGTGTCGCAGCCTGTCATGCCCTGGAAGAAAGCTGGCAAGTGGCGTTGATGGCACCTACCGAAATTCTGGCCGAGCAGCATTATCTCAACTTTAAACGCTGGTTTGAGCCACTAGGTCTTAATATCGCTTGGCTGTCCGGCAAGCAAAAAGGCAAAGCCCGCGCCGCAGCGGAACAGCTGATTCGGGACGGGAGCGCCCATCTGGTGATTGGCACCCACGCCCTGTTTCAGGAGAATGTCGAGTTTGCCAAACTCGGTCTGGTGATTATTGATGAGCAACACCGCTTTGGAGTCGATCAACGTCTTGCACTCAGAAATAAAGGCCTGGATGGCATGTCCCCGCATCAGCTGGTGATGACCGCAACCCCGATTCCCCGCACCTTGGCCATGTCGGCTTATGGTGATCTGGATACCTCGGTGATTGACGAGCTGCCACCGGGTCGTACCCCGATTCAAACGGTGACCATTCCACTGGATCGGCGTGAACAAGTTCTGCAACGTATTGCGACGAATTGCGCTGAAGGCAAACAGGCCTATTGGGTCTGTACCTTGGTGGAGCAATCCGAAACTTTAGATGCTCAGGCCGCGGAAGCCACTTTTGCCGAAATTCGGGAACGCTTTCCTGCGCTGAATATCGGTCTGGTACATGGCAAAATGAAAGCCGATGAAAAACAGGCGGTGATGCAGCAATTCAAAAACAATGAATTACAGCTACTCATTGCCACTACCGTAATTGAGGTCGGGGTCGATGTACCCAACGCTTCCATTATGGTGATTGAAAATGCCGAACGTTTAGGCCTGTCACAGCTACATCAGCTACGTGGTCGGGTTGGCCGTGGTGCCAAAGCCAGTTTCTGCGCCCTGCTATACAAGCATCCGCTGTCGCAAAACGGTCAGGAACGTTTAAGAATCATGCGTGAAACCAATGATGGTTTTATGATTGCCGAGAAAGATCTGGAATTGCGTGGGCCAGGTGAATTACTGGGGACTAAACAAACCGGCGATATGAATTTCCGCGTGGCCAAACTTGAACGCGATGATCACCTGCTCAATCAGGCACATTATGTGGCGCAGCAAATTTTAAAAGATTATCCAGATCAGGCTGAGGCGTTATTACAACGCTGGCTACCGGAAGCACCGCGTTATGCCTATGTTTAAATTACTGGCACAGGGAATCTCCAAGCTGAATACGCTTCAGCCCTGCCAGTTGTGTCAGACTGATTATCAGAGCATTTATTCAGTCTGTCAGGATTGCTGGCAGCAGTTGCCGTGGATACATCAAACCATTCAGCGTCAAGAAATGCAGTTTCAGATTGCCTGCGATTATGCCTACCCAATGGATCGGTTGATTCAGCTGTTTAAATATGAACAGAAGCTGCATTTGCAAAATTTACTGGCCGGTACGCTGTTGAGTTTAGAATTACCCAAAGTCAGTGCAATAGTCCCGATGCCGATCTCGACTGAACGCCTGGCCGAACGCGGTTATAATCAATCTCTGGTACTGGCCAAGCATGT
Source organism: Acinetobacter sp. YH12208 (assembly GCF_013418055.1). Lineage (NCBI taxonomy): Bacteria > Pseudomonadati > Pseudomonadota > Gammaproteobacteria > Moraxellales > Moraxellaceae > Acinetobacter > Acinetobacter sp. YH12208. Next base: position 71,654 of record NZ_VPCT01000002.1, read on the forward strand.
GGCGAAAAAATTGAATGTTCCCATCTGGCAACCTGTTAGCCGGCTGAAACAGCATTCACAAAAAGGCTTAAGCCGTCTGGAAAGAATCGAAGATATCCAGTCGCAGTTTCAGATCAGTACACCGTCTAATATTCGTTACCGACGCGTGCTAATCATTGATGATGTAGTGACGACTGGCAGTTCGATTCTAGCGCTCACTCGAAAACTTGAAGAGCTAGGCTGTCAAAAAATTTATGCAGCCTGTCTGGCAGGCGCGCAAATCTAAAATTTAAGCTTGGGCGAGCAAATGTGACTTCACCCACGGAATCACAATTTCAGTCGTTAAGGGCGCCAGCAAGACCTCTTTTTCATCCAGATCAACCCATTTCATTTCAGCGATTTCTGCTTCAATTTTAGGTGCTTGATCGAGCCTTACCCAATAGACATAACTCACCAGTTGATGATCAGGTTCATTGGCAGTCTGGGTTTCAAAACGGCCAATGAATTGCTGAATCTGGGCTTGTGTGCCAATTTCTTCCTGAATTTCACGCAACATGGTGGCTTCCGGGGTTTCATTTGGCTCCAGCTTGCCACCGACCTGCATAAAGCAGGATGTTCCTTGCTTGCGAACCACCAGCAGTTGCTGCGCTTCATTTAAAATAATGGCTGCAGCCACCGTAATCACTTTCATTTATTTTCTACAATTGCGTATTCTGGATAACTTATTTTACAAGGTCGGTCTGATCAACCATACCCCATTTGGCTTCAGGCGGCTGATAACTTTCGAATTGGCGCAAAATATCGTCCAGATCATCACTGATAATCAACGCCTCAGTGAAACGTGATTTAGTAAAACCCTTCTCCGTGGTCATACGGATGAATTTAATCAGGTCATCATAAAAACCATCGGTATTGAGAAAAGCACAAGGCTTCTGATGAATCCCCAATTGTGCCCAAGTCCATTGTTCAGAAATCTCTTCCAGTGTTCCTGCACCACCGGGAATGGCAATAAATCCCTGAGCCAGTTCCGACATCCGGGTTTTACGCTCATGCATATTATCCACCACATACAGCTCGGTAATATGTGGATGTGCCAGCTCACGATTGACCAGCTGTCTTGGAATTACGCCAATCACCTTACCGCCCGCCGCCAAGGCACTATCAGCCACAATACCCATTAAGCCAGAACGACCTCCTCCATAAACCAGCGTTTGCTGTCGTGCCGCCAGAGTCTGACCGACTTTTTCGGCAACCTGCGTATAAAGAGGATCCGAGCCAAGCGCTGAACCACAAAAAATTGCGATAGAATTCATCATTTCACTCTCCAATTGACGCTATATTGTACGAAATCGCGGCAAGCACGCTTTTTACCAAAATAACTGCTTAATATCAGTGTTTTTATTCAATTCCTTGTCTAAAATACACCCATTCCAATTCACATACTGCGCCCGGGAGAAAAGACAGCATGCTTGAAGCCTTTTACGCCACAGAGCGCGGTAGCTTAGAAGATATCACGATTAATGGTGATTTCGACCTGCATCCAGATTTAGTCTGGCTTGATCTGATTGCACCTTCACAGGAAGAGCAGCAATGGATTTTAGATGCCTACGAGCAAAATTTACCGACCTTAAAATCGCTGGAAGATATTTCCTCGAGTGCCCGATTTTACCGTGATGATGACGGTATTTTGCATATCAGCACCTATTTTTTAACCAAGAATAAAAACTATCAGGTCGAAAACGAACACGAAGATGAATCCAGTATGTTGGCAACAGTACAAACCGTTGCATTCATTCTGCACAAGGATCGTCTGTTTACTTTGCGTGGTGAAAAACTGGTGGCTTTTCGCGCCTTTCGTGCTCGCGCGCGCCGCAATGATTATGAAATCGATTATAAAGATCCGACCTGGATTTTATTGGGCTTACTCGAAGCCAAGCTGGATGAGCTGGCCGATATTCTGGAAGATGTGCATAAAGATTTAGAGAAATATTCAACTGAAGTGTTGAATAACCGCCATCGTGAACAGATTCTGGATCTGGATGACATGATTACCCGCTTGGCGCAACTTGAAGATATGTTGGGTAAAGCGCAACTGTGTTTAATCGATTTACGCCGCGTCCTGACCTTCCTGTCGCGTCCACGCGCCTTGGGCAGTCATATTTATGATGCGGATATTCGAGAACTGAGTGAAGATGTGCGCTCGCTGGTCGAGCATGATGCTTTCTTGTTCCAGAAAGTACGTTTCCTGCTCGATACCACGTCCGGATTCATTAACACTGAGCAGAACGATACCATTCGTCGATTCTCGATTCTGCCGAGTATGCTTGCGCCACCAATGCTGATTGCCAGTATTTACGGTATGAACACCGAAGTGCTGCCCTTTGCACAAGGCACCATGAGTTTCATCATGGTCAGTATTATTTTAATTGGCTTCCTGATTGGCCCATTGATTTACTTTAGATGGAAGAAGTGGATCTAGAATCCCTCCTAACCTCCCTTTTGAAAAGGGAGAGATGTTTCCTGTCAGGGAGAGGTTTTTTTATTAGATATCCCTTTCTAAGTCTCACTTGCTCTTTAATTAAAGTGAAGCGCAAGAAATGCCTGTATTTAATTCATATTTATTTAATCCCTCTTCAACTTCTCTTTAAAAAGTGAAGAAAATGGTTAGGGAGGATTTTTACACCCCTCTCTCTAACTCTCTCCCTGAGGCAGAGAGGACGTGCAATCCATATTTAGATCTATTTGATTTGAATGATTTCTTAAAATTTGATCACAATAAAAAAGCACCTTTCGGTGCTTTTCTTTTACTGAACGATGTTTAAATCATCCTGCAAATGGCTGGCCTGAATGATATTCATCATTTTAGCAGGAACAGCTTTAAACTGTAGCCCTTGAGCCTGAGGAGTCTGGCGCAGCCAGCGCACCAACACTGCCAAAGCCAAAGTACTGCCACTTTCAAGCTCAGCCAGATTAACCACAAGTGGAAACTTGCTTTGTGACTGGATCACACGCAGACCATTTAAGTAATAGTCCTGTGCATTGTCATAGTCAATCTTGCCTGAAACCTGTAGTTCCTGATCATTGAATGTAATCACGGCTCACCTGTTTGATTATTTCTTGTCGATTGCAGCTTCTGCATCCGGTTTAAAGTTAGCAATTGCTTTATCAATATTACCGCCATTACGTTTTACCGTCGCAGCAAACTGGTTACGGAACTGCAAACCCAGGTCAATACCCGATACGTTGATATTGCGGATTTTCCATTGTGAACCCTTGTCCACCAGCTGGAATGCTACTGGAATTTTCTCGCCCTTGTTATTAAAGTCGATGGTCACGACAGGGTTTTTGCTGTTGCTGGCCTTGTAAGGACGCACGCTATAAGTCTGATTACTGAACTTGGCAAAGGCAGAACCATAGTTTTCAATTAAGGTTTCACGGAAATTCTTTTCAAACTGCGCACGCTGTGCCGCCGTACTATATTGGTTCGTGGCATATGTGCCCATCACAATACGTGTGAAAGATTGAGAATCAATATACGGATCCAGATTCTGGCGCACAATGCTTTTGACCAAAGCTGGATTTGATTGCAGTTTTGCATTGTCAGCTTTGAGGCGCTCAATTAAACCATCTGCTACTTTTTTAATAAAAGCAGGTGGTGCTTCAGACGGTGCAGCAAACACTGTACCAGCAACCATTGTTGAAAGAATGCTTACTGCAAGCGTTTGTTTTACTAAAGTCTTCACTGAATTCTCCTCAATCTATTATTCAACAAATGCAGGTTCTGCATCTGTTGTTTCTGAAACTGTCGTCTGTTCCGATGTAGTTTCTTGACTATCTGACGATTTGCCAGCACCACCGGTAATAAATTTCGTCACCAAATCTTCAATTTCCATAGTGCCTTGGGTATTGGCAATCTGATCGCCGCGTTGCAAATAGCTCAGGCCACCACCTGGAATAATTTTCAGGTACTTTTCACCCAATAAGCCATTGGTCGCTACCATAATATAAGCATCTTCATCAATATTGGTGATGGATTTCATGTTAGCTAACAGTTGTTTTTCCATGTCTTTTTGTTGCGCAGGTGTCGCTGCTTCATAGTCCGAGCTGTAGCGTAACTCGTCCAGAGCTTCCTCCTGAACTTGCTTTAATTGTTCAGCATTAAACGAGGTCAATGAGCCATCTAAAGTCATATGTACGGTTGCCAGACGCGTTACAGGATCCAGGGTAATCTCATCGACCTGTCCCACTTTCACCCCGCTTAAAGCGACTTTGGCACGTGGCTTGATGCCATTCACATTTTCAAAAGTTGCCGTCATTTTATAGCTGTCGGAAATATTGCTGCCGACCAGACCACTGACACGCATCGCTAAAAAGAATAAGGCAATACCAAATAAAATAACAAAAACACCAACGGCCAGCTCACTAGTACGTGATTTCATTAAACACCTCCGAACATGACCGCAGTCAACACAAAATCAAAGCCTAAAACGCACAGTGAAGAATACACGACTGTACGCGTTGTAGAAGTTGCAATACCTTCCGATGTTGGTACACAGGCATAGCCTTGATATACCGCAATCCAGGTACACATTAATGCGAATACAAAACTTTTAATAATAGTGCCATTCAAGACATCTTTATAGAATTGCACGCTGCTTTCCATGCCGCTCCAATAAGCGCCTTCATCAGCCCCCAAAAAGTCTACACCGACCATTTTACCGCCCATAATTCCGACTGCGGCAAAGATCACCGAAAGCATGGGCAAGCTGAAAATCCCCGCCCAGAGACGTGGCGAAATCACCCGTTTTAAGGGATCCACCCCGATCATTTCCATACTGGACAATTGTTCAGTGGCTTTCATCAGACCAATTTCTGCGGTCAAAGCCGAACCGGCACGTCCTGCAAACAGCAAAGCCGCGACCACAGGTGCTAATTCACGCAGCAAGGTCAACGCCACCGCTGTACCAAGCATGGATTCACTGCCAAAGGTCGACAGAATACTGAACATCTGCAAGCCAAGCACGGCACCAATAAACAGACCAGAAACCACAATAATCAGCAGGGACAATACCCCGACCCGATACATCTGATAAATAAATAGTCTTAGCCCAAGCCAGGTCGGCATGGAAAATAAGATCTGCAACAGCATCAGGGTTGCGACCCCAATCCCCTGTACACGTTCAATAACGCGTCTACCTAATGCGGCAATTGCATTCATGAACGTACCTCATCACTTAAATAAGCCCGATGACTAAACTGATAATCGACTGGACCTTCCACCGAACCCGTCAGGAATTGCTGCACAAAAGTTGAAGGATGCACTTTTAGCTCTGCCGGTGTCCCCTCGCCCTGGATCTTGCCTTCTGCCACAATATAAATGTAATCAGCAATGGATAAGGTTTCTGTCACATCATGCGAGACAATAATCGTGGTCAGATCCAGTGCTTCACGCAATGAACGGATCAGGCGAGTCAATACCCCCATCACAATCGGATCTTGTCCGGCAAAGGGTTCATCGTACATGATCAGTTCAGGGTCCAGCGCAATCGCCCGGGCCAAAGCCACACGTCGGTTCATACCACCAGACAGTTCCGATGGCATCATTTGCTCTGCACCGCGCAAGCCGACGGATTCCAGTTTCAATGCCACGATTTCCTTAATTAGATGTTCTGGCAGTTTGGTATGGGCCCGAATTGGAAACGCGACATTTTCATACACGCTCATATCGGTAAACAAAGCACCGCTCTGAAATAGCATACCCATCCGTGCACGTGCTGAAAAAAGTTCGGAACGTGACATCGAGGCAATATCTTTGCCATCCAATAAGACCTGACCATGCTCAGGCGTCAGCTGCCCACCGATCAATCTTAATAAGGTAGTTTTACCAGTTCCGGATGGCCCCATAATGGCGGTAATCTGCCCACGACGAATATTTAAACTCACGTCGTCATAAATCACGCGCTCGCCTCGTTTGAAGCTCAAATTCTTGACTTCAATCAAAGACTGAGTATCTCGCGCTGTTTGATTTTTCATAGCTGAGTTTATTCCTACATTTTTTCAGCATGCATACTATAAAGGAACGAAGTTCAAAATGTTAGCAGTTGAAAAAGGTGGGTGAATATCATAAAAAGATGACAATAATTGATTATTTCGTGTTTTTTATAATAAAAATATGTACTTAGGCTTAAAATGACTAGATTGATTAATTAAAAACACTGTATAAATAATAGATAATATTACATAAAATCAAAGTCAATGCGATATATGGCATATGCACCTCTATCAATTGAGATCGAGCAGCTAAACTTTTCATATTAATAATTATCATAACCCTGACAAAATATGAATTAGTAGACATTTTACGTTAAAAAGCAAAAAACTCAATGCATAAAAAAACCGGTATTTCTACCGGTTTTTTTATCTTCATCTAGCGACTCTATTAGTCGTTAAATTTACGACGTGGACGATCTTCACCACCGAACGAACGTTCACCACGTGGTTTGTCATCAAAGTTGCGACGTACTGGACGATCACCGAAATCACGTTTTGGACGGTCATCACCGAATGAACGCGCTGGACGATCACCGAAACCACCTTCACGACGTGGAGCAGGACGATCACCAAAATCACGTTTTGGACGATCACCATAACCGCCTTCACGAGCTGGCTTGTAATCTACACGGTTGCCACGGTTGTCATCATTAGAGCGAGGACGGTCACCAAAACCACCTTCACGACGCGGAGCTGCACGATCACCGAAGTCACGCTTTGGACGGTCATCAAACGAACGTTGTGGACGGTCGCCAAAACCACCTTCACGACGCGGAGCTGGACGATCACCGAAGTCACGCTTTGGACGGTCATCAAACGAACGTTGTGGACGGTCGCCAAAACCACCTTCACGACGTGGCGCTGGACGATCACCGAAGTCACGACGTGGACGATCTTCGCCAAATGCCGGACGTTCGCCACGTGGTTTGTCATCGAAGCTACGACGTGGACGATCATCACCGCCTTCACGACGTTTGAAGTTGCTTTCGCCTTCAAAACGACGACCACCGCCAAAACCACCACGACCGCCATCACCACGACCGCCATCACGACGACCGCCGCCATCACGACCACGACCACGGCCAGCGCCATCACGGCTACCACGTGCAGGAGGTGGAGATGGCTCAAGACCCTCGATTTCAGATACGTTTAGACGCGCATCAAGGAAGTCTTCCAAAGCACGGATCTTGCCACGCTCACGGTAAGTTGCAAGTGTAATGGCTTTACCAGTACGACCGGCACGACCTGTACGACCAATACGGTGTACATAGTCTTCGTTCTTCATTGGAAGACCGAAGTTAATTACGTGTGAAATGGTTGGTACGTCAAGACCACGAGCAGCAACGTCAGTTGCAACTAAGATCTTCGCACGACCTTCACGGATGCTGCGTAAACGGCGGTTACGTACAGTTTGTGGCATAGCACCGTGTAGCGCTACAACTGATAGGCCTGCTTCAGCAAGTTCTTCAGCCAGCATATCTGTGTCTTCTTGAGTTGACGCAAATACAACTGCTTGATCAACGTCTTCTTCGTTCAACCAGTGAGTAAGAAGTTTTTTCTTGTGCTCGAAACCGTCAGTCCAATGCAAAGTCTGAGTAATATCAGTATTTGTAGAGTGACCAGTTTCAATCGAAATACGCAGTGGATCATTCATCATGCGTTCTGCAAGTGTAATGATACGTGGTGCAAACGTCGCAGAGAACATTAGAGTTTGTTTACGGTTTGCAGCCAACTCACCAATTGCTTCTAAGTCTTCAGAGAAACCGAGGTCAAGCATACGGTCAGCTTCATCGACGATTAACGCGTCAACTTTATCAAGCTTGATTTGACGACGATTCACCAAGTCAAGTAGACGGCCTGGAGTTGCAACAACAACTTGCGCGCCTTTTAACTGTTGAATTTGCTTACCGAAAGGCATACCGCCCATGATTGCAGCAATACGAACACCTTTCATGTGACGTACAAATGCAATTGCGTCTTGACATACCTGTTGTGCCAATTCACGAGTCGGTGAAATCACCAGAATATTCGGTTGAGTAACCGCTTTCATACGGTCTTTAAATGGTACTAATGTATCTTGGCTTGCCAACGCATTTAAGGTAGGAAGCAAGAAAGCAGCAGTTTTACCAGAACCTGTTTGGCTTGACACAAGAAGGTCTTTACCTTCAAGTGCAGCTGGAATCGCTTGTTCTTGTACAGGAGTTGGAGTAGTAAAGCCTAAAGCATCGAGAGCCTGGGTTAGAGATTCGTCGAGGGAAAAATCAGCAAAAGTTTTGCTCATAGAGAGTATTCACCCTGAAGTGGGTGCTCCATTTAATAAATAACAATTATGGACATCGGCAAAAAGCGGCACAGCAAATAATGCTGAAAATATTAGGATTCAGCAGCGATCCGAGTAACGACGATGTGGATATAACGCACGCATGATTACGGCCGCAAACCTGAAGGAATCGCTTAAGCGATTGGGGCGCGAAGGATATGTCCTCTCTATGGACAGCACGCGCATACAATGATTAGAAGATAGTGTTCAGGTAAAGAACAGAAATTAAGTGCGTGGCGAAATTATAGCAGAATAATCAACAATGTCATTAAGTTTTAAAACTAATTTGCTCTGTCTATAATTTATATATTAATTTCATACACTTAAATATGAATAAAAAATGTAACAACCGGTATAAAAAGGCAGTTTTCGCCAATTCACTTGATATTTCCAATATTCATATCATGTTAGAAATATACTCTACCTCCCTTCTTAACTATTTTACTGCTCTAAAAAAGGCATCCCGAAGGATGCCTTTTCTGAAAATTAGATATATTTCATCTAAACCCGATTATTTTGCTGCTTCACCCCAAGCAGGAACAACTGCTTGCATTAAAGGTTTAAGCATTTTCATTGAACAAGCCAAAACTTGACCATTTTCCATAGAGTCGCTACCACCACGTGCATCAACTACAGTACCGCCTGCTTCTTTCACGATCAATTCGCCCGCTGCGATATCCCAAGGTTTTAAACCAAGTTCGAAGTAAGCATCAAAACGGCCTGCAGCAACATAGGCTAAATCCAATGCCGCAGAACCTGAACGACGATATTGCGCGCCAGCTTCAGTCACGTTTAACAAACTTTGAAAATGGTTCTTGGCATAAGATACAACTTCGCCATTACGTTTAGCACGGTAAGCGTGACCAACAGCCATAAAGGTATTTTCCAGACTGTCTTTGACATTCACACGAATACGACGCTGGTTCATCATGGCACCACGACCACGACTGGCAGAGAATAGCTCATCTTTCACCGGGTCATAAATCACCCCGTGTTGAGTAATGCCTTTGTGCTGAACTGCGATAGAGATACAGAAATGCGGGAAACCGTTAATGAAGTTTAAAGTACCATCCAGTGGATCGATCACCCAACACCAATCGGCGTCGTGACCATTACCTTCCTGATAGCCAAACTCTTCACCAAGGAAACTGTGATTTTTATAGCTTTTACGTAGGGTATCGATGGTCAACTGCTCCAAATAACGATCTACACGCGTTACTGGACCATCAATTCCTTTTTCTTCGACTTGTAGATCGAGTTTATGACGATTCTGATGCGCTTTTAAAAGCTCTTGACCAACTAACTGAGCCGCACGCGCAGCCATCACCACCATAGGTTCCATTGAACACCCACTACAAATTTAAAGAAACTGATAAAGAATAATGCATAAAAGCCCCGATATCTTAGCAAATATCAGGGCTTTTTTGGAGAAAATGTGTCTAAAATTTTTAAGAACTTATGACAAAACGCTTTGCCCCAAGGCTGACCAGGCTTGATTCATTGATTTTTCAATACCTTGCGCATCCAATCCGGCCTGCTGCAACATTTGTGCATGCGTGGCCTGAGCCATAAACGTGTCGTCTAAACCAAGATTCAGCAGCGGTTTCACAATCTGTGCTTCTGCCAGATATTCATTCACAGCACTACCCGCACCGCCCATCACGGCATGTTCTTCTACTGTCACAAACAGACTGGTGCTTGATGCCAGATCATCCAGCATTTGCGTATCAAGAGGTTTGATAAAACGCATGTTCACAACACGCACACCAATCTCATGTTTCACTGCAAAGGCTTCAGCGGCGTCGACTGCGGCCTGTACCCGGCTGCCAAAAGCCAGCACAGAAATATATTCGTCACACTGCGCATTAAAGCTGGCGACAATTTCCGCCTGACCGATTGGAATTTCAAGCATCTTTTGCTGGATATCCACCCCTAAGCCATTACCACGTGGATAACGCACAGCTGCCGGCCCAGGATATAAATAAGCGGTATGCAGCATTTGACGACATTCATTTTCGTCTTTTGGTGCCATGATCACGATATTCGGGATCGTCCGCATATAGGCATAGTCATAGGCACCGGCATGGGTCGGGCCATCTTCACCGACCAGACCAGCACGATCAATACCGAAGGTCACATCCAGATTTTGTAAGGCCACATCGTGTACCAGCTGGTCATAACCACGTTGCAGGAAGGTCGAATAAATTGCCACGACCGGCTTTAAGCCTTCACAGGCCATGCCCGCAGCCAGCGTCACGGCATGCTGCTCTGCAATCGCGACATCGAAAAAACGTTCCGGATATTCTTTGGCAAACTGCACCATACCTGAGCCTTCGCACATGGCCGGTGTAATCGCGAGCAAGCGCGAGTCCTGTGCTGCTTCATCGCAGAGCCACTGTCCAAATACATCCGAATATTTCGGTGCAGTCTTGGCAGCGGTAATGGCATTAAGCTTGCTAATCGCGTGATATTTGATTTGATCCGATTCGGCCGGCGCAAAGCCCTTGCCCTTTTTAGTATAGATATGAATCAGACGTGGGCCTGTACGCTTTTTCAGCGCTTTAAATACATGCACCAGTTGTTTGACATCATGACCATCATAAGGGCCAAAATAGTCAAAGCCGATGGCTTTAAACAGGTTATCTGCGGCATCAGTCGCGGCACAGTGCAAGCGTGAGTTATACAGCCACTCCGGATACGGCTGTACGTAAGCTTCACCTTCCTCGGTAATATTAACGAATTCACCGCGCTCCCAGATCGCCGCCAGATGCTTGGCAAAACCGCCAGTACTGCAAGAAATCGACATGTCATTGTCGTTCAGCACCACCATCAGATCGGCATTGTGCGCAACGGCATCGTTCAAGGCTTCAAAGGCCATACCCGCCGTCATGGCGCCATCGCCAATAATCGATACCACTTCACATGGCTTGTTCTGGTAGCGACGTGCCAAGGCCATGCCCAGACCAGCAGAAATTGCCGTCGAAGAATGCCCTACCCCAAAGGTATCAAATTCAGATTCTTCACGTGCTGGAAAGGCTGCCAGACCATCTTTGGCCCGGATAGTGGTGAGCTGTTCACGACGGCCGGTCAATGCCTTATGCGGATAGGCCTGATGCCCCACATCCCAGATCAGACGGTCATGTGGAGTATTGAAGCAATAGTGCAGAGCCACCGTAAGCTCAATAACACCGAGGTTTGCACCAAAATGTCCACCACTTTGCCCGGCAGCATACAAAATGAATTGACGTAACTCATCTGCCACCTGTACTAGCTGGCTTTGCTCGAGTAAACGTAGTTGCTCAGGATGATTGATCGTATCCAGCAACGGTGTTACAGGGCGTTGAGTAGGGATTTCTGTATACAGCATATTATGGCAAAGCCTTCTAAAGCCTGGCAAATCTAAAGCTAGGTCAATGGGGAGTACCCGATCATATAGCTGAATTGTAGCAGCTTCAATTCAGCTACGCTTCTAGCGATGCAATATTAAACAATGATCTCATCGGGGTGAAAAAATCGCAGGCTACGATTATCCTGAATAATCTTACTATTTATCAACTATTATCGTCTGCTTTATACAAAAAAGAAAATCTAATACAGAATTTCGACTTTGCAATTCTACCAATGTTCAATCATTACGCTATACTTTAGCCACTTTCAGGATTTAACGGGTTCAGCTGTGCCAATCGAATTTGTCGCAACGTCAAGATTACCTACCGCTCACGGTGAATTTAAAATTACTGTATTTCAAGACCCTAAGACTGGCGAAGAACATGTCGCTCTTTCCAAAGGACTTGAAGAAGTTTCTGACGAGCCAGTCGTGGTTCGTGTACATTCTGAATGTTTAACCGGTGATGCCTTTGCTTCACTGAAATGTGACTGTGGCCCGCAATTGCAGGCGACTTTAAAGCTGATCAATGAGTTAGGTCGCGGGGCGATTCTGTATTTGCGTCAGGAAGGACGCGGTATTGGCCTGACCAACAAGATTCGTGCCTATGCCCTGCAAGATCAGGGACATGATACGGTCGATGCCAATTTAATGCTTAATCTGCCGGCTGATGCACGTCAATATGACATGTGCAGCATTATGCTGGATCATTTGCAGGTCAAAGCGGTACGTCTGGTGACCAACAATCCTTTAAAAATTGAAGCTTTAAAAGCCCAAGGGATTAATGTGGTCGATCGGGTGCCCCTCACCGTCGGCTTAAATCCGTTTAATGAGCAATATCTCAAAACCAAACATGAACGTATGGCGCATCTTTATCAGAAGGATGATTTTTAAATCCTCCCCTTAATAAATCCCTCCAAACCTCCCTTTCTTGCGCTTCGACTTAAAGCAATGCTTAAGTCTTGCTCAGGGAGGCTTTTCCTTCTTTCAAAAAGAGGAGAAAACTCCCTCCTTTCTTAAAGGAGGGCTGGGGTGGATTAAGTGTTAAATCGTCATCGAAAAAATCCGGTTCTCGGGCATGCGTCGCTTTAAACGTAAATCAAAAGCCATACAAATATTACGTACAAATGGTTTCCCTTTCTCCAAAATCGTGACTGATGAGTCTGTCATTTGAATCAAACCATCCTGTGCCATTTCTTCAAGCTGCACCAAGACCTGACCAATTTCAGGGAAAAATAGTTCGGGTTTTTCCCATGAGGTACTAAAGCTGCACATCAAATTCAGAATATGCTGACGAATAATCAAATCTTCCTGACTTAATAGATGCCCTTTAAATACCGGAATTTCATTACGGGCTAAACACGCATAATATTCTTCAATGGTTTTCACATTCTGGGCAAAGCTGTACCAGCTATCACTGATCGAAGAAATTCCTAAACCGATCATCACTTGAGTTTTAGAGGCGGTATATCCCATAAAATTGCGGTGTAATGTTCCAGCTTGAAAGGACTGGTACATGTCATCTGTATCTAAAGCAAAATGATCCATGCCAATTTCATGATAGCCATACGCCAGCAGTTTCTTTTTAGCCGCTTCATAACATTCACGTTTGATCGCATCTTTGGGTACATCAGCATCTTTAAACCCGCGCTGGCCATTGCCTTTAATCCAAGGCACATGTGCATAGCTATATAAAGCCAAACGATCCGGCAGAAGTGAATTGGTTTGCTCAATGGTGTTTAAGACATCGTCCAGATGCTGAAAAGGCAGGCCAAACACCAAGTCATGCGAAATCGACTCATAGCCAATTTCACGCGCCCATTCGGTTACCTGTTTGACATGTTCATAGGGCTGAATCCGGTGAATGGCTTTTTGCACGGTTTCATTATAATCCTGCACCCCATAACTGACCCGGCGAAAGCCCAGATCATACAAGCCTTGTAAATGCTCACGCGTGGTATTGTTCGGATGCCCTTCAAAACTGAATTCATGCACAGGCGCTATGTCTGCTTTGGCCAAAATACCTTGAATCAGTTGAGTCAAATGCTCAACAGAAAAGAAAGTCGGTGTTCCCCCGCCCAAATGAATTTCTTTAATCATTGGCTTATCTTTCAGCAACTCACAATACAAATCCCATTCTTTCAGCACTGCCTGAATATAGGGCTGTTCCATTTCATGTTTTTTCGTGACTCGCTTATGACACCCGCAAAAAGTGCACAGGCTTTCGCAAAATGGCAGATGGATATACAGGCTGATGCCTTCACTTTGATTGGATTCAGTAAAGGATTTTTTCAGCGTTTGCTTCCATTGTTCCAGTGAGAAATTCTGCTCTTCCCAATATGGAACGGTCGGATAACTGGTATAGCGGGGACCGGGAACATTATATTTTTGAATCAGGGAATTGACCTGTACCGACATGACACCCACCTATTACCATCGAGAAATGCCCAAACCCATGAGCGCTTGCAAGTTATTGTGCGGAGCTTGAAAAAAGAATTCAACCTAGCCATTTGGTCGGATTTAATGCCCCATTCTGTCCATCAATACTCAAATTTAAAGCATGGTTCAATCCACTACATTGCTAAATAGACCTTAATCTTTGACTGATTTTATGCTTTGATGTAGCTAGTTTTTTATTTTCCTACGAGGCTCTGATGCAGCATCCTACATCTGCGGATATTCAACGCGTTCGTGAATTTCTCCTCGACTTGCAGGCACGGATTTGTGCAGCACTGGAACAACAGGAGCGTGCTGGCGGCGGTACGGCCGAATTTATCATTGATGACTGGGAACGTCCGGAAGGTGGTGGTGGCCGTTCGCGTGTCTTGCAAAATGGTACCGTGATTGAGAAAGGCGGGGTGATGTTCTCCCATATCAATATTTCCAAACTGCCCGCTTCAGCCACTGAACGCCATCCCAATATTGCCGGTGCCAAGGCGCAAGCGATGGGTGTATCGCTGGTCATCCATCCGAAAAATCCGAATGTACCGACCTCACATGCCAACGTGCGTTTATTTGTTGCAGAAAAAGAAGGGCAAGATCCAATCTGGTGGTTTGGTGGCGGTTTCGACCTGACGCCCTTCTATCCAAATGATGAAGATGTCCTTTCGTGGCATCAGACGGCGCATGATCTGTGTGCGCCATTTGGTGAAGAGATTTATCCTGAACATAAACAATGGTGTGATGACTATTTCTATTTAAAACATCGTGATGAACAGCGTGGTGTCGGCGGGTTATTCTTTGATGATCTGAATCAGTGGGATTTTGATACCTGTTTCCAGTATATACAGGCCGTAGGCAATGGTTATCTAGAGGCGATTCTGCCGATTTTCCAGCGTAATCAGGATAAGCCTTATACCGAAGCACAACGCGAGTTCCAGTTGTATCGTCGTGGCCGTTATGTCGAATACAATCTGGTTTATGACCGCGGTACGCTATTTGGTTTGCAGACCGGCGGCCGAATTGAATCAATCTTGGTGAGCTTGCCTCCGCTGACCGGCTGGTCCTATCGTCCTGAATGGGATGAAGGCTCGCCGGAAAAGCGTTTGACCGATTACTATCTGAAACCCCATGACTGGCTCACAGAATTAAAATCAACTGCAATGAAATGATACAAACAGCCCTCAAATAGAGGGCTGTTTTAATCCATTATTCCTCTATACTGCTGCAGAGTAATCCCTGATTTGGTCGCGGCATCCTATCGCTACATCGATCACAATCTATTAGATGTCTAGTGAGAATAACAATGCATCATCTTCAATTAAATCTTCCTGTTTTTGCCTTTTGGCTTTTTCTGGCTCTCGCCATCAGTGCGATGAGTACCGCCGTTTTGAGTCATAATCTGCTTCTGGATGGCGCGGCTATTCTGGTGAGTATCCTGACTGTGGTCGGAGCTGTGCTTAGTATGGCGCTGGTATTTGCAGAACATATTATGGACATCTGCAGTTCCTAAACCGCACTTCCAGCCCCCTTATTTAAAACAGCGCAGGCTTTAGTCCCTGCGCTTTTTCACGTATATTGATGCTCATTTCAGCACATGGACATTGTGAAATGAGCAAACAATTTGCCGTGATTGGTAATCCGATTGAACAGTCACGCTCTCCAGAATTGCATCATGCTTTTGCAGCAAAAACCGGAATTGATCTAAATTACAGCAAACGTCTGGCTCCACTGGATGGCTTTGAGGCCAATATTCAGGAGTTTTTTGCCCATGGCGGAATCGGGATGAATGTCACCGTGCCGTTTAAAGAGCAGGCTTTTGCCCAATGTCAGGTACTCAGTGAGCGAGCCAAAATTGCCAAGGCGGTGAATACCCTGTGGATGAAAAATGGCGTTCTGCATGGCGATAATACTGATGGGCAAGGTCTGGTCGACGCGATTCGTGCACTCAACTGGCCGCTGGAAAATACCAACATCCTGATTATCGGTGCAGGCGGCGCAACCCGTGGCGTGATCTATCCACTCGCCCAGGCAGGCGCAAAAAAAATTGTGATTGCCAATCGTACCTTGGCACGCGCTGAACAACTGGTTGCGGATCTGCAGAATGCTGTAGCGCAGCTCGAATTACAGGCTATTTCACTAGAACATCTTGCCGGTGAGTTTGATCTGGTGATCAATGCCACTTCAGCCAGCCTCAGCGGTGATGCTTTGCTGCTTCCAGAAGCCTTACAGTTTAACTATGCCTATGAAATGGCCTATGGCAAACCTTCCTCCTTCCTTGATCAGGCCAAAGCACGTGCTGTGCCAACATCTGAAGGCTTTGGCATGCTGGTCGGTCAGGCACTGGAATCTTTTTCTATCTGGAATGGCATCAAACCAGATTTAAAAGATTTTCTATAAATATCCAGTTATTTTGACCAGAGAATTCGGGTTGTAACAACAACCCGAATTGATCTTAACTCCATTATTAAAGACTAAAAATTCAGCTACTGGATTTAATGACATTTTTAACTTGAATTTTTTATTGATAACAATTGAGTACAATTCATACAAAAGTAGCACTAGACAATCTGGTGTTCAATTCATTAAAGTCCAATCAGATAAGAAGTTTTCAACCTTTCTGTACGCTGACAGCCAGAAGATGAAATCATCCGATTTTATTGGTTGGCTCTAAGACTCGATTCGCTTTTCTGACATTTTTATTTGCTTGCCTTATCAATGTTTTTTTATCTCAAATATGAATAATCAAAGAATCGATACAGATAATCCAAAACTATTTTAATCAGGATTAAACGCATGCCAGCATATAAAGCCCCTTTACACGACATTCGCTTCCTCATGAATGAAGTGCTCGATTACCCTGCGCACTACCAGAATTTGTCGAATGGTGAATATGCCGATACCGACACGGTAGACATGATCTTGGAAGGTGCAGCAGATTTCTGTGAAAACGTACTTTCACCTCTGAATGAAAGCGGTGATGCTGAAGGCTGTCATTTTGAAAATGGCGAAGTGAAAACGCCTAAAGGCTTTAAAGACGCTTATGATCAGTTCGTCCAAGGTGGCTGGCAAGGTCTGTCTTATCCTGAAGAGTTTGGTGGTCAAAACCTGCCAATGTCTTTAAACCTGATCAAATCGGAAATGATGGGAACTGCAAACTGGTCATTCCAGATGTATCCGGGTTTAAGCGTGGGCTGTATCAATACCATTATCCAGTACGGCACCGATGAGCAGAAGAATACCTATCTGCCGCATCTGGTTGCGGGTACTTGGGCTGGCACCATGTGTCTGACTGAGCCGCAATGTGGTACTGACTTGGGTCAGGTTAAAACCAAAGCCGAGCCGCAAGAAGATGGCACATATGCCATTTCAGGAACCAAAATCTTTATTTCCGCAGGCGAGCACGATCTCACTGAAAATATCGTACATATCGTGCTGGCGCGCCTTCCGGATGCACCGCAAGGTACTAAAGGCATTTCACTGTTTATCGTACCGAAATTTATTGCTGCTGCCGATGGTGGCATCGGTGAGCGCAATCCAGTCAATTGCGGTTCGATTGAACATAAAATGGGGATTCGCGCCTCAGCAACAGCCGTGCTGAATTTCGACAAGGCCACGGGTTACTTGATTGGTGAACCGAATAAAGGCTTGCATGCCATGTTCACCTTCATGAACACTGCGCGTATTGGCACTGCGATTCAAGGCATCTGTCATGCGGAGTTATCCTTCCAAGGTGCTCTGCCGTATGCCAAAGAACGTATGTCGATGCGTGCCCTGTCTGGCAAAAAAGATCCGGAAAAAGTGGCGGATGCCATCATTCATCATGCCGATGTACGCCGTATGCTGTTGACGCAAAAAGCCATTGCCGAAGGTGGCCGTGCCATGATTTATCATGCTGCGCAAATTGCCGACAACATGAATGATGCTTTATTGCGTGGCGATACCGCTGCCTTTGAACAGCATGATGATCACTTAGGTTTCTATACCCCGATTCTAAAAGGCTTCCTGACTGAAATGGGCTATGAAGCATCGAATCACGGTATGCAAGTCTTTGGTGGTCATGGCTATATCAAAGAATGGGGCATGGAACAGATCGTGCGTGACTCACGTATTTCTACCCTTTACGAAGGAACGACAGGTGTACAGGCACTCGATCTGATCGGTCGTAAAGTACTGTTAACCTCGAAAGGCAAAGTGATTCGTGATTATACCGCTGAAATCCTGAAATTTTGTGGTCAGCATGCGCGTAATAAATATATGCGCCGCTTTGCCTGGGATCTCACCAAGCTATGTGCCCAGTGGAATGCATTAACTGTTCGAATCATGCTGGCAGCCCGTAAAGACCGCGACATCGTCTCTTCTGCTTCAGTCGATTTCCTGATGTTCTCGGGCTATGTGATGATGGCATACTTCTGGGCGCAGCAAGCCGCAGTTGCCTCAGCCAAACTGGCTTCTGGCGATGGCGCAGAAGTACCTGAGTTCTATAAAGCAAAAATCAAAACCGCTGATTTCTATTTCGAACGTATTCTGCCTCGTACCCAAGGTCATGCTGAAGCGATGGTGAATCCATCCAAAACTATGACCGCACTGGCACCAGAGCACTTTAGTTTTGATTACTAAGCTGTAAATTGAATTACAAAGAGCGCTTCGGCGCTCTTTTTATTGAGAGCTACCCTTTTAAACCCTAAAAACACTGGCCTGAATACAAAATATACAGGTTTAATTTTATATTTTTCAATAGCCTAATAAATTAGATAAATAAAACGCTTGTATATCTCAAAATAAGCGGTATGATAATCCCAACTAGAAAAATTCTTGTTTTGGTTAGTTTCTTTTAAGTATCGCAGTTTTAGTCATAAACCTTCGTATTACAGATCAAAAAGCTCCATCCTTTTTATTTTTCAAAGTTACAGTTAGTCATCTGAAATTTTGGCTATAAATTCATACGATTCAATAGGTTACATTATGTCTAATACAGTTAACGGTACAGTAAAATGGTTCAACGAAACTAAAGGTTTCGGTTTCATTCAACAAGAATCAGGTCCAGACGTTTTTGCTCATTTCAGCGAAATCACTGGTTCAGGTTTCAAAACTTTAGTTGAAGGCCAAAAGGTTTCTTTCAGCGTAGCTCAAGGTCAAAAAGGCCCTACAGCTGTAAATATCGTTGCTCTATAATTTAGAAGCAAGATATTGAAAAAAAGCACTCTTAGAGTGCTTTTTTTGTGCTTGTAATTTCTCTTATTCAGCTCTAGCTTTCAAAGATTATTTGTTTGATTTAAAAACCGGTGTGCTCTATGCCAAGCTAAAAATTCCTGATCTGGTAAAATCTGCACAATAAAAAACCCTCATATAGATTTATGAAGGTCTTTGAAAAATGTTCAGAAAATAAAAATCAGTTAAAGAAATTCTTCCAGTACCGAATTTAAAAAGATATGCCCCTGCTCGGTACATGCAAGCCGGTTTTGATCATCGATCATTAATT
Organism: Acinetobacter sp. YH12208; assembly: GCF_013418055.1. NCBI lineage: Bacteria > Pseudomonadati > Pseudomonadota > Gammaproteobacteria > Moraxellales > Moraxellaceae > Acinetobacter > Acinetobacter sp. YH12208. The sequence goes on from NZ_VPCT01000002.1 coordinate 91,310, forward strand.
TTCTTTTACGTAAAGAGCTTAATAAATCTTGTAAAGTATCCAAACTTTGACCAGTACGCTCGATATAAAATTTAGCCTCTACGCCCTGATTTAAGCGTAGCGCATTCATCATAAACTCAAATGGCATCTCTGCAGCTTCAATACATTTAAACTGCAAATGTTCAGCAGGTACTTTGGCTAAGTAATCCTTAGGTAAGCGGGTTTTCTGGAAACGATATACGCCATCAGGTTGAGTCACTTTGCCATGTGCACCCGCACCAATCGCCAGATAATCGCCGAATTGCCAATAATTCAGATTATGCGCTGAAGGTAATTCTTTACGCCAGGCAGAAACTTCATAATTGATAAAGCCTTGAGCTTTGAGGTAAATTTCGCCCTGCTCCTGAATCTCTTCAAGCACATCATCTACCGGTAGAATAGGTTGGGTACGGAAAAATACCGTATTCGGTTCAATCGTCAGCTGATACCAGGAAATATGTGTCGCGCCATTTTCTACCGCAAGTTTTAAATCATGTAAGGCCTGATCTAAAGTCTGCTCAGGCAAGCCATGCATTAAATCGACATTAATTCGTTGAAAGCCTGCTTCACGCGCCAATCCAATCGCAGAAATCGCATCTTCATTGCTGTGAATCCGACCCAAACGTTTAAGATGGTCAGTATTAAAACTCTGCACCCCAATCGACAAACGGTTAATGCCAGCCTGCAAATAACCTGCAAATGGGTCATGCTCTACCGTACCAGGATTAGCTTCCAGCGTAATTTCACAGCCTTCTGCAAAGGGAATAATGGCTTGCAACTGATCAAATAGCCATTGATAACCTTGAGCAGAAATCAGCGACGGCGTACCGCCACCAATAAATACAGTATGAATCTGACGGCCTTGGGCAAAATCGACCTGCGTTTTAAAATCCTCAACCAAGGCATGTAAATATTCCTGTTCTAGTTCCAGTGATAATTCACCATCAGGAACAGCATGCGAATTAAAGTCACAATACGGACATTTGCGCACGCACCATGGCATATGAATATATAAAGACAATGGGATAACAGCAGGATTCAATTCAGCCAAAGAACTACTCAAAAACGACTACAAGATATAGCTGAATTTTAACATGACTCGACAGCAACACTGCTAAAATTAAAATGATCACCGGGTTATATCTAAAAACTCAAATAGAATTAGACAGTTAAAATTATGAAAATATCTTCTCAACTGATTATTTTACTTCCTTTAGTCTTTGCAATTGGTGTTTTGCTGACGCTTCAAACCGCAATTAACACGCAACTGAAAGAATATTTATATTCTCCTATGCAAGCTGCATTTTTTTCCTTTTTGATTGGTACAATAGTGCTCGCTGTGATTGTACTTTTTCAGTCCAATCCCAAACCCGGTGTACAGGAATTAATGAATGTTCCCTGGTATTTATGGCTTGGGGGCATTGTGGGTGTCTACGCGATTAGCATGAGCATTTATGCAGCACCCAAACTTGGCTTTCTGGTGCTTAGCGGCCTGATTATTTTTGGTCAGATGGCCATGTCGATGCTGGTCGATCATCTGGGTTTATTGGGCAACGAAAAAATGCCGATTAACTGGCAACGTCTTTTAGGCGGCGGAGTAATTTTTATTGGTGTGCTTCTCACTTTACAACGCTAAACCCCTCTATTTAAGCACATGATCACGATGAGTAATTTTTGTGTCGAATGTTACACCGGTTACGACCTTTGGTTTTGAATTAAAAAAACTGTTTCATCTGATGTTACCTATTCTGGTGACCCAATTTTCCCAGGCAGGTTTGGGCCTGATTGATACCATTATGGCAGGTCATCTGTCTGCGACCGATCTTGCAGCAATTGCAGTCGGGGTGGGTCTGTGGATTCCGGTGATGCTGCTGTTTAGCGGCATCATGATTGCCACGACACCCTTGGTGGCTGAAGCGAATGGCGCACGTACCCCTGAAAAAATTGCCACCATTGCCCGTCAGTCACTTTGGGTGGCCCTGATTCTGGGGATTATTGCTGGCCTGATTTTGCAGCTGTTGCCAGCGACTTTACCAATCTTAGGTGTACCGGAAAGCTTGCAGCCTAAAGCCGGTTTATTCCTGCATGCAATTGGTTTTGGTATGCCGGCAGTGACTATGTATGCCGCCTTACGTGGCTATTCAGAAGCGATTGGTCATCCACGCCCGGTGACCGTCATCAGCCTATTGGCACTGGTATTGCTGGTTCCACTGAACTATGTATTTATGTATGGAATTGGCCCTGTTCCAGCCTTGGGTAGTGCCGGCTGTGGTTTTGCTACGGCAATTTTACAGTGGTTAATGGTCATTACTCTGGCACTGTATATTTTTAAGAATAAAGCCTATCAACGCACCCAGCCGTTTACTCATTGGGAAAAAATCAACCCGGAATGGATGAAACGCATCTTGCAGCTTGGTCTGCCGATCGGACTGGCGATTTTCTTTGAGGTCAGTATTTTTAGTACTGCGGCGATCGTGCTCAGCCCTTTGGGAGAAACCATTGTTGCTGCGCATCAGATTGCCATTTCAGTGACCTCACAGCTGTTTATGATTCCAATGTCACTGGCGATTGCCCTGACCATTCGGGTCGGCACCTATTATGGCGAACAGAACTGGCAGGCAATGCGTAAAGTGCAATATCTCGGCCTGATTACGGCCACTATTCTGGCAATCCTGACCATGATTTTGCTTTGGGTGTTCCGTAATGAAATCGTGGCGCTCTACACCTCGGATATGATCGTGACCCAAATCGCGGTCTATCTGATTCTGTTTGCGATTGCTTATCAACTAATGGATGGCTGGCAGATCAGTGCAGCAGGTTGTCTGCGTGGGATGCAGGACACCAAAGGCCCTATGTGGATCACCATGCTGGCTTACTGGGTGATTGCCTTCCCGGTCGGGGTGTATTTGTCCCGCTTTACCGACATGGGCGCAGCCGGTGTCTGGGTTGGCCTGATTGTGGGTCTGAGTGTGGCCTGTGTACTTTTATTAGCTCGTTTATATGACAACAATAAACGTTTAAGTCTCGACCACTCAATGCGTTCAGCCGATTAATTCAAGCTGGAAAATGCGCTGCGATTCAGGATCCAGCGCATTTTTTAATGCTTTGGAAATCTCTGATTCGTCTATCACATCTTTGATCAGCAGCGGCTCTACAACCACCTCCGTGCCATTAAAGCGCATGGTGGGTGAATCATCTAACTTAGGTCCTGTATTTAAGGTTTAAGTGATACGCACACAAAAATACACATCATCTTGAGCAGTAAAATATCGATAGACTTTCATTGAATTTTCTTCATTACTGCGAGTTGTTTTATTTATACTTTTGGGACTAAAACAACCTTTAGTATGATTATGCAGCCTGACCTAAAACAATGATGTATTCAGGAATCTTGTTTTGGTTTAAGTACAGGAGATGAAGAAAAATCTTCTGATAAATCAAAGATCATGCACCAAAGATGGAGAAGTTAAAGAAAATCACAACACAACCTCTACAATTAAATCTAGGCAATTGAATCTTTGTCACCTATGATCAAATACATCAAATAATTGTTGGTTTCAAGGAATCTCGCATGGCAAAAACGGCTAGCACACCCGGTCGTCGCTTTATGAAACTTGCCGGAATGACCGCAAGTATTGCAGGTAAAACCCTATCCAATTCAATTAAAAATTTAACTGCCGACGAAGAGCAAAAAAATACTGCGCGCAGCAAATTATTTCAGGATATTGGTATACAAATCGCGGATACCTTGGGAGAAATGAAAGGCGCGGTCATGAAAGTTGGTCAGATCGCCTCGCAATATAAAGATATTTTTCCACCCGAAGTTGCCAAAGCCATTGCCAAATTGCAACGTCAGGCACCGCCCATGCCATTTAAGGACATTCAGGCGCAAATTGAAAAGGAACTCGGTAAACCTTTACAGCAATTATTTCAACAGTTTGATGAACAACCTTTTGCCGCAGCATCGATTGGTCAGGTACATAAAGCCACTTTACCCAATGGCCAGCAAGTGGTGGTCAAGGTACAGTATCCGGGTGTCGATGAAGCCTGTGAAAGTGACCTGAAACAGGTACGTCTGGCGCTACGCATGATGGGCGTTTTAAAGATTGACCGTAAACTTCAGGATCAGTTATTTAAAGAAATCCAGCATAGTCTGGACAATGAGCTCAACTATGAAATTGAAGCCCAGAACCTGGAAGTTGCCCGCGCCTTCCATGAATCCCTGGATCATAAAATTGTGATTCCACAGGTTTTTCATGAATATTCTTCACGGCATATTCTAACCTTGAGTCAGGAAATGGGAGAAAGTATTGAAACCGCCAGCACCTGGCCACAGGAAACCCGCAATGCCTTAGGGCGCCGTCTGCTGCGTGCGATTGGTCAGGAAATTTTTTATCTGAAACGCTTTCACTGTGACCCGCATCCGGGCAACTTTGCCTTTCGTGAAGATGGCTCTGTGATTGTTTATGATTATGGTGGCGTTAAGACTCTTTCGACTGAAGTGATTGGGCATTTCCGGGAACTTATTCATGCCGCACGCGAGAAGAATATTCCCGTGATCGAGCAACAGTTAGATGCGCTGCATTCCTTGACTGAAACCGGAAAATTCCCGACTGAATTGTATGAACAATGGCTGGAAGTTCTGATGCGTCCACTGGTCACCCATTATGATTTTGCTGAAAACTCGGCCCATCATGATGGCATGGAGTTGCTCAAACCTTCTCTAAAATATTGGGATGTGTTTAAGCCATCTCCAGATACGCTCATGGTGAACCGGACAATTTCAGGACAATACTGGAACCTGATTCATTTAAAAGTTCATGATGATCTGAGTGATGTATTTGAAGAACTGGTGCCGAGTCGAGGTTAATTTTGACCCCAAAGGCTTACACGCTGTAACTCTAAATGACTTGAAATACCAAATGTTATATTATAACATTTCATTAAGAATCATAAGGGAATTATATATGCGTCCAGATATTCATCCAGCGTATCGTGAAGTGTTATTCCATGATACCAATGCCAATACTTATTTTGTGATTGGCAGCACAATGAACTCTAGCCAGACTAAAGAATATGAAGGTAAAACATATCCTTATGTCACGCTTGATATTTCAAGTGCTTCTCATCCCTTCTATACTGGCGAGCAGCGTCAAACCAGCAATGAAGGTCGCGTGGCAAGCTTTAATAAACGTTTTGGCCGCTTTAAACGTGGCTAAAACTAAAAACCGTCGATTATCTTGATCTTCAAATCGTGGTTTATGTCAGGAAATAACCTCCAGTTTCCTGACTTTTTTATGTCTGTTTCAGCTTTGAGCCAAAGCCAGTGAAGTCAAGTAAAAACCCAGCGCCAGAACGATAATTCCAACAATTACACTCGACAGCGCATACAATAGAGCTAAACCTACAGCGCCATGTTTCAAAAGCTGAAAGCTTTCCAGACCAAAACTGGAAAATGTGGTAAATCCGCCCAGTATCCCCACCATTAAAAACAGACGTGCTTCCTGTTGCAGCATTGGATATTTTTGGCTACAGGCAAAAAAGATCCCTGCACATAAGCAGCCCAGAATATTGACCCACCACGTCGGCCAAGGAAATTGCATCTGTGGTTTTAGCAACCAGAGCCCTGCTGCATACCGTAAACTGGCACCCACTGCCCCGCCGATTGCCACCCAAAGCCAGCCCATATACGTTCCTATTCTATTTATTGATCCAGTTGATTTGATCCGAAATTTCAAATTAATTATGAATCATTTTCATGATTATCTTGAACTGAAAACCTATTAAATACCATGGAACTTCGCAAGAAAATTGCTATATTCATCGCATCGAATTTTTATTGATTGCAAAGGGAAAACAGTATGGCACAAGATTTATTGGCACAATTGGCCGCAGGTGAGGCAAAATTTGCAGATGTGATTGCCTATATCGAAACGCGTTATACCCATACCCCGACTGCATTTAAAAATGGCCAGCAGAGCAATGCAACCACTGAAAACCAAGGCAGCGCCAAAGTTTTTGCCTTTGCACGACTCAATGGGCTGGATCAGGCCCAAACCTTAAGCCTGTTTGCCGAGCACTATGCAGCTGTACAAGCGACGCCTCAAGCCAGCGATCATCAGAATATCCGCCAGTTTATGCAAAATGGCTGGGATGGCATTGCATTTGAAGGTCAGGCTTTAACTGCTAAATAAGCAGTTTATCAGTATAAAAAACCGCTCATAAGAGCGGTTTTTTATAGGCATCTAAATAGCAAATTTTAATTTAGCTTTTCCCAACCTGTTCAATCCACTGAATTGAACTGACACGGAATACCTCACAGGCGCCATCACCGGTATCCGTCGGGGTCAATGAAGAAGTCCAGACCAGATCTTTATCACGCACTTCAACCAGCTCACCCTGCATACGCACCAGATCGCCACGTTTTACCTTTTTAATGGCCTTGGCAATTTCAGGATTGGCCGGAATGATATGCATATTGGACACCATCTGCTTGGCTTGTTCTACCGGCACGGGCACCCGATCCATTTTCCAGTTCAGATAACGGTCATATTGATTGACACTAATATGTCGGGCAATTTCAGGTTCAGCAAACAGGCCCCAACTCACCGCATAATCAATCGGAGAGAATTTGGCCTGCGGATCAGCGCTATAGACTTTGGAACCCAAAATACGGAAATCACCTTTAAAAGGCTGCAAGACGGAAATCGACTGTCCTTTGACCACAGGTGGCAAACCTTTGGCAATATTGTGATCGACCGAGCTATAGCTGGAAATAGGCAGCAACAAACCGGCCAACAAAGCATAATGTTTAAAGTGTTTGAACATCATTTTTAATCTAATCCTAATCGAGTTGATCAAACGTTTTAAGGATATCTTCCTTGATCTTACGTATTTTTTAATGAATAAACAGTTGAACTTGGTAACAAACTGGGTGTATTTAGTCAGCTTGGGCATTCCCGAATATTGTATTTTTCAGTTAAGCTAAAATACATTCAGATTAAATTAAAACAACCCAAATGCTGTATCAACTTTATCAACAACACATCTTTCCGCACCTTTTAAATCAGGTGATGCAAACGCCGTCCTTGATGGATTTACGCCGTGAATTGCTTTTGAACATTTCTGGTGAAGTACTGGAAATTGGTTTTGGTACAGGGCTGAATCTGCCTTTCTATCAAGAAGTAGATCTGGTCTATGCCGTAGAACCCAATCCGGCCATTTTCAAGCTGGCAGAACCGCGCATCCAGCAGGCTGCTTTTCAGGTTGAACATATTCAGGCCAGCGCAGAAGCATTGCCTTTTGCAGAACATAGTCTAGAACATGTGATCTCGACCTGGACGCTGTGTAGTATTGCTGACCTCGGCCAAAGTCTGCGTGAGATTTATCGTGTGCTACAACCGGGCGGTCACTTGCATGTGGTCGAACATGTGCTGAATCGACAAAATTTAAATATCCAGCGCCTGCAGCATTTACTCACCCCGATTCAGAAGAAAGTCGCAGATGGCTGTCATTTAAACCGGGATATTGAAACTGCCTTACTGGAAACTGGTTTTGAAATTGAAGAATTGAATTATATCAATGCCGCAGGGATTCCGAAGATTGGCCAGCGTATGCTGCTGGCTCGACTGCGTAAACCGCAAGGCTAATTTATTTTCGTTTTGCCGTTAATGTTGCTGCAACTGAGTCACACGCAGCAACTGACAATGGGCATGATATTCCGAGCCTGTACCCATCTGAAATTCCTGTCCCGTGCTTCCTGAATGTACTGTGACCAGATCACCGCTGAGTGTAATCTTCTGCCCTGATTTTAGCCTGCGAATCTGATTGGCAATTTTCTCGTTGGCAGCGATCAGACTAAAATGTTGGACATGCGTGTTGAGAAATTCAGCTTCAGCCTGGCTGATTTGTTCCTCGATTTGATAACAGCGTTTTGCTTTATCAAATGCTAATGTTGCCTGCATGACTGGCAGTGACTGACTGAGCAACAGCACATCGATATTACTGACATAGGCCAGATCATTAAAATGTCCAACCATAGGGCTGGCCTGATGCAAGACACGACGATTCGGTTTAACGAAACGTTTATCATGCACAGTAAATGTAGCTGAAATGGGCTGAATCGGCTCTACCGAAAAGTTTTTTAAGACACCTCGTTCTTCCAGATGTGGGATCGCACGAAAAAACTCATTCCAGACCCACAGTCCAAGCATAAACAGCAGCGCAGTGATCAGTAATTTCTGCATAATTTCTTATTCTTTCCTTGGTCGTGCTCAATCATCGAAATCAATCCGGATGGTTTCAAAACGCACCCGCCCTTCCTGAACTGCACGGGCAATCGCTTGCTGGCCTTTAGTCAGACGCGCTCCGCCACTTTTGATATCAATCAATACCACTTCAATATCCTCTGCTTCGCCTTCGCCGTCTCTGAAATCGGTATAGCCATCAAAGACCACATAATCGACAGGATCGCCCAGAAACTTGGCATCACTGGGCAGATATTGAAATTCCGGCATGATCGGTGCGAGCTGTTCCGCCATTTTGCCTTTCAGGACTGCACGGCTGGTATTGACACTGCGTTTTTGTGCTGCGATCAATGCCTGCTGATGTTCTAGTTCCAGCTCGGCAATATACTGCTCATATTCAGCCTTGATGCGTCCATTGCGTGTCTGACTTAAAATAATGGTGGTCAGTACCACCCCGATACATGCGCCAATCAGCATGGCCATCCATATGGACATTCAATCTTCCTAATTTACTTTATTTTTTCAGCGTAACATTCGACTGAAGTTGAAAACATCAGCCATTGGTACGCTTGAAAAGAATGATATGCTAGGCAGGAACAGAATAAAATCACCTTGAGTCATGAAAACAATTTTAGTTGCGAATCAGAAAGGCGGTTGTGGCAAAACCATGACAGCTATTAGTTTAGCGTCAGCACTCGCACAAAAAGGTTATAAGGTGGCGCTGGCCGATGCCGATAACCAGAAATCGGCATTGCAATGGCTCAAGCAACGTCCGGAACAGGCCATGCCGATTCAAAGTCTGGACTGGCGCAATCACAAATCCATTGGTGATGCACCGAAGCAGATTGAATATCTGATCATTGATGCACCGGGAGCGTTGACTGAAGATCATGCCGAGCAGCTGATCAGTGAAGCGCATGCGATTATTATTCCGATCCAGCCTTCATTTTTTGATATTGATTCGACCCGCCGTTTTCTCAAGCATTTGCAGGACATTAAGCGGATTCGTAAAGGCAAGGTTGAAATTTTACTGTTGGCCAACCGTACCAAACCGAATGCAGCCAGTAATCAGGACATACAGCAGTTTTTTGATAAGATCGACCAGCAGCCGGTGGCCTGGATTTCAGAACGTGCACCTTATAGCCGTCTGGCTATGGAAGGTCTGTCAGTCTTTGATAAACCTCAAAAAATCTATCGGGAATTACAGGATCAATGGCAACCGGTGCTGAATGCCATTATCGATGATCCCAGTCAGTGGTTTTAAGCCAGTCCGCTGAATCCTAACACTGCTTTGGGAAAATAATCACGCTACTTACCAAGCCGTCATTTTCGATCGCTTTTTTTTCAGTTAATATGCCTGAACACGACCTAAAAAATGAGCCATTAAATTCAGTGCAACAGTACGCGCCTACATTACAAAAAGTCTTATTATTTGGATTGTTCTTTATCCTGATTTTTTTGAGTTTTCATATACTCAAATATTTCATCATCCCTGTAGTTTGGGCAGCGATTATCGCCTATATGACTTGGCCCTTGTATCAGTCGGTGTTACGCATGTGCGGCAATCGGCCAACGCTGAGTGCAACCGTGATGATTCTGGCCGTGATTCTGGTGTTTGGTCTGCCATTTATCTTCGCCATTTTTATGTTGCAGCATGAAGGTCGTAATCTGTATTTTGAATTGCAGCGACAGGTCTTTTCCGGTCATCTGGATGTACCGGATTTTATTCGTGGCCTTCCGATTGTCGGCAAGGAAATTAGCCGAACTTTAAATGAAATCAATACCGATCCAAACAGTATCGCGCTATCGATCTCGAGCTGGATTCAAGGTCATCTGAATTACGGCAAAGTGGTATTGAATGAAGTCAGTAAAAATATCTTTAAATTGTGTTTTGCGATACTTTCGCTGTTCTTTTTCTACCGTGATGGTCAGACCATTTTAAATCAGGTGCGTAAAGCTTTTGAGATGGTGGTCGGGCCACGTGTACATCATTATTTTTCTACCATTTCTGCCACTACACGTGCGGTGGTCTATGGCGTTGGTTTGACTGCAATTGCCCAGTCTTTATTGGCAGGTCTGAGTTATTTTGTCGCGGGTGTGCCAAATCCGATGGTCTTGACCATTGTGACCTTTATTTTCGCTCTGATTCCTTTTGGCCCACCGGTGGCTTATAGCGCAGTATCACTGTGGCTCTTTTCACAGGGACAGACGATTGAGGCGATTGGGGTGATGGCTTGGGGTGTCTGTATTGTCAGCACGGCCGACAACGTAATTCGTCCACTGGTGATTTCTGGCGCAACACAAATTCCATTCCTGTTGATTATGTTTGGTGTTCTGGGCGGTATTGCCAGTTTTGGTCTGGTCGGCGTCTTCATTGGTCCAGTGATTCTTGCAGTCTTGCTGGCAATTTGGCGTGAATGGTTACATGAAAGTAATTTGAATGAACCCTTAATGATGCCTAAAGCCACCATGGCACATGACATCGATCCGCAGACCGAGGACACACCGCCCAAAGCACCTTAAAGCACAGATTGAATCGACTTAAACAAAACAAAACATTTAAGTACTGATTCTATATAGAGCTTCTGATCTTGCTCTGTTTCAATAGATTTACAAAACAGAATAAAGATCAGGATGCCAATACCATGTCTTCATTGTTTAAAATTACGACACTTTGTGCGCTCAGTGCTGCACTTTTCACAGGTTGCGCCTCGACTTCTCCATCGAATGAACTGGTCAGAGCCGTGACTGTAAATGCAGTAACCGCTGAGGGGATAGGTCAAGAGATTGGCACCGTATTACTCAGTGACAGTCCAGCCGGTCTGGTGATACGTACCAACCTGAAACAGCTCCCTGCCGGTGAGCGAGGTTTCCATATTCACGAAAATGGTTCATGTGCACCCGCCATGAAAGATGGCAAGATGGGTGCAGCACTGGCTGCCGGTAGTCATTACAATCCGAACCAGTCACCCAATCATGGTACGCCGGTGACCGGTCACCTCGGTGATTTGCCTGCATTAAAAGTCAATACTGACGGTACTGCCCGTGTCACCCTGCTTGCACCACGTTTGAAACTGGCAGATCTTCAGGGTCGTGCCATTATGGTTCATGCCGGCGGCGACAACTATTCTGACAACCCCTTACCATTAGGTGGTGGTGGCGACCGCATTGCATGTGGTGTGATCTAAACAGATTAGTGTAGATATAAAAAGAAAAAGACGGGCTATCTGCTCGTCTTTTTTCATGAAATTTTCTTTAGAGTTGGTATCTAAATAACTTTTTTACTCTTGAAATAGATCAGTTTATTGTCGGAAAACTTAAAGTTTTTTTGCAGTTATGCCATCAATAATAGTATCGTGAAACTCCATAACCAACTGCTTTACTCGGTTATAACTCATTATAAATATTGAATATATTTTTATTTTTAAGATTTAATCTTCAATTTATATTGGGTACACTCAGGGTTAATTTAATTAAATCAGTATGTCTTATGAACATCAAAACTTTACGTCTGGTCGGTTTGTTTGAAGGGATTTCATTTCTGCTACTTTTATTTATCGCGATGCCCGTGAAATACATGATGGATAATCCGATTTTAGTGAAATATGTTGGTATGGGCCATGGCGTACTATTTGTACTGTTTTTAGTGGTGTTATTTGCGGTCTGTGAAAAGCAAAAATGGTCGCTCAGCATGTTTTTGATGGGCCTGATCGCTTCAATTTTGCCATTTGGGCCATTTTTGTTTGATCTGAAATTAAAGAAACTAGAGCAGCCCGTCGCTGAGCTTCAATAGATATTAAAATCCTCTCCCCCTCTGGGAGAGAGTTAGAGAGAGGGTATAGCCTTCCTTTATAAAAGGAGGAGCTTTAAAACTCCCCTCTCACCTTCCGCTCAGAAATAATCTGCTTTAAGCTCAGACGCGGCAAAGTAAACCACAATGCAATCAAAATGAAAGATGCGATGCAATAGGCCCAAATATCATAGGCTTCATAAGCCATTCGAACTGCTTCAATCACCACGAAAAAGCTCAGCATCAGGATAATCGAAACCGTAGCAGCCACCGTACCTTTGGACACTTCAGAAGACATCAGTGCAAAACGGTACAGCACCGAGAAACTTACGCCTTCACCAAGGCTGATACAGGTGGTGCCGATAATCAGGCAATGTACAAAATAGTCTGGAATAAACAGACCGAGTATTAATAAGCCTGTACCAAACAGCATCAATGGCACACCCAAGAGTACAGTTTTCCCCAGCGGCATTTTGTCGATGATTTTTAGCAAAACCAGATTACCGATAATCAAGCCGCCCAAGACCGGAAACTGTGCCAGACCATATTGCACGCTACTGAATCCAAATTTCTCGACCAGAATTACAGGCGATAAGGCAATCTATAACATCAACGGCAGGCTGACCAAAGGTAGTGCCGCGGTCATAATCACAAAGCGTTTATTTTTTAAAACCTGTTTAAAGTCATCCAGAATATAGCTAAACGGCTGCTTCGGAACACTGACTTTCAGGTTTGGCATTTTGGCTTTCAGGCCAAACCAGCTTAAAAATGACAGAAATGCAATGCCGATAAAGCCCCAATGCCAGGAAATATGATCAATCATAAAGGCACCCAGTACCGGCCCGAGCAATGGCGCCAGTAAAGAAACATTGGCCATGAGTGCCATGACTTTAATGGCATCGCGCTCTTCGAAGCTTTCCTGAATGGCGGCATAACCTACGGCGGTAATAAAGGACAGTCCAAAGCCTTGTAAGAAACGCAGGAATAAAAAGCTTTCGATATTGGGTGTTAGTAAAATTGCCAGACAGCTAATTGTGAAAAATGCCACGCCGCCCAAGAGCACGGTTTTACGTCCAAGACGATCGGATAATGGCCCCAGGATCGCTGCAACAAATGCCCCACCTAACAGGAAAAAGGACATGGAGGATGGCGCCCATGAACTGCTTACCCCAAAATCACGGGTAATCGATAGCATGGCTGGTTGGATCAGGTCATTACAGATATAGACGGAAAATTCAAACAGAACCAGTGCCAGCGGGAACATGAGTGTGGCACGGGTCAGTTTTTGGGTTTGGATGTTTTGCATGGGAGTTTTTATTGTCACCCTGCTCGTTTAAGCAGGCTAAACTTTGTCTAAAATAGAAAGAGGAAATTTTAGCAGAGTCCTGTTTTTAAGTCCGTTCTCTTTTTTAATGACCTACTCAAAACAAATCAATGGAGGATACATTATTCATCTATATTCTAATAATTTATAAAAATCAAATAGACTCTACTGAGTTCCACTCTTGAAACCATTTTTCTTTTCTAGGATTTTCAAAATGAAGAATTTGTTCTACTAAGTCTATAATTAGTTGATCAATATCTTTTGCTATCGAAGATCCTAACTTTATTTTTGAAATACTTCCACTTTTTAATGGGTCACTACAGTCTAATCTAGAGTAATGATAGTTAGCCCTATCCATGATAAATTTATCAATATAATTAACATGTCCTTCTGTTGAAAAATGGTCTTGAGGAAAAAATTTTACTAAGCTCAGCCAACAGAATCTTAAAAACCAGATTAAGTCTTCATTACCTTTCATCATATTAAGAGCAATTTCGCTATCCCAATTGATATGACAGTTTAAATACACCTCTTTTCAAGTCAGGTAAAGAAAAAATAAAATTTTGATCTGCCTCTAATTCACTATCTTTCTCACGATACAATAATTTTTCTCGTAGGATTTTTTCTGATTTTCTTTTATCGTAATTGGTATAAAACCTATTTAGATAGAATAATAAGAGTGAAGCTAAAAATCCTCCAATCACGCCAATTGTAGCGGCTAATATATTTGAGTCCATCAACTCCCCCCTCTTCCCAAAAGCAAAAAGCGCATCACTAAGATACGCTTTTAACCAAATTCTGACTAAAGATCAAACACTATTATGGGCAGGCTGCTTTCTGGAAGTTTCTGGTATTTGAACCACGTGCACACTGATATAACTTTTCAGCATTCTGCATTTTCCAGCTTTTCTGTTCTTTTTTGAAATGATAAATGGTCTGAACTGATTTGACCGAATCATCCAACAAACCTGTTTCAGTCACTTTCACCTGCCCAACGGTGGGTGACTCCACATTATTAAAAAACTGACGAATCTCGACTGTTGCCAGTTCATTACGTAAATCAGGCCTCATTTTAAGTACCTGATCCAAAGGTGTATCCGAAGAAGACTGCACTTTTGCAATCACCTGCTGGGTAGTGGTACAACCCGACATCATCATACCCAGACCTAAAGCTGTAACCGCTAATAACCGTAACATATCGTTTAACCCAGATTATCCTTATTATACAAATTTATCATGCCGCGCTTTTCAGCTTAACGCTATTTAGACTATGTAACCCCATTTACACAGCATTGACATCCTCACCTCCCTGAAACGGAGGTGATTCCTACTACTAGACGCTTATGCCCAAGCGCAAGTATGTTCTTAGCTGCGTTTTCGTCCCTGTTATTGGAACTTCCGCATTCACACTCCCATACTCTTATTCGCAAATCTGCTCTACCTTTCGGACTGCTAGAAGTGATCTCACCACAGCACGAACCTTGCGAAACAATGTTTCTCAGGTTGTGAATCTCTCACTTACTTCTTCAAACATTGCCCCTGCGTTCTCGCATTTATACTTGAGCATTGTTTTGAATGCTGAAAAACCTGTATCTAAAACAGATTTTGCCATTTTAGTTTTTACAAGTTTACCCGCGCTCAGATCGCCAACAACAATCAGTGCATTTTCTCTCACAAGCATGGTGCTTGCCTTATGCAAATGATCTTTACGACAATTGGCAATTTTAGCGTGTAATGCACGTACACGTTTTTTATTCTTGGCTCGTTGAGCAATACCTAATTTCTGTTCATATTTCCGATAGAACTTAGGATTTGAAATTACAGTACCATCAGAACAGGTGGCAACGTCTTTTAAACCTAGATCAATACCAATCGCTTTAGTTGCAGTAGGTTTATTTTGCTTAGATGAATCCACTACAAGGCATACATACCACCGTCCACGACTATCCTCAACGAATGAGCCTGTTCTCACGCTGTATTTACTTAATCCGTAACTATCCCATAACTTGAATTGATGCTTGCCGTACTGAACATATCCATCAGCGTATTTGATTGCTACTTTCTTGAAAGGAATCCAACCAAGTGATCTTCTCGCTGATTTCTTATTGCTCACACGCCATTTCAGCTTTGCTTTCTTGAACTGTTTTCTTCGAGTGATTAATTCTTCTGTAACAGCCTGAATGGTTTGGCTATGTAGATTGCATTCTTTCGATGCGCCTTTGGTGTATTTGGCAACATCATAAGCTGATAGAAATTCACCTTTTCTTTTTAGATGCTTAAACCCTAAATCATTGACATAATTCCAAACAAAGTTCACCTCAGATGCTAATTGATCTAGCACCTTGCAATGTTTGTCTTTTATGCGTAATTTAAGTGTTTTCATGTGGTTATATTAACAATTTTTTCTCTATACCCTATGTGGGGCAATTCTTAAAACGACATCTTATGTCGTGTCGCTTATATCTCTGCTCTGAAGGACAGAGTTTTACGCTTCATTTGATAAAAAAAGCGCAACTTGCGATGCGCTTTTGTAAACTTTTAAAATCCGATCAGATTAAAGATCAAATAATTTACCCGGGTTCATAATGCCATTTGGATCGAACACTTGTTTCAGGGCTTTCATATATTCAATTTCTTCCGCAGAACGTGAATATTCAAGGTATGGCTTCTTGGTCATCCCTACGCCATGTTCGGCTGAAATTGAACCATCATATTTTTTCACGGTGTCAAAGACATACTTGTTTACTACCTGACATTTAGCGAAGAATTCATCCTTGCTTAAATCCGCTGGTTTCAAGATGTTCAAATGCAAGTTACCGTCACCGATATGACCGAACCAGCAAATTTCAAAGTCTGGATAGTTCTCTGCAACAATTGCATCAATTTCTTTAATAAATGCAGGAACGTGCGTGATCAATACTGAAATATCATTTTTGTATGGAATAAACGGTGCGATTGACTCAGAGATGTCTTCGCGTAAACGCCATAAGCTTTCGACTTGGTCCAGACTTTGGCTCAGAACGCCGTCCAGTACCCAACCTTGTTCCATACAATGCTCAAAAATTTCCATCGCCTTGTCCATAATCGGCTCAAACGGCGCTTCAAACTCAAGCAAAACATAAAATGGACATTCAGTTTCAAATGGACGTTGTACATGACCATTGGCCAATACTTTTTGCATTGCCAGTTCACCAAAGAACTCAAATGCGGTTAAATCAATTTTCGCCTGGAATGCATGAAGCACGGGCATGACTGCATCAAAATCAGTGACACCCAGCACCATCACTTGCAGGTCTTGCGGTTGACGTTCCAACTTGATTTCAGCTTCTGTGACTAGCCCCAGTGTACCTTCACCACCAATGAATAAGTGTTGCAGCGCATAACCGGTTGCATTCTTGATCATGCCCTTGTTCAGGCGTAGTACATCACCTTTACCTGTCACCACGGTCAGGCCAAGTACCCAGTTACGGGTCATGCCGTATTTAATGACTTTAATACCACCGGCATTGGTGCCGATGTTCCCGCCAATCTGGCTTGAGCCCGCAGAAGCAAAGTCAACAGGATAATACATACCCTGATCGGAAGCATAGTTTTGCAACTGTTCAGTCACCACGCCTGCCTGCACGCGAACCATCCGGTCTGCCGGGAAGAATTCCAGAATCTGGTTCATCTTGTCCATGCTCACCACAATCTCGCCATTGGCTGCAACTGCACCTGCAGACAGACCCGTACGACCGCCTGATGGGGTGACTGCAACATTAAACTGGTTTGCCAATTTTACGATGTCTTGAACCTGTTCAGTCGTCGAAGGAAAAACGATGACCGATGGGTTTGGATCAAAGTGTTTCGTATGATCACGACCCCAATTCTGGAGGCTGTCCGTATCGGTTTTAATACGGTTTTCACCCAAAATTGCCGTCAATTGGGTCAATAACTCAGGGGTTAAAGCGACTGGAGCATTCATCGTTTGCAGACCTAGCATGATTTAAACAAGAGAGACTTCGCTGGTTTATTTGCATATTTTTTAGGCATAAAAGCCTGTATACAAATCAGGCGAAACATGATGATTAAAGCACCAAAAATGGCAGCTTAAACAGCATGGCGCAATATTATAAGCTATTTTTAGGGGATTCCTTTAAAAAATGACAATTTTGATAATATACCTTTGAAAATGAATATTTAAATCAACCAGATTTATCATTTTCACTACTATCACTTGCAAAAATAGCTGATATTGCCGTCATCAAGGAAATGTATAACCGCCCTTTTCCTGTGCTATTATACCGCGACTAAATTTGGCCTTTGTAGCGGAGCCGTAATGAGCCAACATCTATCTCTACCTAAAGATAAAATCCGTTTTCTACTGTTAGAAGGCGTTCATCAGAACGCAATCGACACATTGAATGCAGCTGGATATACCAACATCGATTATCGTAAAACAGCGCTCGAAGGCGAAGCACTGAAAGAAGCGATTAAAGATGCACACTTCGTCGGTATTCGTTCCCGTACTCAATTGACTGAAGAAGTATTTGAAGCTGCGAACAAACTGATTGCTGTGGGTTGTTTCTGTATCGGTACCAATCAGGTTAACCTCGATGCTGCAATGCGTCGCGGTATTCCGGTATTTAATGCACCGTATTCAAATACCCGTTCAGTGGCTGAACTGGTCTTGGCAGAAACGATTCTGCTTCTGCGCCGTGTACCTGAAAAATCAACAGATACACATGCAGGTGGCTGGAACAAATCGGCTGTGGGTTCATTCGAAACACGTGGTAAAACTTTAGGTATCGTTGGTTACGGTTCAATCGGTTCACAACTTTCTGTACTGGCTGAAAGCCTGGGCATGAAAGTGACCTATTATGATGCAGTGACAAAACTACCTTTAGGAAATGCACGTCAAGTCGGTTCTATGGGCGAATTACTGGCCAATGCAGATGTGGTTACTCTACATGTTCCGGATCTGCCATCTACCCGTAATTTCTTTGGCAAAGAACAGTTTGCGCAAATGAAAGAAGGTGCAATCTTCCTGAACGCAGCACGTGGTACATGTGTTGTGATTGAAGATCTGGCAGATGCGATCAAGTCTGGTCACATTGCTGGTGCTGCAGTAGACGTATTCCCGAAAGAGCCGAAAGCCAATGGTGAAGAATTCGTTTCTCCACTGCGTAACCTTCCAAACGTGATCCTGACTCCGCACGTGGGTGGTTCGACCATGGAGGCACAAGCCAACATCGGTCTGGAAGTTGCTGAGAAATTCGTTGCTTATTCAGATAAAGGTATGACTTTATCTGCAGTGAACTTCCCGGAAATTGCACTGCCATTGACTGAAGGTAAACACCGTTTACTGCACATTCATAAAAACATGCCGGGCGTTCTTTCTAAGATCAACAACCTGTTTGCTGAACACGGTATTAACATCTCTGGCCAGTCTTTAATGACCAAAGGTGATGTCGGTTACCTGGTGATGGACGTAGACGCGACTGCATCTAAAGAAGCACTCGATACCCTACATGAAGTTGAAGGAACAATCCGCGTACGCGTACTGTTCTAATTTAACGATATGCAAAAACCACAGCTTTCGGGCTGTGGTTTTTTGTTTTTTAAGGTTTTTATTTTTCAGCCTTTACTGTTCTTCCGCTCTTCGAGAAATCGAAACCTATTAAGTTATGCTGAATTTTAAAATTGCACCTATTGTACAAGCGCCACTGATTCTCCTGATCGCGATGATCAGTATGCAAAGCAGTGGCTCCTTTGCCAAATATCTGTTCGGTCAGTTTCCCATTCTGACCGTTTCAGCCATGCGTCTGCTTTTGGGTGCTGTAATTTTGGCATTGATTTTTAAAATTTGGCAAATTCATTTCAGACAGATCAAGTGGCCGGCCATTCTCAGTTATGGTCTGGCCCTGGCAGGTATGAACCTGCTGTTTTATCTGTCTATTGATCGCTTACCGCTGGGCATTGCGGTTGCTTTTGAATTCATTGGCCCTTTAAGTGTGGCGCTGTTTTATGCGCGGCAAAAATTTGATTTTGTCTGGGTCGGATTGGCTATTTTAGGCCTGATTCTGCTGTTTCCCTTTGATCAGGCTGCACAGCCACTTGATCCGGTCGGGATTCTATTTGCCCTAAGTGCGGGTGCCTGTTGGGCGCTATACATCGTCGCTGGGCAAAAGCCTTCCGGGGTTTCCGGCAACCATACCGTGTGCTTGGGCATGTTGGTCGGGATGCTGGTGCTGATGCCAATTGCGCTTTTTGCTGGCATTCCTGCGCATACATTTGAACCCATCAGCCTGTTATATTTCATAGCTCTGGCTGTGCTGGCCAGCGCCCTGCCTTTTACCCTGGAAATGATTGCCCTGCGAAATTTAACCGCCTTGAGTTTTGGTACTTTGATGAGTCTAGAACCTGCAATCGCAGCACTCTCTGGTTTTATCTTCTTGGGTGAAACTTTATTGTGGACACAATGGCTGGCACTGGCCACGATTATTAGTGCTTCAATTGGCTGTACGGTGACCAGTCAAAGACGAAAACATTGAATAAAAATAAAGGCGCTATAGCGCCTTTATTTAAGATAGCTTTATTAGAATCATTTTAACGTGGTGTTGCATCTTTAATCGCCGTATTTAATACCGTGGCTGCTGTCACATTATAGCCATCACATGCAAAAGCAAGCTGATCATAAGTGTATTCTGTCCATTTGATCATTAAAGGACTGGCATCATTTTCCTTTAATTTGTCTAAAGCCACTTTTCGTGATTGGGCAACATAATCGTTGTGATCAATATGTTCTCCATGTTCCGAGAACGCACTGTTATAAATTCCTCCTTGATATTCGATCGCACCAAAATATTTGTAATATTGCATAGCAGTATCTTTATATTCTGCCTTTTTATATTTCAAGCCAGCCATGGTTTCATCTAGAATAATTTTTGCCAGCTCCTGGACAGACGTTTGTGCCTGCCAATCAGCCAGCGTGCGATAGTCAGTTTTTGTTTCCGGATCAAATTCAATATATTCTTCTTCCGGATGTTCAGCCTGAAGACGGAAACATTTAGATCCATTCGGGAATGTGCGCGCCTTCTGCAAATCAATAAAATTGGCTGCAAACTCATTATAATATTTACGGTCAGCGGCTGTCGTATTATCACTATTAAATAACACTCTGGTTGCAGCATCCTCATACATTTTCACCACAGCAATATTGGTACGTTCAGTTAATGCTTTTCCTGACAGGTCGTACCACTCTATATGCCGATGATTACTGATGTTGTTCTCCGGTATGGTCACAGGACGACTCTTAAATTGAGTGGTCGTATTTTCCAGTACTTTTTCCAGCTTATAGCCGAATGCTGTACGGGTCAGATCTGCAGGAAATACCCCTTTAGCGGTGACATAAGTCGGGAACACCATGTTCTCCTCAATATTATATTCAGTATCCACGACACTGTTATCATCCGCATATAATATGCCGTCAGTAATTTTATTTTTATGACTGGCCAATAGAAGTTTTTTCGACTCCATGTCTGCTGCATCAGCATTGGGCAAGTTGAACTGATAGTTGTAGAATTCCGACACTGTGTCTGATGCTCCATCACCCGGGGTTCCAGGATTGTTCGGATTACCAGGATTGCTCGGAGCCGGTTGGCTAGGGACTGGTGTATTATTATCCGAATTATCAGAGCTACCACATGCTGCAAGCATACAGCCCAAAATGGCGCAAGAAAGTATTCTTAATTTCATTATTATCTACCTTATTATTTTCATTGTTATTTTAATGCTGCCCCGAATTGGGATCTAAGATATTTTAATAAATATAAAAATAAGATCAAATTAAAAATTGATTAATTTGTAACCACACCTGAGGTAAGTTTAATTTTGAATTTAAAACTTCACATATTTGATTGAGCTAAAATGTAAATTGATTATCTCCAAACTTAAGTTGCATTCACAAAATATTGCTCTGGCCTACTCAGCAAAAATCAACCAGTTTGCTATAATTTCATTTCTTTCTATTTCTCATTTTCACCCGCTCTGGGTAGAAGCTGCTTTCATGCCAAACGCCCAACTTCTTGCCGTATTCTTCATGGTCTTGTCCATGACTTCGTACCAGATCAGTGCATCTTTTGCCAAACAGCTGTTTAGTGTACTGGATCCGATTACTGTCACCATTTTAAGACTCTGTTTTGCTGCAATCATTGTCTGCGTCATGTTCCGCTCTTGGAAAATAATTTCACGTTTGCCTTTTTTAAAATGGCGGGATTTACTCTGCTATAGCGCGGCTTTAGGGGTCATGAATATTTTATTCTATCTGTCACTTGGTCGTTTACCGCAGGGCATTGCGGTAGGTCTGGAGTTTATTGGCCCTTTGGGCCTGGCTCTACTGTCGATTAAACACCGTAGTGATTATATCTGGGTATTGATGGCCATTTTGGGCATCGCGCTGATGGTGCCATGGGGACAGGCCAATAGCAGCAATTTTGACCTGTTGGGCGCAGCTTGTGCCTTGGGGGCAGGTTTCTGCTGGGCATTATATATTTTCTTTGGCCAACGTGTAGTTCAGCAGAATATCGGCATGCATGCACTGACCATTGCCATCAGTATTTCAGCATTGTGTCTGCTGCCGATCGGGCTCTACAACAATGCGCCCGCATTGATTGATACACAACATTGGGGCAAGGCCATTGTAATTGCAATTCTGGCCACTGCGATTCCTTATGCCCTCGATTTAAAAGCCTTACAGCATTTAAACAAAATGAGCTATGGCACCCTGTCCAGCCTCTCTCCGGCTTTAGCAGCTTTGACCGGTTTTCTGTTATTGGGTGAGAAAATCACGGTACTGCAAGCGGTCGCTCTGGTGTGTATTATGCTGGCCTCTGTCGGTGTGACAGTACGTGCCGCGCGTCAAGGAGCTGCAGAACGGAATGCATAAAGCCTGATTGGGATCTGGGCAACTGACTCACGGTTTTCATTCATTCTTGTGCTTGCTTCCTTTGGGAGAAATACCTCGGAGAAATGAATCCGGATAAAAAAGACGGCTGTAGCGCCATCTTTTTTACTTATTTATTTGATTTGAAGTTAAAATTTAGCTTTGTACCAGCATATCTTTTTTCATGTCTTTATAACGTTGATATTCAGTCTTGTACTGCACTGCTAAAGCGGTCTTTTGCTCTTCACCGAGAATTTTTCCCGCCTGCTGGAAGAAACCATGTTCCTCTTCTTTTAAGTGGTGATGCACTTTTTCGGAAAGCTTTTTGGCAATTGCAATCCAGCCCGGATTACTCAATTCTGTTGCAGTCAGCTCTTCAATCATCTCGTCCATTTCATGATGTTCGGCCAAGGCATGCCGGGTGATATTCAAGCCCGAATCAGTCATCATCAGGGGGATATAGAAATAACGGTCTTCAGCCGCTTCATGGGCAAATAATTCATTCTTGAGTTGTTTGAACAGCTCACGACGTTCTGCTGTATCCCCTGAAGTTTGTAGTAATTTTTCTGCAAGATCACGCTGAATTTCATGACTTTCTCTTAATGCTTCAAAAATGGTGGTCATCTAATTTTTCTCCTGTTTTCGCCCTGCCTTTTTACATCATAGAAAGAAAATGGCATGGGTTCAGGAGGTTTTATAAGTACAAATTGTATAAAAAACTTTAATATTGAGAATGGTTTACATCTATTCTTATATAAAGAACATCTGATAGGCCATCCGGCAAATCAGTAAACTGACCAGAATCAGGAATAAAATCCGGATAAAGCCACTGCCATATTTAAAGGCTAATTTGACACCCAGCAAGGAACCACAGATATTGGCCACCGCCATCATCGCCCCGACCATAAATAGCACATTGCCGCTGGGAATAAAGAAAGTTAACGCTGCCAGATTGGTGGTGAAATTGGCAATTTTAGATAAAGCTGAAGCATGTAAAAAATCGACACTTAAATAACGAATGAAAAAGAAAATAAAGAAACTGCCCGTGCCCGGCCCGAAAATTCCGTCATAAAATCCGATGGCCAGACTGCCCAAAACTGCCAATGCCAACATTTTCTTGGTGAGCTTTTGCTGAACATGCACCTGACCAAACTGCTTTTTCATCACGGTATAAATCGCGATGACAATCAGCATGATCAATACAAAAGGTTTGAGGATTTCGACCGGAATCAAGGTGACACTGGCCGCACCCATAAACGAGCTGATGAAACTGCAAGCTGCAATCACGCCCAAGAGCAACCACGGCAGTTTTACCTGACGCAAATAGGAAAATGCCGCAGAGCCAGTACCAAAAATCGAGGCCAGTTTGTTGGTACCAAATACGGTAGCCGGCTGTAAATGCGGCAGACTGCCCATAATTGCCGGAATCTGGATCAGACCACCACCGCCTACGGCAGCATCAATTGCCCCTGCAAAAAATGCAAAGACAATCAGACTGATGATGATCTCAATATCCATATTTCAGACCTTGCTTAGAGGTTTAAGACGCGTTTTGGCACCAGGCGTTTTTTATCACTAATTTCTGCCAAGCCTAAACATTTTTCACCATCAAAAACCAAGACCTGTTCAGCTGCTTCATGCTCGATATTACTTTCCATACCACGGCTAAAATATTCTGCCCGCCCTTCTGGCACTTGGATTTGCGGGAAATGTTGCACCGGCGCATAAGCCGGCAACAACAACCTATCACGCTCGTCTTCATTCAAGCTTTCCAGATATTCAATGGTATAACTCGGGATCAAATCAAAATGACCGGTTTTAATGCGGTGTAAATAGGTCAGATGACCGTAAGTACCCAAGGCTTTGGCAATATCTTCACCGAGTACCCGGATATAAGTCCCTTTAGAGCAGGTAATATCCAGCGTGATGCTATTTTCAGTAAAGGATAAAAGCTCAATGGCCAGAATGCTAATCGGGCGCGCTTCACGTTCAATCTCGATGCCCTTACGTGCCAGTTCATATAAAGGACGGCCTTCTTTCTTCAGCGCCGAATACATCGGTGGCACTTGCTGGATATCACCGATAAACTGTGTCAAGGTTTCTTGAATCAACGCTTCCGAAAGTTCAGGAACCGCTTTTTCTAATAAGACTTCGCCTTCGACATCGCCGGTGGTGGTGCTATGTCCAAGAAAGACCGTCGTTTGATAACGCTTGACTGAATCTAATAAATAATGCGAAAACTTGGTCGCCTCACCTAAACATATCGGCAATAAACCCGAGGCCAGAGGATCCAGTGCCCCGGTATGGCCTGCTTTTTGTGCACGATACAACCAGCGAACTTTTTGCAATGCAGCATTAGAACTAATGCCCAAGGGTTTATTCAAAAGGAAGACACCACTAAGATGACGACGCTGAATTTTAGGAGATGATGCTTTCATGGCAAAAAAATCAGACATTTTATAAATTGGCGCCATGGTAAGACCCTGTGCGATGATTTACAACTTTTCTATGGTATCTGATGATTTTTATGGCATATTGAGCCGAATCAAAACTCTAAAAATAATGAAACCGAAAAAACAGGTGCATAGGATATGCAGAAATACAAGATATGGATCATTCTGGCTCTGGTGGTGCTGTGCTTTATCACCCTGATGCTCTGGTTATCTCCTCAGAATGAATCACAGACAGAAACTATTGGCCAATCACCTCTTAGTGAACGCCGCGGCGAACCCGCTGCATTAAGTATGACCAGCCCGGCCAATGCAGCGTTTTCCAGTGCCAGCCAGCAAGATACCGAAATCAATTGCCAGATGCAGCTGGATGCGAGTAACCGTCTGACCGTCAATGAACAGACTCGAAACTGTTTTGAATATTTTATTACCCAGTTTGGTGAAAAAAATCTGGCACAGATTCAACAGGATTTTAAAACTT
Source organism: Acinetobacter sp. YH12208 (assembly GCF_013418055.1). Classification (NCBI taxonomy): domain Bacteria; kingdom Pseudomonadati; phylum Pseudomonadota; class Gammaproteobacteria; order Moraxellales; family Moraxellaceae; genus Acinetobacter; species Acinetobacter sp. YH12208. The sequence continues at coordinate 116,542 of NZ_VPCT01000002.1, forward strand.
ACATTCGCCAGAATCATAAAGAACCCGCTCTCTCACAAATTCTGGATTTATGGGATCGCTATATTCAGTATCGTCAAGGTTTAGGCCAACTGACTGCACCGACAGGCCTCGATCAGGAAGATCCGGCCTATTACCGCAGCATCTATAGCAGCACCCAGAATTTGCGTAAACAATATTTTTCTAATTATGAAATTGAAGGTTTATTTGGTACCGAAGACACCTATCATGAATATACGCTTGACCGTATGGCCGTGCTGGCAGACAACAGCTTAAGCGAGTCTGAAAAAGCCCAGAAGCTCAAAAATCTGTTTGAACAATTACCACAAGACTGGCAGGAAAATCTGGAACAACTGAATAAACTCGAAGATTTACGCAAACTCAGCGCAGACATTAAAGCGCGTGGTGGCTCAAATGCAGAGATTCGTCAAATGCGATTAAACCTGGTCGGCCCTGAAGCCACGCAACGTCTGGAGCAACTGGATGGCGAACGTGCCAGCTGGAAATCCAGTGTCACGACGTATCTCAATGAACGGGATAGTATCATGCAAAGTGGCATGAGTGACAGCGCCAAACAGCAAGCCGTCGAGAAGCTGCGCCAGCAACGTTTTCAACAGCCGAATGACCAGCTGCGGGTCGAAACCTTTGAACAGATTCATGATCAAGGCGGCAAGTTGCCCTTTGCGAATTAAGCCTAAAAGCCATCACCTGTTGATGGCTTTTTTTATGATCCTCATATCGAAAGCTTTATGCCTTCATATCTCCCGCCCTAACTTTGTTTCTAAATATTTCTTGTTTACATAAAATAACCTCAATGAGTGTTTTGTATTTCAACAACTTAAAATTTAAATACAGCCGTAAATAAAACATATTCTTACAATGTAAATCTCTTCTCTCTGTCGTGTCCTAAAATGACATGGTTTTAGCGCGTTGAAGTGAAAAAATACCGCTACTCAAAAGAAAAATTGCTCAGCCATAGAAGGCCAAAACTGTATGGTCCAAAGTCTGATTTTGTGGCTTACAACACTCTAGAAAAGCAATGATTGCTTTAATAACGATAAAATTAAAAAGGGATGCTTATGCGTACTTTCAGCAAGACAGCACAGTTACTGACTGTGACTTTAGCAACAACTCTGGGATTAAGCTTTTCTGCACAGGCCCATGCCGCGGCAAGTGCGACACAGATCACTGAAAAGGCAAGATCTGATTATGCCAAAACCAAATATCCTATTCTGATGGTACATGGCTGGCTAGGCTGGTCACGCATTGGCACCGACAGCATCGGGCTGGATTACTGGTATCAGATTCTACCGGATATGGCACGCAATGGTTCTACCGTCTTTGCTGCACAGTTGTCTCCGGCAAATAAGACAGCACATCGCGGTGAACAGCTGATCAGCCAGGTTGAAGATGTAATAGCAATCACCGGCAAACACAAAGTCAACCTGATTGGTCACTCTCATGGCGGGCCAACCGTGCTCTATGTCGCTGCCACTAAACCAGAATATCTGGCATCGATTACAGGCGTTGCTGGTACCTATCATGGTTCTAAAGTTGCTGACGATATTCAAAGCAATAGTTTAAGCCGCACCGCGTTTAATATTTTAGGTGACTATATTGTGGGACCTTTAATTGCACTCGCTCAGCTTAAACCTGAATTAGAAATCGATTTTGATGCATCGATGAAATCATTAACCCAAACAGAATCAAAAAACTTTAATGCAACTGTTGCAAAAGAAGCAGTCAAAGACGGCGTTTTAGCAGCAACTGAGAACTGTAATAAAAACCTCAAACCTAAAGATTCTAAAGGTATTTATTACTATTCATGGACAGGTGTGGCACAAGCCACCAATGCCTTAGACATCGATACGATTTTAATGCAACTGGGCCCACTGTCTTATGGCAATAAAAACAATGATGGTATGGTCGCACGCTGTAGTGCTTATATGGGTAAAGTGATTAATGACAATTACAAACTCAACCATACTGACTTGGCCAACATGATGTTTGGCTTGAAAGGTCTATTCGCCCCAGATCCGGTGACTTTATACCGTCAGCATGCAAATCGCTTAAAGCTGCAAGGTTTGTAAGCTGCTCGCCTTTATCGGGATTGATAAAGGCTTTGCTATATAAGCGGTCATCATTTCCCCGGATGAAGCAGAGATAGAATAATGAAAATAATAAGCCTGGTATTCAGTCTATTTATTGGATTCAGTTGTTCCTTGGCTTATGCCAAGCAGAGTCCATTGATTGAATATACACCCAAATTCGCTATATCCAGCTACGCCAAAACCCATTATCCGCTCATCTTTGTCCATGGCTTCGGTCTGGGCTTTAACCGCATTGGAACCGATAACATCGGTTTAGATTATTGGTATCAGATCCCGCAAGATTTAGCCCGTCATGGTGCGCGTGTATTTTCCGCGGAATTATCTGCGGTTGCATCCAATGAACTACGTGGTGAACAGCTGTTACTACAAATTGACGAAGTTCTTGCACTGACGGGTAAAGCTAAAGTCAATCTGATTGGACATAGTCAAGGTGGACCAACCATTCAATATATTGAAGCTGTTGCACCTGCCAAAGTGGCTTCACTGACCGCAATTGCAGGTGCGATGAAAGGCACACCTGTTTTTGTCAATGCCAGCCAGACACCTTTACTAGAACCGCTGATTCATGCCATTGGAACAATTCTGGGCTACAGCATGAATCTGGTAACAGCAAATCAATATCCCGTAAATATCACAGCGGCCTTAAGTGCCATGCATCCTGAAGACATTCGAGCCTTCAATATAAAATACGGTTCTGCTGCGATTCCTGAAGACTGTCAGACCCAAGGCATGAAGATCACAGCCAATGGCATTCATCATTACTCTTGGATGGGCAACCGGCAAGCCACCAATCCTCTGGATATCATTGAATCGACTATTGTCAGTTTAGGCGGGACTTTCTTGAAAGGTGAAGCCAATGATGGCGCTCTACCTTTATGTAGTGGACGTTATGGTCAGATCATTCGTCAAGACTATGCCCACAATCATTTCGATGAAGTGAACCAGTTCTTCGGCATTTTAGGGCCTTTTGCCCAAGACCCGATAGCACTCTATCGCCAACATGCCAACCGGCTCAAACTGCAAGGCTTATAAATCATTTACTGTTATCCATCAATCATAATTTTTTAAATACAGCAACTTAAAACTTAACTCGCCCGTTTCGGATGGGTCATTTGGCAAAGCAGGATAAGAATCATCCTGTCAAAACAACAAAAATGAGGAAAATATATGAAATACGGCTTATTCATCACCAGTCTGCTGCTAGCTGGCACATGTGTCACGGCTCAGGCATCCACTCAAGCCAGTCAGGTCACAGCGAAAGCCAGCTCACACTATGCCAAGACCCAATATCCCATCGTGTTTGCACACGGGATGGCAGGCTTTATCCGGGTCGGAACAGATCAGTTTGGTCTGGATTACTGGTATCAGATTTTACCGGATCTGGCCCGCAATGGTGGCAATGTCTGGGCGACCCGAGTATCGCCGTTTAACTCATCAGAAATTCGCGGTGAACAACTCTTAGAACAAGTGAAGGAAATTCGGGCGATTACAGGCGCATCTAAAGTCAATCTGATTGGTCATTCTCATGGTGGTCCCACGATTCGTTATGTCGCTGGTGTAGCGCCTCAACTGGTCGCCTCTCTGACTGCGGTCGGTGCGCCGCATAAAGGCTCACCAGTTGCAGATCTGATTCTTCAGGCAGAAGATACGCCACTACAAGGCCCTTTGGTCGGTGGGATTAATCTGGTGTCTAAAGCCATCACCTGGGCCCAAGGACTGGATCCAAACAGCTTCCCGCATGATTCTCTTGCAGGTGGTCGCAGTCTGACACTGGCAGGATCGGCACAATTTAATCAGAAATATCCGCTGGGAATGTCAAGCACGACCTGTGGCGAAGGTGCCTATAAACAGAATAATATTTATAACTATTCATTTACCGGCACTGGCACAGTGACCAACATTCTCGATCCCGACTCTGCTTTGAAAGTCACCAGCCTGCTGATTGATGGTGGCAAGGACAATGATGGTCTGGTCTCTCGCTGTAGTGCCAAATTTGGTAAAACCATTCGTGATAACTACAACTGGAATCATCTGGATGAAGTCAATATGGTCTTAGGCCTGAAAAGCATCTTTGCCCCTGACCCAGTCGATGTGTATCGTCAACATGCCAATCGATTGAAACTGCAAGGCTTATAGTTCTTATATAAATATTAGGATATAAAAAATGCGCCCAAAGGCGCATTTTTTAACTCGAGATAAAACTTAACTTGAGCCTAAACTTAAGAAGCTTTAACTTTACGAGCTGGTAATTTTTCACGGATACGTGCAGCTTTACCAGACAATTCACGTAGGTAGTAAAGTTTAGCGCGACGAACATCACCACGACGTTTCACTTCAACTTTAGCTACGATTGGAGAGTGAGTTTGGAATACACGCTCAACACCAACACCGCTAGAAATTTTACGTACTGTGAACGCAGAGTTCAAGCCACGGTTTTTCTTCGCAATTACCACACCTTCAAAAGCCTGAAGACGCTCACGGTCGCCCTCTTTAACTTTTACAGAAACAATCACTGTATCACCTGGTGCGAAAGCAGGGATGTCTTGTTTCAATTGTGCATTTTCAATTACTTGAACTAAAGGATGCTTACCGCTCATGGGGTATCTCCAATAATGCGAGTCAGAAGAGGTCTGATCATCGCGGGGACTAGAGGCTAAAGCGCATAGACCCGATTATCTTTCCCTTTAAAGTTGACCATCTCAACTTTAAAGAGCCTATTAAAGAATACTTAAACTCAATTTAAGTACCGTTTTCGAAGACAGAACCAATTGCTTGGCGATGCCTTACAAATCTTTCAGCCATTTTTTTTGCTGCTTGCTCAACTCGACTTGTTCAACCAATTCAGGTCGACGTTCAAGTGTTCGCTGATAACGCTGCAAAAACCGCCATTTTTCAATGTTTGCATGATGACCTGATTTAAGTACCTCAGGCACATCCAAACCTTCAAACTGGTCAGGCTTGGTATATTGTGGGCAGTCTAACAGACCATCCACAAAGGAGTCTTGCACATGAGATTGTTCATCAGACATCGCCCCCGGAAGCCTCCGGATAATACTGTCTAATAAAACCATCGCTGGCAGTTCACCACCCGACAAAACATAATCACCAATTGACCATTCCTGATCAACATATTGCTGGATCAAACGTTCATCGACCCCCTCATAACGCCCACACAGTACAATCAATCCGTCATATTGAACGAAGTCTTGTACTGCAGTTTCGTTTAAGGTTTTTCCTTGCGGTGACATATACACCACAGGAACCTGAACTGCGCCTGCTTCATTTGCAAGCTCTTTGGCACGGTGGATTGCTTGTGCCAAAGGCTCCGCCATCATCACCATACCCGGACCACCACCGAATGGACGTTCATCCACCCGTTTGTAGTTGCCCGTCGCAAAATCGCGAGGATTGATACAATGAATTTGCATCAAATCACGTTTTGCTGCGCGCCCGCTAATACCGTAGGCTGTAATCGCTTCAAACATTTCAGGAAAAAGCGTAATGACTGCAAAAAACATCGCAGACTCCCTTATTTCCAAAAAGTGTTAGTAGTCTACGCCCCAATTGACGTAAATACGACCAGCTTCAAGATCAACGCGTTGTACCACATCTTTATGCCATGGAATCATGCGCTCTTCGCCATCGATACTGTCGGCAGTTGCGCGAACCACCATCACATCATTGGCACCTGTTTCAAACAGTTCAAAAATTTGACCGAGATTAATTTCTTGATCCTCATCATTCAGACCTAACACTGTTAGACCCTTTAAATCAGACCAATAATATTCATCTACACCCGCTTGAGGTAGTTGCGATTTAGCAATCCAGACATTGGTGCCAACCAGTTGGTCTGCCCCAGTGCGATCACTCACACCTTTAAGCGAAACAACCAAGCCTTTACCATGTGGTTTCCAACGTTTTACATCGACAATTTGCCAACCTGCTTTGGTCTCAATGTACCAAGGCAGATAGTCAAATATGTTGCTCATGGGTTCTGTATTGGAATAGACCCAGAGCCACCCATTTAATCCATATGCTGAACGTAGCTGTCCAATCTGAATACGATCTTCGGGAACATTCTGTGTTGGTGTCATGGGCAATCTACTACCATATTAAACAGCAGTTGCAGCTTTTTTAGCTTGAGCAGCTAAAGAAGCAACGCGATCTGAAGGTTGAGCACCTTGAGCAACCCAGTGAGCAAAACGGTCAGCATCTAAACGAAGTTTTTCTGCTTTACCTTGCGCTGTTGGGTTGAAGAAACCGATACGTTCGATGAAACGACCGTCACGCGCATTGCGGCTGTCAGTTACAACGATTTGATAGAATGGACGCTTTTTAGCACCACCACGAGTAAGACGAATAACTACCATGATACAACCTTATAGTTTTTACGGATTATCCCTGCATCGACCATCGATACATTTCAAACCCCTTTCATAGAGGGCAGTATTCTACGTTATATTTGCGCTGAATGAAAGATCAAAAGTTGGTTGGCTACAATTTTGAATTTAGGTTAACGTCCGTCCCAGTTGGAGGTAGCTGAAAGATTGCAGGTTGACTGCCCCTTTATCCAGCATTTTTCCCCACGGTGATTCATAACCAGGCTACCGTCACTTTGTTGAGTTGTGCCATTAATTGGTGTTGCATTTAATGTCCAAGTATTCCGTGTAACATTCGTCAATGTAACTGTATATAGTGCTGTGCCCTGTCTCGGAATATTTAATGGCACTGTTTCCCCAATATCAGCTAATGTAATTGGTAGTCCAATAGTGGCTGGAGGCACAGAGGGTCTTAAATATGAGAAATTGGAAATTTTGTATCGTTGAATTTTTTTTGCAATATCAATTAACTCAGCTTTTACTTCTTGACGATGGGTTTTACGAACATATTCTAGATATGAAGGATAAGCTATAGCAGCTAAGATACCTATAATCGCCACAACAATCATTAATTCAATCAGCGTGAAACCTTTAGTTTTCATTTACCATGTCTCACTACCAGAGTTAGTATTTCCACAGCTTGTAAAACTAACGTTTTCTGCTGCTTTGTTCTTACAACGAATGCCTGTACTTGTTAGTAAAAATGAATAGTTTTGAGTATCCGTACTCAATCCCCTAATAACCCAACTACGACCAGTTGCAGTAGATGCATTTAGCAGAGGGTTACTATTATCTCCGCTAACAACTTCTATATTATATTTAATGGCACTTCCAGTCGCACCTTCTGGAATAACCACAGCAGAAGGAGTAAAATTCCTATAAGAAAAATTTCTAGCCTTATGTCTTTCTAACAAGCTAGAAAGATGCATCATCTCTTGTTGGGCCTGACTTGCGTGTGCACGTCGTACATATTCTTGATAAGAAGGAATAGCGATTGCTGCAAATATTGCAACAATCACCACAACCACCATCAAATCTATAAGCGTAAACCCAGAGAATTTATCTTTAATCATTTTGATCCCTCGTTTATCGACGCTCATACCAACGCTGTGGGATTAATTTATTAATAGTGTTATACCGTTCATTTAAAATATTATTCGGTTGAGGAACTTTTGTGGTATCCACGTTAACAACTATTAAACGCTGCATACCAGAACTATCCCCAGCACCTACGGCACCGCCTACAATCCCAGCACCTAAATTTAAACGATGTGTACTTACAGAACCACTATTACACTGACCAAAAGGCATACAGAATAATGTCATAAAGCTTTCGCCTTTCACTCCCGCTCCACAATCACCAGACAATCCAGGCTTACTTCCATCGAAGGTCGTTACATACATATCATTATTAATTACGATAGGTGTCGACATTACTTTTTCACTTTGAACTTTTTGGCTATTAAAGTTGTAATACCAACCTGAAGTTAATGCATAAGGGGCAACCCTTTCTACTTTTGATTCCCCAGCTTTAGGGAACCTTGTAGCATCTGTAATAGCTAATAACTTATTTTTAGAATCTGCGGTAATTCCCACCATACTTTCAGGTTGCAACTTTATATTTTTTGTAAATAACTCAGCATCGGTTAATGAGTATTTATGAGATTTATCAGTTGTGCTTGTTGGATTATTACGTGTCAATTTCAGTAAGCTTTCTCTAGCAACATCCTTATCATAAATATTGAACACACCATCATAACTATAGTTTGTATCTGTTCCAGTCGTGGTCGTATTATGTGTGTATTCACTTAAAGGCTTGCTTCTATTTCCTGATCCAATTGAAACTAAGCCGAAAATTTGTCCATTGCTAGCATATGTAGAAAATGCGGGTGTTTCATAAAAACGCGGGCTGTATTTACCTTTATTCAAATTAAGAATACGCGTCGGATTTCTTGTGAAGAGATCTGTTTCACTACCTGCCTGATTATTTAAATCAATACGCCAAACTTGCCCCCCTAAGTCACCGAAATACAAATGATCTGTTAAACCATCCGAATCACGATCTATAGTACGAATTTGGCTGACTACACTATATGCCATTTGTGAGGCTGGTTTAGCAACAAATGTTTTTTTACTTTCAGTAGCATTTGCACCAGTCCACCATAATAAATCGCCATTTAAGGCATCAAACATATAGACTCCTGCACCTACCTTATTTGATTGCACATAATCGTCGTACTCGTAACCACGGTATTTATCAGTGGTTTTATGGTTATCATTACCAGCATTAGTACCTTCTGCATCATAACCACCACCTACAAACATGACCAGTTTTTTAACACCTTTCCAATTTACCCAAGTAATTGTGGGTTTTGACCAACTTTGTCCCATACACCCAAGAGGATTTTCAGTTGAACAAGTACCTGTGGGATTGATTTGAAATTGAAGTTTCGGCGCATCAATATCTGCTAAATTTAATGCATAATACCCCTTACCCCCCATGCGTAACCCACCATAAACTATTTGTTTTCCTTTCACGGTTTTATTCACATTTTGGTTATTTTCAACAACTGTATAGGGTTTTCCCTCACCAACAGATAATAAATCTGCATTATTTTTATCTATTACATATTCTGTATAAGCAGTCCAAGGTCCGTCAACACCATAATACATGCTCTTCATACCACCGCTTGTCAATTCAGGCTTATTAAATGCTTCCGCTTGACTCTCAACTAGTTCATTGGGAACGAAAGCAAATTTTTCTTTACCTGAGATAGCATCCACAACATGTAGTAATCCTTGTGTGGTTCCAAATAGAATAAAATCTTTACGATTCTCTGATCCAACTACATTAGTAGTATCGTTATAAGTAATTTTACCCTGATTTGTTAATAAAACTGGACTAGAATGCATTACAGCTCCAATCTGTCTTAATTCAGGTTGTTGTAATAAAGTCGCTTTTGTTAAAGTGTTTTCTGTTTTAGTAGAATTTAGATAAGATTTTGGATCAAAAGAATAGCCCAATAAATTCATTAAGTAGCCAATTTTTTGATCTTTTTTCTTTAAATTATCATCAAGATCTGTGACTTTCACTTGCTGTAATGTATCAGTATTTGTTACTACCCCCGCCGATGTATAACCACGAGTAGTAAATAACTTACGCTGAACAGCGTCAGTCCCAGTATGACGCAAATCTAATTGCATTTTCACCCCACCTACTAAAGCCGCAGTTTTTTGCACATCACTCGGAGTTGCTCCAACTGTAGGTGACCATAAATCATAGTTATCAATGATTTTACCTTTAACATCCGTGATCAAATTACTCAATTTATCGAGTAATTTACCATTTCTATCTACATTATATTTTTTTAAGTTTCCAGACCAATGCTGATAGGTTTTCTCAGGCATAGGTTCAAACTGTGGATAATACGCATAATTTTGTAAAACAATTGGATTCAACTCATCAGATGGAATCGTGGGAGTACCTGTAGTTACAGCTGGAATTTCAGCTCCCAAATCGTTAATAAAATTATTTACACTATCAACAATATCTTGAGAACTGTTACCCGCATACCATCCTCCTTCTCCCAAAATACCCCACTCTGCAGCACGTTTTACATCACTATTAATATTTCCCAAAGCATCTAAATTTTCTTTTTGTGTTTTTGAACGATCATAGCTGGTCACATTATTAAACGAATTACCAAAACCGACTACAGCAGTTTTAAATTTTAAATTCTTAGGATTTTGTTTAGGATCTATTAATGCAGCATTTAATTTTCTTGTGCAATCCCAACCATCACCATTATTATCACAAGTAAAATTAGGATTATTTAATGCTAATCGAGCTGTAGTTTGAGTTGAAGCATTTTGGTTAGGTTCACCATCGGTTAAAACATAAATACCTTGCCCACTACATTTTTTAATTTCATCTGTTTGAGTTAAAGATGTGGGTGGAATATAATTATTTCCTGATTTAGTATCTGTACTCGAAAAATCAAAACCTGATGCAATATGTGTACCAACATAATACTTTCCATTATAATTATCTACCTTCCCACTTCCGGAATTAGTGTATGCACTAGGAATATATGATCCTTCATACCACCGGTCCCAGCTTGTACAATTATTACTCGCATTCCATTGGGTACACATACCATAATTATTATATTGATCGAGTTTAAAATAATTCTGATAAATGCCTTGTGGTTTAGTTGTTGTCCCCATTAAATAAGCAATTGTTTCTGCATATGATCTAGAAGTTGGAGTATTTGTGTTAGCACCTAAATCGTTAATAGCAGCAACTAGCACTTCCCTATGTGTCTTGTTAATATTGGTGCCTGAGGTATATTTATAGCCTAATTTTTTTGCAGGAATAAGAACAGCACCTGCATTATAATTAGTATTGTTCCATCTTGCACCTAATGTGGATAAACCTATTATTTTATCATCATCAATTTTTGCAATTTTATTTGTTACATTTCCATTAAGCAAATCATTCATTGCTCTCTTTAAACGATCTACCCTTGAAGTAGAACCATTATCTTTATTTGTCATACTCCCCGAAATATCAAGCATAAACATCAAAGTAATATCACCAGATTTAGCCTCTTGGTAAATCTCAATATCACTGGCAAAAGATGATGTAGAAACACATAACGTTGAGGTCATCAATGCAGATAAACTCATTGCCAATACACTTTTTAATGGATGAGTTTCTTTATTAGATATAAATTTATATTTCATTTTATTCACCCTAAATAAATGCTTGACCAAGCGTATATTCTGTTACATGTACTGTGAATGGCACATTAAAGCTAGATAAACAGGTCGCAATACTATGAGCTGGAATATCCGTATTGCTCAGACGAGTTGATAGACAAGTATTAATTTCCTCATCCGTTGCTGTAGAAAGTGATGGAATAAGCGAAACTGTGTTAACCACAACACGTTCTGTTTGCTCAATTTTTGCTTTTTCAGGATCTGTGCCACGAATATAAAATTGGAAGGGCTTCACATTTCCACCCTCTACAAAACTTACAGAAACTTGTGTTAAAACAGCACGTCGATTACTAGTGAAAAAATTTTGTGAACCAAGTTGACAATAACCAGAAACTCCTAAAGAGTTATTCACAATACTGCCATTTTGCTCATAAATAAGACTGGCCCGGGATAAATTAAAAAATTGTGACTGATCTCCGCGATAGCAAAAAATCAATTCTTTACCTTTATTTGTTGATCCCTTAATAAAGCCAAACATTCCATCACGCGCTAGACTTCTTATCAAATTATTCGGATTCTCTACATTAAATGTAGCTGAGTCTGAATTTTGAATAAGAAGTTGTTGCGCTTGTCCATTTGTCGCAATATTCAGAGAAACTAGGCTCTGACGGATAGCTAGTGTTCCTATGACAGTCAAAGCTACAAGTAAAATAAGCACAACTATTAATGTTGCTCCTTTCTGCCTATTCAGCATCTTGCACCTCCTCTCTTTCACCTAATGCATTTCTAAGTGCGACATCTTGTGTAACGACTCGACGCATATAGCCATTCGGGTTGCCAGTATTTGTCACTTGCACAGTTTGATCCAATACAGTGAAATTATTATTTTGAGCAATGGCTTGATCAGTTCCCACACTCTGTGCTGAACGCGTCAACACTCCCAATGACACACCCAAAATTCTAGGTCTAGGGGTGAGAGTTAAATAATTATTAATTGCTACATATCTTTGAGCACCTGTAGCATTAGCAACATTAAGAAGAACTCTGAAATAATCAACACGTTTCATGATGATTTCACCTGCATCACCATAGTTAGTAACAGTATTATCCCCAACGGCATAATGCCCAGCATCACATGCTAAAGCTAAAGGATTAGTCTCACCTGTTGCTTGATTAGCATCCGTTCTTAAAAAATAACGTTGCACAATGATGCGGTTACTATTCGTGATCTCACGGCCTTCACAATCAAAACCACCTACTGTCATGGGTTGGTATTGAATGACCAATTGATCACTACCTTGGGCTACATTTGTGAGGCCGCTACCTGAAGAACTTAACAATATCTGATTCATAGGTGGCGGTACTGCAGTTGGATTTGCTGGATCTGGTTGAGGTCTTAAAGGGTTAGGATAGTTATTTTGTGAAAGGACAATACCCCCCAATAAAAGCTGATCATTCATTTCTGCGGCAAGATTATTTAAATTTGCTAGACGTAAATCTTGGGTAATATAATTCAGTCCAAAATTAGCATTATCTTGTAAATCTGCAACACCCTGTTGCATTGCTTGACTTCGGACACCTGTCAAAAATAGCATAGTGGCGGCAGCAACAATGACCAAACCAAGAGTTAATGCTATCAGCAGCTCCATTAATGTATAACCGTTTTGCTGTCTCATTTAATAGGCCTCCATCACAACACAAGTGGAATCTGCTCTGTAAAGACCCGAAGTCGTACAATTATTCAGTCCGTCAGCATTTGTCGCTGCAGTATCTCCCCAAGCGACGTAAATACACCGCCGACCATTTTGTATACCAGGACACGTCATCATATTTATAGTCATACCCATTCTTTGAGTGGAGAGTTTTACAAATGAAGAGTCAAATTCAGCTTTTTGTGTAGGAGAACAATAAGTACTAAAACAACTAGGTGTGGTTAATTCAGTTATATTTGTTCGAGCAAGCTCTATTGAATAAGTTGCTAAGGCTGCACGATTCACTCGAATCTTCTCAGCCACATCTCTTGCTGTATTAATAGCTTGGATTCGATTCTCTCCCTCACTCGATGCTTCTATGGCACGATATTGCAATGCTACAAAACCTAATACTCCAATTGCGAGTATTAAAAGTGCGACTAAAATTTCTATCAATCCCACACCTGTTTGTTGTATTTTGTTCATTATGCACATGCTCCATCAACAGGTTGTTGTATTGTACCCATTCGAGAAATTGATATTGTTTTAGATGCTGTTGCATTCGTTGCAGTATCACAAATCACAAAAGTTGTATTATTCGCTATTACTGTATTTGCATTTAATGGATCTCGAACCAATCCATTAGGCATAAAAATAAGATTATTACCTGACTTTAATATTGCTTTACCAGATGGAGACCAATGTAGTCTATTAGGGGTGTCCGCTCCCTCTCCTATTACCACAGTTATCTCTCTGCGCTCTAAAGCTGCTTTTGCTCGTGCTTTAGCCAAAGTATTCATTAGATCAGTACTACTTTTTTTTAAATTCTGTTTATTAAGTATTGTGCCTACAGATGGTGCTGCCATCATCGCGATAATCGCCAACACCGCAATCGTCACCATTAACTCAATTAAGGTAAACCCCTGAATTTTACGCATACTCTCCCTCCCCCTAGGTCGAAGCTTGATCCATTTAAACTATTACTTATTAAAATTACAAAAACTACACAGAACAGATAAAAGGTATAAAAAAACAGATAATTGCCAAAATCCAATTATCTGTCAATTTTTAAAAAATTCAGAATGTTAAATGCTTAACACTTCAGACTTGAGTTACCGAAATACGTAACTCTTTCGGCAAACTAAAAGTGATATTCTCTTCACGCCCATCCAGCTCATGTGGTGCCTGAGCGCCCCAGTCCTGCAAACGCTGAATCACCTGTTTAATTAAAATTTCCGGTGCAGAAGCACCTGCTGTAACTCCAATCTGAGCATTTTCCTTAAACCATTCCTGTTTAAGTTCATCGGCATTATCGACTAGGTAAGCTGCTTTACCCATACGTTCCGCCAGCTCACGCAAACGATTGGAGTTGGATGAATTTGGTGAACCCACAACTAAGACTACATCACAACGTTCAGCCAGATCACGTACAGCATCCTGACGGTTTTGCGTCGCATAGCAGATATCGTCTTTACGTGGCCCTTGAATTAAAGGGAATTTTTGGCGCAAGGCATCAATGACTTTGGCGGTGTCATCAATCGACAAGGTTGTTTGGGTGACAAAAGCGACTTTTTCAGGATGATGCACGCTTAAGGCAGCGACATCTTCTTCATCTTCGACCAGATAAATTGCACCGCCATTTTTTTTATCATATTGCCCCATGGTGCCTTCGACTTCCGGGTGGCCTTCATGGCCAATCAGAATGGCTTCTACGCCTTCACGTGCATATTTGGTCACTTCGATATGCACCTTGGTCACTAACGGACAGGTCGCATCGAAGACTTTTAAACCACGGCGTTCAGCCTCAAGCTGTACTGCTTTCGAAACCCCATGTGCACTAAAAATCACAATATTGTCGTCAGGGACTTCATCCAGCTCATCGACAAAGATGGCGCCACGCTGACGCAAGTCATCCACGACAAATTTGTTGTGTACCACTTCATGTCGTACATAAATCGGTGGGTTAAAGCATTCTAAGGCACGGTTCACGATCGCAATCGCACGATCTACACCAGCACAAAAACCACGTGGGTTGGCTAAAACAATTTCCATAGAATCCTCAATACTCACACCATTTTTAGCGGTTCAATTGAAATAAATGTAAAACAATCGACTGACAACTATTTAGTTTAAAGCCGCTCTACTCTAAAATAGAGAAGATATTTTATCATATCAGGAAAAATATCATGTCGGGTCTCTTGTTTGTCGTTTCTGCAGCGTCTGGAACAGGCAAAACATCCCTCGTTAAAGCCCTACTTGAGCGTGTCAATAACCTTCACGTTTCTGTGTCACATACCACACGCGGTCAACGACCTGGCGAACTCGATGGCGTGCACTATCATTTCTCCAATAAAGAAGATTTTTTAAATCTGGTCAATGAAGGTGGTTTTATCGAATACGCCGAAGTATTTGGTAATTACTACGGGACCGCACAAGCCACAGTCAAAGAGCAACTGGCCAAAGGCCATGATGTGCTACTGGAAATTGACTGGCAAGGTGCGCAACAGGTTCGTCGACTTTTTCCTGAATCTAAACAAATTTTTATCTTGCCACCAAGCCAGT
Organism: Acinetobacter sp. YH12208; assembly: GCF_013418055.1. Taxonomy (NCBI): domain Bacteria; kingdom Pseudomonadati; phylum Pseudomonadota; class Gammaproteobacteria; order Moraxellales; family Moraxellaceae; genus Acinetobacter; species Acinetobacter sp. YH12208. Next base: position 132,004 of record NZ_VPCT01000002.1, read on the forward strand.
TCGACTTGCGTGAACGCCTGTCTAACCGTGGTACTGATGCTGTGGATGTGATTGAGCATCGTCTGAGCTGTGCGGTAGAAGATATGCAACAATATAGCAACTTTGACTATATCATTATTAATGACGACTTTAATAAGGCGCTGCATGACCTGGAAGCGGTGATTATTGCCAATCGTCTGGTGCTTAGCCAGCAAGCCAACCGTCATGAAAAACTGATCCAAAAACTGATTACGCCAACTGAGCAGTGATTAAAACTTGAGTCTATAGACAAAGCCTTTTATACTGTGCAGTCTGTTAAAATTTATTATTCAAACGAGAATTCTTATGGCACGCGTCACCGTTGAAGATTGTTTAGACCATGTAGACAACCGCTTTGAGCTTGTACTAGTGGCAAGCAAACGCGCGCGTCAATTGGCACGTCAAGGCATTGAACCGACTGTGGAATGGGACAACGACAAGCCGACTGTAGTGGCTTTGCGTGAAATCGCTGCAGGGCATGTGTCCAAAGATATTTTAAAACAGCGTGATCAGGATTACCAAACTTCGAGCTTGGATCTGGCACTTTCTGCAAACAACCTTAATCTGGATGGCTTTTCTTTCCAATAAGCCCTCCTCCTGAAAAAAAGCCTAGTTTAAAACTAGGCTTTTTTTGTTATGTGACTTTTATATTTATGCTAGAACGGTTATAACTTAACAGTTAGCTCCCGAGTTTGTCCCGGTTTTCTGCTTTTAAGCATGAAAAAAATTGACAAGCTTTATGATTTCGATTTCATTAGAGCTTTCAGTTTTTTGTTTGTAAGAAAATCCAGTTTAAAAGGTGTTTTATGCCAGGGCCACAGGTCAGTCAAGCCAAGCAACAATTACATATCATTATCGACGCGTATTTAAATGAAAGCGAAGTCGAGCGTGTGCTTGCGGCTTGTGATTATGCAGATCTGGCCCATGAAGGTATTACCCGTAAAAGCGGCGAACCCTATATTCTGCACCCGATTGCGGTAAGCTGTATTTTGGCTCATATGCGGCTGGATACTGAAACCCTGATGGCCGCCCTGCTGCATGATGTTATTGAAGATACTGACTTTAACAAAGATGATATTAGCGAGACTTTTGGTTTTACTGTGGCCGAGCTGGTCGATGGCGTGACCAAACTCAGCCATTCCAGCGATAAAGAATATAATAAAGCCGCGTCATTCCGAAAAATCCTGCAAGCCACCTTACAGGATCCACGTGTCATTATTGTGAAACTGGCCGACCGCTATCACAACATGACCACTTTAGAGGCGCTACGCCCGGACAAACGTGCCCGTATCGCCCGCGAAACCTTTGAAATTTTTGTGCCGATGGCACGTATTGTCGGTATGAATGAAATGGCCGACAACCTGGAACACCTGTGTTATCAGAATCTTGATCTGGACATGTACAACAACGTTCAGGCAGCGCTATTAGAAACCAAGCCAAAACGTTGTGAATATCAGGCGATCTGGGAACAAAAGCTGAATGATCTCTTAGAAGACTATAAAATTGAAGGTCGAATCAAAAAGAAAAATAATAATATTGAGCTGTTACGTCATTTTGTTAAAAATGATATTGACCTGCAAGAGCTGACCCATAGTCATGCCTTTGAAATTATTTTACAAAGCATTGCAGATTGTGACCGTCTGGCAGAGATTCTGACTCAAAGCTTTAAAATTCAAAGCTATGAAGATCATATTCGCCGTCCATTACCCGGTGGCAACCAGTCCTTGATGATGCGTTTAAAAGGTGAAAAGACCACCTTGTCGCTCACCATTCAAACCGAACTGATGCGTAAAGCCGCACGTTTTGGCGTGGTACTGGGTGAAAATGCCCCGCAAGCCTGTCGTTCTGCAATTCAGGCCTCGATGCAAAATCTGAACGTGTTGGTCGATGGTGAATGCGCCAAAACCACCTTTAGTGAATTACTGGATTATCTGCATCAGGAAAAAATCTGGGTATATACCCCGCATGGGCATTTACACGAATTGCCACAAGGTGCCACAGCGGTTGATTTTGCTTATGCGGCCAGCCTGTTCCTCGGCAACCATGCCATCGGGGCGAAAATTAACAATGAGACTAAACCGCTCTCTACCCCGCTAGTCAGCGGCCAGGTGGTCGAAATCATTACCGATGTCCTGGCAACCCCCAACCCGGACTGGCTCAGCTTTATCAACACCCAAAAAGCCCGCCGTGCCATTCAAAATATCTTGCGCGATCAGGATCTGGACGAACAACGTCTGGTGGGTCAACAGGCACTAAATCGTGCACTAAAACTGTTTCATCGCTCAATTCGAGATCTGACCGAAGCAGACTGGAAAAACCTGCTGGAATGGCGTCATGTTGCGACCAAAGAACAACTCTTTGAGCAGATTGCTGTTGGTGATTTATTGCCGCAACTGGTGGCCAATCATCTATTTGCCCAAGACCAGCATCAGAATATCGCCAGCTCGGGACGTCTGATTCAGGGTACTGAAGGCGTTGATGTCAAATATGCCCATTGCTGCAATCCGGTACTGGGCGACCCGATTCAGGGTCATCTGACCCGCCGCGGCCTGATTGTACATCGTTCACGCTGTCATAACCTGCTGCATGAACAGCATCAGCATCCGGAAAATATCATGCCCTTGCAGTGGACCGCCGATGATCTGGACGACATCAGCTTTACTGCCTATCTCTGTATTGATCTGGCCATGGATGATGAGCAGATTTCTGACCTGATCTATCAATGTCGTAAAGCACATTCCGGGGTGGAAATGGTGCGCACCCAAGATGAGCAGACCTATGTCAATATCGTGGTGCATAACCGCAAACAGATTGCCCAGATCATCCGGGACCTGCGTATGTATTTCGGTTTTCCAAGAATTACCCGTCTGACCCGGCCCGTCATTCTGAGCGAAGCATCTAAAGCGAGTTAATCATTTAAAACGATAATGCTGTTGTCGGCTGGATTGATCGAATATGATGTATGTTGATGATAAAAGGAGAAATTAATGTCCCGCCAAGTGATCCATACTGAAAATGCCCCTGCTGCGATTGGTACCTATTCGCAAGCCATTTTAGTCAGTGATACCTTATATCTATCGGGTCAAATTGGCTTAGATCCTTATAGTATGGAATTGGTTGAAGGCATTGAGGCACAGATTCGCCGTGTATTCGATAATTTAAAAGCCGTCTGCGAAGCGGCCGGTGGCTCTCTGGCAGACATCGCCAAACTGAATATTTATCTGACTGATTTATCGCACTTCCAGCTGGTGAACCAGATTATGGGTGAATATTTTGCCCAGCCTTATCCAGCACGTGCAGCACTCGGTGTTGCCAGCCTGCCAAAAGATGCTCTGGTCGAGATGGATGGCGTTGTTATCATTCAGCAATAATTTTTAAAATTTATTTAATACCTAAACTTCTATATTTCGTTTGCAATCATGAATCACTCAAGCAAAAACCCGAGCAATAATCGGATTTTTGCTTGAGTGATATTTTTTTATCTAAATCACCAATCACAATAAAAGCTATTTCAAATGATTTTTATTGACAAACGATAACAATTATCAATAATATTACTTATCTTATTTAAACACTGTGGTTGTGTCCTATGTACGTTTGTTTATGCCGTGGCATTACAGATCAAGACATTAAAGATGCTATTGCAAATGGCGCTGAAAGTTATCGTGATGTGCGCGATGCATTGGACTTGGGAACTTGCTGTGGCCGCTGTGCACCAGAAGCCCGTATGATCATCAGTGATGAAGTTTCACAAATTGCAGCCCGTCTGGCTGTGGCCGCCTAAACCGAATAAAGATAATGATAACACCAATGATCTAAGATCATTCTTCCTCCCCCGCCTCTGACTCTGGCGGGTTTTTATTGTCATCGATCTGGAGCTGGATCGATTTGATTGCGATTTTCATTTGCTGTTCTATAAATTACTCGCCATTGCCCCCTGACTTGCTTTACTATCATGAGTTAGAGCGCTTTCTTAGAAAGATAAAACAGGTTCAAATGGAGTTATGTGATGAAAGGCAATCGTGATGTGATTAATCAGCTCAATCAGGTGTTGTATCACCACCTAACTGCGATTAACCAGTATTTCCTGCATTCGCGCATGTTTAATGACTGGGGCATTGAGAAACTGGGCTCGGCAGAATATAAAGAATCCATTGTTCAGATGAAGCATGCCGACAAAATCATTGAACGGATTTTATTTTTAGAAGGTCTGCCAAATCTGCAACATCTGGGCAAACTGTATATCGGCCAGCACACTCAAGAAGTGCTGCATTGTGATGTGCGCAAAGTCAAAGAAAATATCGAAACCATTCAGAAAGCTGTAGCACTGGCCGAAACGGAAATGGATTATGTGACCCGCGATCTGCTACAGGAAATTCTGGAAAAAGAAGAAAACTATCTGGACTGGACGACCACGCAAATCGATCTGATTGAAAGTGTGGGTATCGAAAACTATATTCAAAGCCAGCTCTAAGATTCGATTCACAATAAAAAAGCCAGCAGATGCTGGCTTTTTTGTACTTATTGGCTTGGCATATCCCGCGTCACTTCGGCATAGCTGAGTTCAGTTTTCTGAATCGTATTTAAACGCTGAAGTTGATGCTGGGCTTCATCTACATAGCCATTATAAGCCAATAAACGAATATATTTTAAAAAGTTGTATTTGGTTGGATAGCTCACCACCAGCTTTTCATATTGATGAATTTCATCTTCGCTCATCTTGCGATAAGGATTGACCCGAATCCAGGCAATCCGGTGATTAAACTCAGTCAGCAGATAGATCGGCTTTTCATTAGTGATCTTTTCTGGCTGCATTTCATAACGAATACTTTGTCCAAGTTTTGGTACAGCAACATCATAATCCCGGTAAATCACGAGCAATAAGATCACTCCAAGGCTGAAAGTCAGTTTCATCCATATAGATGGCAACGTAATCGTTTTAATTTTTGGATTCTGTGCCAAGACCGTACCCAGAATAAAACCGGCTGGTAACAGGAAATAGGCATAGTGTTGTGGAAACTCAAACATGGCATGTGTCACAAATGCCCCAATCATCAGAATCCCGATGACAGACTCTGGGGTATTGACCCAGCGTTGTAGCTGATAACCCAAATAACTAAAATAGGCCAAGAAAGGCAGACCGATGAACAGTCCATTCCAGAGCAAAAAATCCAGAATAAAATTATGTGCGCTACGAATCCAGACCGGGCCTTGCACCGTATCGCTGATCGAAACAAAAGCCACACTGGTCTGATACCAGCCATAGCCAAACCATGGCTGTGCCTGAATTGCTGCCAGCATCTGCTCCCAGATCGCGAGGCGTGACATATCGCCGGTGGCACGCGACACCACATCCCGACTTTGTACGACATCTGCATCCATCGTCTGGGCAGCGAGCTGACTGAGTAATGGAAACGCTACGATACAGGCAATAAAGAAGATCAACCAAGTGATGCTGTAATACCATTTCAGGCGAATGATGCCTTTATATTGATAGAACGCCAGATACAGTATGATCGCAATCGCAGCGACCCACGCGGTACGCGACTGACTTAACGCCACTCCCATAACAATCACTGCAGCGCAGGCAAATAACCATTTGGTCTGGATTTTTTTCTTTTCATATAAGTAAAGGCAGCTCATCAAAGCCATGATGAGAAAAGTCGCCATATTATTAGGCTGGGCAAAGTTGGCATAAGGCCGTTGGTTGCCACTGATATTCACCATGCCTGGCAGGATTGAATCCAGATTTGTCCACTGACATAGAGCAATTAAGCCTGTAATCGTTCCTGAAGCTAGAAATACATAACTCAAGTTGGTAAAGGTTTCTTCCCGGTTATAGTTTCCTGTTGAAAGGTGATAACCCAGCACACTTGCCAGCCAAAAGCTAAATACGAAAATAAAGCCCATCATGGCGATACTAAAGAAAAACACCTGTCCCGCCAGTAAATGTATAAATGGTACACAGGCAAGTAGTAATAAAGGTAAGCTAATAGCTGGGACTTTTAGTTTTTCTTTAAGGCAGATTGCAGCTAAGGCGAATAAGGCAAAAAATGTGTATAGCTCACCTGTGTAAGTCACCCAAGGGCGATAATGAATGGGCATGAGCCATGCCAGGGAGATCAGGATTGCTGCGATAAGGGCGAGCGTAAATTTCATGTGGAGAATGCGCGGTGGAGGTTGGGCATATGATAATCAAAAAGCAGATTTGAGGTAATCTGCTTTTTATAGAGAGAAAAAATATTAGTTCCAAGGTCGGAGGTCGACGATTTTGATCACCTCGCCTTTATTAGTGTCTATAAGTACAACCTTATCTTGGTCAGCTGCACGCAATGGTAACCAGCCACTGGCTGAAGGATATTTATCTATAATCTGTATTACATCATCAAGCTGATTAAAATTTTGCAGTTGATCGATAGATTTTGCACGAGTACTGATTCGTACGATTGCAGCCTTCATATTAGTATAAGTTTCAGGCATTATTGTCGGCTCTGCAAATAATCTTGCATTTGCAATCTTTTCATTAACAGCCACCCATTGAGGTTTAAGTAAAGAATGTTCCTGATACACCGCCTCAGCACGCTCTTGGCTATCAACATCAATCATATTTAAACGCACAACTTGAAAAATTGAACCTGCCTGTACAATCCATATAGGACGAGATTGTGCAATATTATATACTCCGTAACTTAATGCTGTAATTTGCAATATAATTATCACACCTAAATCTATTTTTAATGTTTTTTTATTTTCTTTATAAACTAAGAAACCAAGAGCAGGTCCAATAATGACATCAATAATAATCAACATTAAAATGATATAAGTTACACCTTCCGCAGATGCTAAAGCGCCAGGATACCAGAGCAAAAATATTACACTAATAATGCAACATGCTATTAGAGCAGAAATAGTTAAATGACTAATAAAAAACTTTACACGTTTGGACATTCTTAGTACCTATGCAATTTTTAAAGGATAATCAGTTAATATTAGACAAAATTACTTCCATCAGATCCTCTGTTCCCAGGTTTGGATCAGCAGGTACACCGCTTCCCAACCATACAATAATATCTCCATTCTCTCGTATCATAAGTAGACTTCTAGCAGCTGGTAATGCTCCTGTATGATAAAAAACACTTTCTCCAGTTTTCATTTTCTTTTGTCTTAATGCTGCAGTTATCGTTATTAACCTGCCTTTGGTATCTTGATTCTGCGCAATTATTTCCAGAAAAGGTAAATTTCGTTGATATAAGAAAAAATGTATGAGTCTTGCATAATCAAATGCTGATCCGGATAATCCCGCAACCGGCCGCATTGCATAAAAATCAAATTTTTTTGTATAACTTGGGAAATAATGTTCTTCATGGCGGAAATCATATCTAGCTTCATCTTTTAAAAATGGGCCTTCTAATAGACGAATATTTTCAAAATTATATTTAAATAAATACTCTGATAATAATTGTTCATACTTTTTATTTGTTGCCTTTTCTAAAGCAACGGCTAATAAACAGTAATTCCTATTATCGTAACTATATATTTCCCCCGGATTATGGTCCAATCTTATAGTGCTTAATTTAGATAAATTATACGGACACCATGATTTCCCACCCTCTTGCATGAGGGGGTCTTGACTACGTAAACGGTCAAAGCCCGAGGTATGAGTTAAAAGTTGATGTAACGTGATGGTATTAATTCTTAAGTCAGTAGATGATGAAATACCTAAAGCTTGGCTCATTAACATCGTTCTATGAACCTGCCCTTGTGCTTCATGTTCTAAAAACAATGCTGCAGTAATAGGCTTTGTTAAACTTGCAAATCTGAATCTCGTATCTTCTTGGGTTTTTGCACCTGTGGTGCAAGATAAAATTCGGCCATCTTGCTTCTTAAGTACAAACTGATTCGACAAACTGCCATAGTCTTGCATTATTGTTTTTAAAATATGAATCATGGCATCTGTTGCTTGCCCATTGCAATGAATGGTTGTAGCTCCCCACCATGCTTCCAAAGTATAGCTTTTTTTTAGAAAAGGAGTTATACCATAGGTATGATAAATACCCCAACAAAAAATGGCGCAAAGATAGCTGAAAAACAGCATTTTTTTTAGCATATTCTTGTGGATTATAAAAAGTCCCTTTACAGGGACTTTTTATAATATATCAATTAATCAGGTACTACTTCGGAGGTTACTGCAGTACCATGAGTCATTGTTTCAGTATAAGTACAGCCAGTTGGAACAAATTTTTCTGCTACATCAGTATTACACTGCCATGCACCATTAACTGGACGAGTCCAAGTTAATATACTTTCTTTAAGTGTTGCTGCTGCAGAACTACCAAACTTACCTGAAACGTAACCTAGATCAGTACTAGCAACTGGTAAACCAACGAGTAAGCCGTTAAATCCATTTTCCTCAGATAATTGTACTGTTTCACCTAACAGGTTCGATGTTGATGCACCTAAAACACAGGTAATTGGTGCTTCATTTGCCGCTATATCACCTTCAACATTAACAATTTCTGTCTTACCCTCAAGAATACATGTTTCAAGTGTTGTCTTAATTGAGCTTAATTCACCCATCACACGTGTTACTTGAGACTTCGCAATATAGTTTTGATACTGAGGAATCGCAATTGCAGCCAAAATACCGATAATTGCTACAACAATCATTAATTCAATCAGGGTAAAACCCTTTTGCATAGTTTTCATAACATTCTCCACAAATGTTTTTTGTTTATTTATAAGCCTAAAGAAAAAGCTCATTTAGCTTAATTTTATATTTAGCACTAAGCGTGCCAAGTTTTATTATAATAAAATTGAGATAAAAAACAGCACTTTAAAAAAATATTTTTATTTTTGTAACTACTGTGTTTTATTTTGTGTAACTAACTGACAAAAATCGTCAGTTAGTTGACTAAAATCACCCCAGAATAATCGGTTTATCCCCTAATTCATTTTCTAAATCATCTATTTTCCGATCATAGTACTGATCTAATACTTCTCCAATCTGCTTTACACCTTCAATTACACCTTCTTTAAACCTCTGTTGAGCCAGATTTTGAATGATGTTTTGACAGATTTCATCCCAGACTTGCTGGGTCGTCGCATTTTTAATTCCACGATCAATCACAATTTCAACCTTGTGCTCGCATAGATTCAAATACAGCAGTACCCCACTATTATATTCAGTATCCCAAACCCCAAGTTCAGCAAAGAGTTGTCGGGCACGACATAAAGTATCCTGATAATAAGCAGATCGTGAAGGTAGACAGCCTTCAATCACCACCTGAATTTCGCCCACATGTCCATGCTCGGCTTCTTCCACCGCCACTGCAATCGCATGCTGATCCTGCTTGGAAAAAAAACGCTTGGTGGCCGGCATATAAAAGAAATGCTTGAGCCAGCGCTTAAAGCTCGGCTGCGCATGCTCTTCCAGCTTCGGCCGCGTGACAATTTCTGTCGTATCTGTCGTTGTTACCATGAGCCTGATGCTCCTCCCCCACCAAAACCACCACCGCCACCGCCGAAGCCGCCGCCACCAAAACCACCACGGCCACTACCGCCGCCTCGGCCGCCACCTGCTAAAAAGGCATGTAAAATCAGTTGGGCCAGTGAAGTGACCAATAAAAAGAATACCCCGGCACCAATCATTAAACTGGCAATTAAACCCATGCCATTGACTAAGCCAGCAGCTGTGCCTGCAACTGCAGCAGTTGCAGCACTGAGTTTTCTGCCAAAAATCATCGAAGCAATCACACCAGCAACAATAATAAAAAGCACGCTACTGAACGTCGCCTTACTGGCTTTTTGAGCCTGATAGGCCTGTTCCTGACGCTCTTTCAGTTCATCCGCTGCCTGTGCTGCAATTTCAGGATCAAGATTTAAAATCCGTTCAATTTCAGCCAGTCCCGTATCAATCCCTTGCGCATATTGGCCCTGTTTAAAATATGGCGTGATCTTGTCATTGATAATCCGACCTGCCACGATATCGGGCAGCACCCCTTCCAGACCATAACCGGTCAGGATCTGAATACGGCGATCATTGATGGCAATCGTCATCAATAAGCCATTATCCCGTTTGGCCGAACCGAGCTGCCAGGCGTCGGCCACCCGCATGGAATAATCAAAAATATCTTCCTGGCCCGTTGTTGGGACAATCACTACACCAATCTGGCCTTTTCCTTCCTCATAGAGCTTCAGAATACGCTGACTAAGTTGCTGTTTTTCAGTGGCACTGAGTATATTGGCTTGGTCAATGATGGGTTGGTTCAGGCTTGGCAAGTCGCGCTGCAGCTGCCCTTCAGCCATATCATTGGCAATTTGTGGCTGTGATACTGCTGCAGTTTCTGTATTTTGGGCTGGAGTATTTTGATTATTTTTAGGCTGCAAAATTTCACCGGCTACGATGACCTCTTCAGTATCTGTAGCTGTGGCTGTTTCTGCTGAAACAAGTGTGGTTATTCCCATGCCCAGCATGAGGAGCAAACCAGCACAATATTTCAGCAGCATCTCGGACATCTGATCTCTCGCTTATTTACAAATCTTACTTATTCAAAGGAAACCGTTGGCGCTTTCTGAGCACTTTGCTCGGCACTAAAGTTCGGTTTAGTGTCCATGCCAATCACTTTAGCAGTCATGACTTGCGGGAACTGACGCGCATAAGAGTTGAAGTCCTGTACTGTCGTAATATAACGGTTACGTGCCACTGCAATCCGGTTTTCAGTCCCTTCTAGCTGTACCTGTAAATCACGGAACTGTTGATTCGCTTTCAAATCTGGATAATTTTCAGTCACAGCCAACAGACGAGACAAGGCGCTGGTCATCTGGGCCTGTGCTTCCTGATAACGCTGGAATAATTCAGGATTTTCCAGCACTTCACGATCTACTTTTAAACCGGCAACATTGGCACGTGCTTGTGTGACTTCAGTTAAAACCTGCTCTTCATGCGAGGCATAGCCTTTCACGACATTGACCAGATTAGGCACCAAATCGGCACGGCGCTGATACTGGTTCTGGACTTCCGACCAGGCTGCCGTTACGGCTTCATCTTTGACTTGTAAGGTGTTATAACCACAACCACTCAGGGTCAAGGTACTGGCCAGCATCAAGGCGATAAGAGATTGTTTAAATACACGCATGATATCTTGTCCTCAATTCTTTATTAATATTTATATAATTAATTTGATTTTAAACAGTATTTTCTAAAGTTTTGTTACTTTTTATAATCTTTTTTAATGGCCTCTCTTTAAGTTAGACAATATCCAAAAATAAAAAACCCGCCGTAGCGGGTTGTTTGAATGACTTCAGTGAATTTTCAACTGTTAAACATCCAGATAATCCAGAATCCCTTCAGCTGCCTGACGGCCTTCCCAGATTGCAGTTACTACAAGATCTGAACCACGCACCATATCACCACCAGCGAAGATTTTTGGATTCGAGGTCTGGAATTTATATTGCTGCTGCTCAGCGGCAACGACACGACCTGAACCATCCAGATTAATTTCCACATCGGTGAACCAGTCAGCTGGGCTGGTACGGAAACCGAAAGCAAGCAGGACTGCATCCGCCGGAAGAATTTCTTCTGAACCCGGAATTGGTTCTGGGCTACGGCGACCGCGGCTGTCCGGCTCACCCAGCTGAGTAGTAATAAATTTCACACCGGTCACTTTACCATTTTCACCAACAACTTTGATCGGCTGACGGTTAAACTGGAAATTCACCCCTTCTTCACGTGCATTTTGTACTTCACGGCGTGAACCCGGCATGTTTTCTTCATCGCGACGATAGGCACAGACCACCGATTCAGCACCTTGACGAATCGAAGTACGGTTACAGTCCATGGCAGTATCACCACCGCCTAAAACAATGACCTTTTTGCCTTCCACGCTGATGTATTCAGATGGATCTTTTTCCCAGCCCTGACAACGATTGACATTCGCAATCAGGAAATCCAGTGCATCATGGACACCATTCAGCTCTTCACCCGCGAAGCCACCTTTCATGTAGGTATAGGTTCCCATCCCCATAAAGACAGCATCATAATCGGCAAGTAACTGGTCAATAGTCACATCTGTACCAATCTCAGTATTCAGACGGAATTCCACCCCCATACCGGTGAAAATTTCACGGCGGCGTTTCATTACGTCTTTTTCCATTTTGAATTCTGGAATACCGAAAGTGAGCAAACCACCGATTTCCGGACGCTTGTCAAAGACTACAGGTTTTACCCCGTTACGCACTAGAATATCTGCACAGCCAAGTCCGGCAGGACCTGCACCGATGATTGCGACTTTCTTATTGGTCCATTGCACATTGGACATATCTGGACGCCAGCCCAAAGCAAAGGCGGTATCGTTGATATATTTTTCTGCATTCCCGATCGTCACCGCACCGAAACCGTCGTTCAGGGTACATGCCCCTTCACACAGACGGTCTTGCGGACAAACACGGCCACAGACCTCCGGCAAGGTATTAGTCTGGTGACACAATTCAGCGGCTTGGAATAGACGGCCTTCAGACACCAGTTTTAACCAGTTTGGAATGTAGTTATGTACCGGACATTTCCATTCGCAATATGGGTTACCACAACCAAGACAACGATGGGTCTGATTCGCAGCAATTTCCGCAGTAAACGGTTTATAAATTTCCACAAATTCTGCTTTGCGGACATCAAGCTCTTTTTTCTCTGGATCTTGGCGTGCGACATCCAGAAATTGAAAGTCATTACTCAGGCGTTCTGCCATGTCTCTCTCCGTGGCTAGATGTAAGGGGTTCACAGTTGCCTTACATCTGCCGATATATCTGTTCGTCGTGAAATTATTGTGGATCAGCTTGAGTGGTTTTTAACAGCGTTTGCAAGTTGGCTGCTTTTGGTTTCACCAACCAGAACTTACGGCTGTAGAAATCAAACTCATGGCGGATCTTGTACGCCCAAGCACTACCGGTTTCTTTAATATGTTCATCCAGGATACGACCCAGGAAGGCTTTATGCTCTTCCATCGCTTCAGTGGAAATACGATTCAGCTCAATCAGTTCGTGGTTATAATGATCAACGAAGTCATTATCCAGATCAAGTACATAAGCAAAACCACCCGTCATACCTGCACCGAAGTTATGCCCAACTTTACCTAGTACGGTCACAATACCACCGGTCATATATTCACAGCAGTGATCACCTGCACCTTCAATCACGGCAAATGCACCCGAGTTACGCACCGCGAAACGCTCGCCTGCTGTACCCGCTGCATATAATTTACCGCCAGTCGCACCGTACAAGCAGGTGTTACCAATAATCGCGGTATTTTGCGTCTGGAATGGCGAACCTTTTGGCGGAAAGATCGAGATGCGACCACCGGCCATACCTTTACCTACATAGTCATTGGCATCACCTTCCAGACTGATATGTAAGCCACCAGCATTCCATACACCCAGCGACTGGCCTGCAGTACCATTCAGGTGTACTTTCACCGGATGATTTTCCATGCTCAGGTTGCCATAACGGCGGGCAATTTCACCGGATAAACGCGCACCAATCGAACGGTCACAGTTACCAATCGAGAAGTGATACTCACCGCCTGTTCCGGCTTCAATCGCAGGCAGGATTTCCGCCACCATTTTCTCTGCCAGAATACCTTTATCAAATGGCGCATTGCCTTGAACCTGACAATACTGTGCTTTACCTTCCGCAGCAGGATGGGATTCCAGTAATTTACTCAAATCCAGATGCGCATGTTTGGCGGTCTCACCCGGTAAGACTTCTAATAAATCTGTCCGGCCAATCAGGTCTTTTAGACTCGATACCCCCAGTGCTGCCAACCATTCACGGGTTTCTTCAGCAATGAAAGTGAAGAAGTTGATCAGCATTTGTGGCTCGCCAATATAATGCTCTTGACGTAAGTGATCCTGCTGAGTTGCTACACCGGTTGCACAGTTATTCAAGTGACAGATACGCAGGTATTTACAACCCAATGCGATCATTGGCGTTGAACCAAAGCCAAAGCTTTCAGCCCCTAAAATCGCGGCTTTGACCACATCCAGACCGGTTTTTAAACCGCCGTCTGTCTGTACGCGAACCTTTCCACGTAAGTCATTCACACGCAGTGCCTGATGCGCCTCAGAAAGACCCAGTTCCCACGGGGAACCTGCATGATGAATTGAAGAAAGTGGAGAAGCCGCTGTACCGCCATCATAACCAGAAATGGTAATGAAATCGGCATAGGCTTTTGCTACACCTGCCGCAATCGTACCGACACCCGGTTCAGAAACCAGCTTAACGGACACCATCGCCTGTGGGTTAACCTGTTTTAAATCAAAGATCAACTGTGATAAATCTTCGATTGAATAGATGTCATGATGCGGAGGTGGCGAAATAAGCGTGACACCCGGTACAGAGTAACGTAAACGGGCAATCAGACCATTCACTTTACCACCCGGCAACTGACCACCTTCACCTGGTTTTGCACCTTGCGCGACTTTAATTTGGAGAACTTCTGCAGACGTTAAGTAAGCAGGGGTCACACCAAAACGGCCCGATGCAATTTGTTTGATTTTCGAGTTACGGATGGTACCGTAACGCGCTGGATCTTCACCGCCCTCACCTGAATTCGAGCGACCGCCGATGGTGTTCATGGCAATCGCAATTGCTTCATGTGCTTCCGGCGACAATGCACCCAAAGACATACCAGCAGAGTCAAAACGCGGCAGGATCTCTTCTACCGATTCCACTTGTTCAATAGGAATCGAATTATCAGTTTTCAGTTTGAACAGGTCACGAATGGTGGCAATCGGACGGTTATTCACCAGTTCTGCATATTCTTTAAAATCAGCATAATTACCTGAACGCACCGCCTTGTGCAGCGAGTTGATCACGTCCGGGTTAAAGGCATGGTATTCCTTGCCAAAGACAAATTTCAGCAGGCCGCCCTGATCGATTGGCTTACGGTTTTTCCAGGCAATATCTGCCAGCTGTTTCTGGTCATTTTCAAGGTCAACAAAGGTCGCACCCTGGATACGGCTCGGCACACCAACGAAACATGTATCGACCACTTCATTGGACAGACCCACGGCTTCAAACAACTGGCCACCGCGATACGAGGCAACTGTCGAAATTCCCATTTTTGACAGGACTTTCAATAAGCCTTTCTCAATCCCTTTACGGAAATTGTTTTGTGCATAGATCGGATCACCCAAGAGCTCGCCTTTGGCAACCAGATCATTGATCACGTCATAAGCCAGGTACGGATAGATTGCCGTTGCACCAAAGCCAAGAAGTACTGCAAACTGGTGCGGATCACGGGCAAAACCGGTTTCAATAATCAGATTGGCATCGGTACGTAAACCGGTATTAATCAAATGATGATGCACCGCACCAGTCACCATAAAGGCATTGGCTGGCAAGTAACCTTCACGAATTTTCTTGTCGGAAAGCACCAGTAAAGTTTTGCCATCACGAATCGCTTGCGCAGATTCTTCACAAATACGCAGGATTGCGGCTTGCAGACCTTCAGTTTCAGCATAGTTCAGGTCGATGTCCGCAATTTCATAGCCTTTACGACCCAAGGTACGGATCTGGTGCATTTTCGAATTTGACAGTACCGGACTGGAAATAATCAGGCGATCGGCATGTTCAGGACCCTGTTCAAACACGTTCTGTTCACGGCCTAAACAGGTTTCCAGTGACATCACAATCGATTCACGTAATGGATCGATCGGTGGATTGGTCACCTGTGCAAACTGCTGGCGGAAATAATCCGAGACATGACGCACCTGACGTGACAATACTGCCATTGGCGTATCATCACCCATGGAACCCACCGCTTCCTGACCACTTTCTGCGATTGGACGCAATAGCTGGTCACGTTCTTCAAAGGTCACCATGAACATTTTCTGTGAGGCTTTCAGGCCATCGCCTTTTAAGCCTTGATCACATAAATATTCTTCCAGCTCCGGACTGCCTTGCAGACGTACAGAATTGTCACGTAACCATTCACGGTATGGACGCATCCGTTTTAGATGATTATTGACATCTTGCGTATCCAGTACCTTGCCGGTTTGCGTATCGATGACCAGCATTTGACCTGGGCCGACACGACCTTTAGAAATTACATCTTCAGGTTGATAACCCCAGACCCCAATTTCTGACGCCAGCGTGATATAACCATTTTTGGTAATCACCCAACGTGCCGGACGCAGACCGTTACGATCCAGCATACAGATGGCATGACGGCCATCCTGAATTACCAGACCTGCCGGACCATCCCAGGCTTCCATATGTTTCGAGTTAAACTCATAGAATGCACGCAAGTCAGCATCTAGTGTTTCCACGTTCTGCCAGGCCGGCGGCACCAGCATACGCAGGGCACGGAACAGATCCATACCGCCACCGACCAGAATTTCCAGCATATTGTCCAGACTTGAAGAGTCTGAACCGGTACGGTTCACGATTGGATTCAGTTCAGTTAAACCCGGCAATAACGGATTTTCAAATTTTGGTACCCGCGCCATGGCCCAGTTACGGTTCGCAGTAATGGTATTGATTTCACCATTGTGCGCCAGATAACGGAACGGCTGTGCCAACGGCCAGCGTGGCAAGGTATTGGTCGAGAAACGTTGGTGGAATACCACAATATGCGATTCCAGACGCGGATCCGCCAGATCGGTATAAAAATCGGCAATCGCTTCCGGCATCATCAGGCCTTTATAGCTGATGACTGTTGAACATAAGGTGGTGACATAGAATGAAGTGTCATTTACCAGCAACTGTTCTGCACGACGACGCGCCAGGAATAATTTGCGGTTAAATTCAACCTCAGTCACACCCATCGGGCAATTGACAATAATCTGCTCAAATGCCGGCATCGATTGCAAGGCAATTTCACCCAAAGCATTGACATTGGTTGGAATCAGACGCCAAGCCAGAACGATTAAGCCTTCAGCTTCAATTTCTTTGTTTAAAACCTGTTTGGCATGTGCAGCAAGGGCAGGATCAAGATTCAGGAATACCGAACCCACAGCAAAGACTTCACTTAAAGTCGTATCACTTAAGCGCTTTGCTTCTTCACGGAAGAATTTCTTCGGCATCGCCAACAGCAGGCCACAACCATCCCCAGTCTTACCATCCGCGGCAATACCACCACGGTGGGTCATACAACTCAGACTATGAATCGCGGTCTTGACGAGATCATGGCTTGCATCACCCTGCATATGGGCAATTAAACCGAAACCACAGTTATCTTTAAACTCATCCGGTTGGTATAAACCTTGAGCGGGAGCTACATTATTAGGCGATGGCATGTGCATAGCGTACCCTTCTTTCACGAAGCCTCAATAGGCTGTTAAACAATCTAAATTCTTCTCTGCGCTGCGTTGAATGGACTTTCGAAGACCGTTTTAATCGAGCAAAATTTTTCCTCTTTATTTCTTCAGCGTAGTCCTTTTTTAGACCGAATGCATAAAAAATAAAGTTTATTTTGCTGATGAATAACATAAAAATTAGCAATAAATATGACATTCATACATTGTCATCGAATCATTTTTCGCGCTAAAACAGGGAGATTAATTCAACTCATGCACCAATAAAGCAAATTACATGCCAACAAACAGCGCATAAATTAAAACCATACACATGACAGAGATTTAGTATAGATCAGGGCAATATAGCTTATTTTTAATGGGTATTTTTTGCACCAAAAGCGCACATTTATAATTATATAATTGCCTGGGTGCGCTATTTTAGACCGATTTAATTAAAAGGATCGCTAATCTCATTATTTTGAGGGCGGGAAGGAGTTCCCGGGTTCGGTCGATTATTATTATTTTGTAGTTGCGGTGTACCCTCTACAGCGCTCTCGGATTTTTGTACATCAACAACATTGCCAGAAGAATCACGACGTACAATCGTGGTACTGGTCGTTACATCAGCACTAGGTGACTTGCTCTCAGGCTGGGTCTGCTGTCTTAGCCGCACCGATTCATCGATCTTCGGTAAAGGAACGTTTTTCAAGCGCACCTCATACAGCTTCTGATTGCTTGCCAACTCATCTGAACCCAGATTATTCACCAGACCGACATACTGCTGGATTTGCACAATTTCAGGTTGGACTGACGTAGGCAGATTTATATTCAAGTTAGCCAGAGCCTGTTTGGCTTCTGCTGCGGTTTTATATCGACCATAGAGCAGCACATATTGTTCTGGCTGATTTTCACCCGATATTCTTAAATAAATAAAAGGCTTACGATCTGACTGTTTCTTAAGAAAACTTTTTAGGATGGCTTCATTACTTACGCGAAATAACTCAATCGCATGCTGGTTTTTAGCTTCATTGACAAATTTGGTGCCACGAAATTCCGGTTCATGATTGGCATTCACAATGGTGCGCGTATTCAAGTCAAGGGGTTGAACCTCGTCGAAAAGCGCACCAAGATGGGTCATAGTCGCTACTTTTTCCGGCTGAATTTGTAGCTGAGCTTTAGTTTCCGGCTTTTTTTCTACTTCAACCACGGTATCTGGGTCAGTAATCGCCCAGAAGATCAAGGCTGCAAATAGACAGCATATCCCACAGACCAGCCAGAAATAGTGCTGAACCTTTTGCCAAGGAGTGTGTAATGCTGCCATAAAAACTAAAACCTATGCCTGATTGGCCAAAATTGCCTGTTGCATTAACTCAAGATCAAAGTCTCGGGTAATCACAGCTTTGCCTAATTGTTGCAACAATACCAGACGCAATTGCCCATTTAAGACTTTTTTGTCATGGGCCATATAAGCCAGGAAATCGTCCAGAGGGATTTTAGGACAAACAATCGGAAGTTTGGCACGAGAAATGATTTTTTTTGTACGTTCCACATCATCCTGAGAAATCCAGCCCATACGCTGTGATAAATCTGCTGCCATCACCATACCGGTTGCCACAGCTTCGCCATGTAGCCAGACCCCGTAACCCATATAGGATTCAATCGCATGACCAAAGGTATGCCCTAAATTGAGTAAAGCACGTTCACCCTGTTCCTTCTCATCATTGGCCACAATTCGGGCCTTATGCGCACAGGAACGGTAAACGGCTTCAGCAAGTAATTCTTTATTACGGTCGACCAGCGCATCCATGTTTTCTTCAAGCCAGACCAGAAATGACTCATCGCCTAGCAGCGCATATTTAATGACTTCAGCCAGACCTGCTGAAAGCTCTCGATCAGGCAAAGTAGAAAGCTGCGACATATCCGCCAGTACCACTTGCGGCTGCTGGAAAGCACCAATCATGTTTTTGCCCAAGGGATGATTAATCCCGGTTTTTCCACCAACACTTGAATCTACCTGCGACAGCAAGGTCGTCGGTACCTGGATAAAGTACACACCGCGCTGGAAACAGGCCGAAGCAAACCCAGCCATATCTCCAATCACACCCCCACCCAACGCAAGCACAGTACAGTCCCGATTAAACCCGGCTTCAAGCAGTGCATCAAAGATCAGATTCAAATGCTGGCTATCTTTGTATTTTTCACCATCAGGCAAAATACAGGTCGCAACACGTTTATCCAGAGCCTCAATTGCAGTTTGATAACGCTGCAAATAGAGTGGTGCAACCGTAGTATTGCTCACAATCATCACTTGCTTGCCCTGAATATAGGGAGCCAATAAGGCCTGTGGATCCAGATCGCTTCCAATAAAAATAGGATAACGACGTTCTCCGAGTTCTACATATAAGGTTTGCATGCTTGATTAACCACTTTATTCAATGAACTTAATTTTTAGGAACAATGAGATTGAGAATCCGCTGCGCCAGATCTCGTGCAGCACCCTGATTGGTCTCAATAATATGATGTGCCACTTCCCGATACAAGGGATCACGAACTGCCAGTAAATCACGCAACTTTTGTTCCGGATTTTCGACTTGAAGGAGAGGACGGTTTTTATCGCGATAGGTACGTTGCAGTTGAATTTCAACCGGCGTATAGAGATAGACAACAATTCCGCGCTGTTTCAGATAATCCCGATTTAAGGTCTGAGTAATGGCACCACCGCCAGTGGCTAAAACCAGATGGGGACGTGAGGTAAGGTCATTAATGACAGCAGTTTCACGGTCACGGAAACCCTGCTCCCCTTCTTTTTCAAAAATCCAAGGAATGGTCGCGCCTGTTTTACGTTCAATTTCATGATCACTGTCTAGAAATTCACGCCCTAACAATTCTGCGAGATGTCGTCCTACTGTTGTTTTACCGGCCCCCATCGGCCCTACCAAATAAATATTTGGCAGGGTTTCAAACTCTTTGCTTGGCAAGGAGTCACCTATTCGTTTTGTTAAATTCAAAATATATTAATGATTTCTTGAAACACTGTCATTAACAATTCGAGGTGTAACGAAAATCAGTAGCTCGGTTTGGTTGGTAGTTTTTGTATTGTTACGGAACAAACCACCAATATATGGTAAATCCCCAAATACTGGTACTTTTTGTGAATTGTTAGTATTTGCATCATCAAAAATACCACCTAAAACTACCGTTTCACCATCACCCATCAAGACATTAGTTTCCAACTCATTGGTATTGATAGATGGGCCATCAGGAGTCATCGCTCCAATAGTATCTTTTTCAATCTTAAGCTCCATCTGAACCTTACCATCAGGTGTAATACTTGGAGTCACTTCAAGTCTTAAATTAGCCGCTTTAAATTCAGTTTTAACCCCTTCAGTAGCACTATAAGATTGATAAGGAATCTCTGTACCACGCAAAATATAAGCCTTCTGCTTATCACCAGTCAGAATTTTAGGAGCAGAAAGCACCTCACCCAGCCCATCTGACTGTAATGCTGTTAATTGTAAATCCAACATATAGTCAGAAATTTTTAATAATCCAAAACTGAATGTACCTGCAGAAGCAGTTCCTAGATTAACCCCTAGATCTAAGCTCGGCGAATAATCTCCCCCCCATACAGTAGAACCTGGAGTATCCAAAGGAATTGGGTTATTTCTTTGCAAGCCCCAACGAATGCCTAAGTCTCGAGAAAAGTTTCTCTCAGCTGTAACTATTCTTGCCTCAACCATAACTTGCTTCACTTGAATATCAAGCAAATCCACCATATTTTTAATTTTATCAATAAATTGCTGAGTATCACTAATAATTAAAGTATTGGTTCGAGCATCTACAGAAATAGACCCTCGTGAACTCAACAAGCTTTCCTTATCCCCAGCACTCGAACCACTTGATGCCCCTTTATTCTGCGTAATCAGTTTTTCGATATCAGCAGCTTTGGCATAATTGAGCTGCATATACTCAGTTTGGATAGGAGCAAGTGCTACACTCTGCTTAATCGCCTTAGCTTCTTCCTCTTCAGCCTTTATCAGCTCTGTAACTGGTGCGATCCAGATCACATTGCCATTGCGGCGTTTATCCAGATTCTTGGTTTTCAGCACAATATCCAGCGCCTGATCCCAAGGTACCTCTTTCAAGCGCAAGGTAATATTACCTTGCACACTGTCCGCAGCCACCATATTGATATCGGTAAAATCAGCCAATAACTGCAACACGCGGCGCACTTCAATATCCTGGAAATCTAGTGAAATTTTCTTACCACTATAAGCGACGGTTTTAGGACGCAATGGACTCTTGGCTTCTGGTCGTTTCAAGCTGATGGTCAGCTTGTTATCAGTCTGGTAAGCCATATATTCATAACTTTCCGCAGACTGAATCGTAATGACTCCTGAACCATTTTGATTCACAGCATCCACACTTGATACCGGAGTCGCGAAATCTGTCACATTAAGACGGCGGGTCAAATGAGCCGGAATCTTGGAACCTAAAGTGCGCACAATAACCTTGGTACCCTGCTGCTGTACATCAACAGGAGTATTATTTCCTAATAGATCAATAACGACCTGGCCTTCACCTTGCGCACCGCGCTGGAAACCAATATTGCTAATACCCTGAGCTGACTGTTGCTGCACAGGTTGAGCTATGGCTACAGGAGTTGCCGAGTTAATTTTAAGAATAAAAGTATTGCCTTCTACTCGAGTGGTAAAGGCACCTGCATCTGTCAGATTAACCGTCAAACGGGCACGCTGTGCATCCGAAGTGACCTCCACTGAACTGGCTTCACGCGTTGCGACCGGAATTTTGCTTTGTTTTAAATTCTGTTGGGCCTTGTCAAAGTCCAGAATCAAACGTGACGGTGATTCTAATTGATAGGCTTGTGGTTGAGGTGGTAAACCATTAAACATCACCCGAATTTCAGTTCCTTGACCAGGAAGCTGCATAGGTACCACATTCGTTACGGCCACTTGTGCGCTGGCTGCTTGCATCACCGCAATCGCAACAGCACCCATGGAAAACTGACGAAACACACGATTCATTGTATTAACATCCCCAAAAATAAATTCTTTAATACTCTTATTCATTGTTATTCCTTTAAAACTTATGGCGCCGGCCCGATAAGAACCAAACTTCGCGGACGTTCCACATATCCCTCACGGCCATCTGGAATAATCTCAATCAAATCGATTTGTGTTGGTGTAATTCCAACCACACGACCATGATTAAGTCCCATATAGCTACCACGTTGAATCCGCTCAACCTCACCATCAGGCGTCTGGATTAAAGCCAGAATTTGTCCTGCCTGATTGCGCATACTGCCTTTCATGGTCAATGTTTCGAGCGGATAACTTTCTAGCGGTTGCAGTTGACGTGATAGGTTTGGATAAACCCGTTTCCCCGCCATAATTTTCAGTTCGGCAGCCAGAGAGCTTGGTAAAAAAGGACTTTTGATCTGATGTGCTGCATAGTTGAAGGTTTCAACTGGCATAAAATCAGGCGCAGGTTCAATTGGCAAAGGTGGCTGATTACGAATATTAGCCATTTCCTGATTGACTGCATCAATGCGTGAATCGCATCCCAACAATAAAAACCCAAGTGTTAAAGCTGAAGTAATTTTCATTCTATTCATTACTGCGCCCCCTGAGTTGTGCTACCCGCTGCTGCAGAAGTATCAGCATTGCCGACATAGCGATAGGTTTTGGCTTTAACCACATAATCAATCACCGGAATCTCAGATTTTTTCTCTTTATTCTCAGTACCGGTAATGGTGAAGTCATGTAAGGTTACGATACGCGACAAGCCGGCAATACTGCTGACAAAAGAGCCAAATGCGTGATAATCCCCAGTCGCTTCAATCGCAATCGGCTGTTCAATAAAGAATTCCTGCTTGATCTCCGGTTCCAGACGGATATTTTTAAATTTCAGACCTGAATTCACCCCACTCAGGTTAATATCTTCGACCAGACCCGGAATTTCAGTTTCCTTCGGCAATTGTTCTAATTGCTGGTTAAAACGTGCTTCCATTTCCTGAAGCTGAATCTGATATTGTTGTAGATTACGTAATTTTGATTCCTTTTCACGAAACTCATTCAGCAGGTTTTGTTCCTGGGCACTGGCTTGTGAAATTGATTCAATCGTACTTCTGGTCAGAGCAAAATAAATCAGCATAAATACCAAGATAACAATAAAAATCCAGCAGCTAATCTTGACTGATAAAGGCCAGCTGCCATAATTATTAGGATCTAGAGTATTGAATTGCTGAAAAAATTTCTCAACTGTCATTTTATTTTTAGGTACAGCCACGGCATCCTGGCTGAACTCATCGAATTTTTCATTACTCATGATGATGCCCCCGGAGTGGTATTGGCTGCTTGCTGTTCTTCATTCAGTACCGGTTCAGCGATCTGATCCAGATCCACAGTCACGGTAAAGCTGCCATAAGACTCTTCAACACGTGGAATAATCGAGCTCGGTGCCTTTTCTTTGGATTCTTCAGCCACCAGAAAGGCATTCATAAAGGCATTTCGGTACCAGGAGGAAGCTTCCAGATTACGCAGTAATTCTGCTACGGTATTTGGACTCTCGGCTCGACCTTCGATGCTAAATTTATCGCCAGTACGCTGAAACTTGGTGATGTACATATTGGCTGGTGTCACCCGTACAATTTCATCAATCAAATGTACCGCGATCGGACGTTGCGTTTGCAAGCCCTGAATCAGCTTCATCCGCTCAACAATGGCATTACGTTGCTCTTGCAAACCTTCTAGCGCTTTTAACTGCACATCCAGATTCTGGTTGGTACTTTGAATCAGCTGATTGGCCTGTTCCTGATCCTGAAGCTTGTGATCATAATAAAACCAGGTTGAACCTGCCGCCGCCAGTCCTAAGAAAAGCGCCCCCACACAGATTGCCACGAATTCATTATTTCTTTTAATTCTTAGCTCATCACGCCAAGGAAGTAAGTTAATCTTTGCCATTAATCAAAACTCCTCAATGCCAAACCACATGCAACCATGAGTGATGACGCGTCATTTTCAATTTTTTTAATATCAATTTGAGGAGAAAAGCCCATTTGCAAAAATGGATTCGCGATCGTGACACGGTAACCGAGTTTTTGTTGTAATAATTTTGCCAGACCTGGAATATTGGCATTCCCGCCGGCCAATAAAATATGATCAATCTCATTAAACTGAGACGATGAAAAGAAGAATTGTAATGACCGCGCTGCCTGTTGCACTACGGCATCCAGGAACGGTTCTAGCACTTCAATATCATAATCATCTGGCAAAGCACGGGTTTTTTTAGCACGCCCGGCTTCTTCAAAAGACAGACCATAACGGTTCTGAATTTCCTGAGTCAGCTGTTTGCCACCGAACACCTGCTCACGGGTATAAATAATTTTGTTGTTCTGCATCACCGACAAGGTGGTCATACTATGTCCAATGTCTAAAATACCGACAGTATTTACCCCCATCGGCAAAGTATCCGAAAACACTTTAAAAGCATTTTCCAGCGCAAAACTTTCTACATCCGCGATCTTGGGTGTCAGTCCGGCAATTTCCAAAACTTCAGAGCGTGCTTCAATATTTTCAATGCGGGTTGCCACCAACAGCACATTGACCCGGTTTGGATTGGCAAGACGGTCAGGCAGAACTTCAAAGTCCAGACTGGCTTCATCGAGTGGGAACGGAATATACTGTTCTGCATCTTCACGAATCTGAACTTCACGCTCATCATTCGACATGTCTGCATCCATCTCGATAGTTTTGGTAATCACCATAGAGGTTGGAATGGCAAAAGCGGCATGATTCGACTGGGTGTTGGCCAAATTAATTGCACGCCCAAGGGCATCCGCGACTGCTTCCGGGTTTAAGACGTTTTTTTCAACAACACTGTTTTCCATTAATGGGACCAAAGCATAGCTCTCTACCCAGTAACGGCTACTTTTTACAGAAAGCTCCAAAACCTTAACAGAAGTCGAACTAATATCAACTCCTATTAACCCCTTATTTGGTTTACGATATAACCTGCGCACAATATAATTCCTATTATTTTTTTGTCCCCAATTAAATCTAACTTACCAATCGATCCGATCTATAATTTTATATAGATACAATAACTCATCTAACAATATGTATATCTAAAGGATATACTGATCGGTAATTAGTTCGCCATTAGCTCTTATTAAAACTTACTTGTTATGAAAAAGCTATCTTGTTCAGGCCTTGTTCACCCATTTTTTTTGATCATTATCATTATCCTGATCTCAATTCCGATGGGTTTCTATGGCATGTATCTCTATATTGCCCCATCTTTGCCTGAAATGTCCACGCTTAAAAAGGCGCCTTTATTAAAGCCTTTACAAGTTTTTAGTTCAGATAATGAATTAATTGCTGAGTATGGTGGCAAGCTTTCTGTTCCCGTGAAATATGAACAAATTCCATCCGAGTTTATTCATGCTTTCCTCGCCGCTGAAGATTCCAGCTTTTTCGAGCATAGCGGAATCAGTTTTAAAAGCTTAGGCCGTGCAGTCAGTGAAAGTATCACCGGTTCGGATGTGCAGACCGGTGGTTCCACTATCACCATGCAGGTGGCGAAAAATTATTATCTCAGCCCCGAACGAACACTCAAGCGTAAACTGACTGAAATTTTTCTGGCCCGTAAGATTGAGCAAAGCCTGACCAAAGAAGAAATTCTGACACTCTATGTGAATAAAATCTTCTTGGGTAAAAATGCCTACGGGATCGCAGCAGCAGCCAAAATTTACTATAACAAGAGTTTAGAAGAGCTTTCGATTGCGCAGATGGCCATGATTTCGGGCTTACCTAAAGCACCTTCTCGATATAATCCGGTGGCCAACCCCAAACGTGCTCTCGAACGTCGCAACTGGATTTTAGGACGTATGCTGCAACTGGGCTATCTGAACCAGAGTCAGTATCAACAAGCGATTGCTGAACCCATCAATCTGGATATGCCTGACCGCAGTACCCGCAATAAATTCCCGTATGTCGGTGAGATGGTGCGTTCTGAACTGGTACAAAACTTTGGCGAACAGGCGGTAGATTCTGGCTACAAGGTCTATACCACCATCCATAGTGAACGCCAGACCTATGCAGAACAGGCGGTACAAGAAGGTCTGGAAGCTTATGACCGTCGACATGGCTGGCGTGGTGCTGAAGCACATGATCAACCACTGGAAAATTTCCGTGCCTATGCCAACACCTACCCTGCTCAAGTGACCAAGATTGGCAATTCCAGTTTTGAAGCGTTAATGCAGGATGGCACCACGGTAACTGTACCGTGGTCCGGTATGTCTTGGGCGCGCCCCTTTCGCAATGTCAACAGTGTAGGTGGTGCGCCGAGCAAAGCTTCCGAGATTGTCAAAGTCAAAGATATTATACGTTTACGACCGAATCAGAATAAAACCTCGTGGTCGCTGGTACAAATTCCAAATGTGCAAGGACAGTTGATTGCCATCAATCCAAATAATGGTGCAATTGAAGCCATTGTGGGCGGATACAACTTTTATCAGTCGAAATTTAACCGTGCAATCCAGGGCTGGCGTCAACCCGGCTCTACGATTAAGCCTTTTGTTTATGCACTGGCTTTAGAACGAGGCATGACACCGCATACCATGGTGAATGATGCACCAATTACCATTGGCAAATGGACACCTCGTAATTCAGATGGCCGTTATCTGGGGATGATCCCGCTACGCCGCGCACTATATCTTTCGCGCAATACCGTTTCAGTGCGTTTATTACAGGCTGTCGGGATTGAACGTACCCGTCAGCTGTTTATGGATTTTGGTTTACAGGACAATCAGATTCCGCGTAACTACACCATCGCACTCGGCACGCCTCAGGTTCTGCCGATTCAGATGGCGACAGGTTATGCGACTTTTGCCAACGGTGGTTACCGGATCCAGCCACATTTCATTACCCGTATTGAAGATGCCTATGGCCATACCATTTTTGAGGCTCAGCCTGAATATGCGTGTATTTCATGTATCAATACCGAAGAAGAACCTGCTCAACCTGCCGACACCATGACCGCAGATGACGAAGCGATTGCAATCAACAATACAAGTCTAGAACAGAAACAGGCTGCACCCAAAGTCTCTGCTGAAGACAGTAATTATCGTCAGGCACAGCGTATTTTAAAATCCAGCTCTGCCTATGACATGGCCAATATTCTGCGTGATGTGATTCAGCACGGTACCGGCCGTGCGGCCTTAAGAATCGGGCGAAATGATATTGGGGGCAAAACGGGAACCACAAATGACGCCAAAGATGCCTGGTTCGCAGGGTTCAATGGCAAACTGGTTACCATCACCTGGGTCGGCTTTGACCAACCTAAAACCTTGGGACGCCGTGAATATGGTGGTGTGGCAGCCTTACCCATCTGGACCGACTTTATGGGCAATGCCTTAAAAGGTCATCCAGAAGCATGGGTGCGTTTAGACCGTAATGCCAAGGCACCAGTGAATCGAAGCAAGGTAGTTCAGGGTGATGAAGCGCAGAATGATCCGTCTTCACCACCAATGGCCACTGCGCTTTACCGCCCGGCACCTGTGGTCGTCCCGAAACGGACAGAAACAGATTTCGAAGATCTGCCGGGACAGGAAATCGCTGTGCCAGATGCTACTGAAACAACTGCTCCGCCAGAACAGCCGCTTCAACCAAGCAAAGTGGACGCTTTAGAAAACCTGATTCAAGAAGTGCAATAACCACAACCGACAAACTAGTATAAAAAAGCCCTCAACAATGAGGGCTTTTTTATCGGTGAATTTTTATTTTTTCTGAAACAGATAGATCTGATATTGCGCCAGCAATTTAAACTGATCCTGCTGTTCAAGTGCCAGACGGCGTTCAGGTTTGGCCTTGTAAGCATACGGCGTCATAGCAATCAGGTTTTTTAAATCTGTCTGTGGCAAAGTCATCGGGGCATCAATCACCTGCTCACTGAGCAGATCAAATTCATCTTGCAGTTGCTCAACAAACTTTTGCGGTTCGTGGGGTTTCACTTCTTCAAAAAGTGCCTCACGCATCGCATATAAATGCTGTGGCGCAGGTGTCACCACCATTAAATAACCTTCAGCTTTTAAAACCCGTAAAATTTCCTGTTTTGGGATCGGACTGAACAGGCTGGTACACATATCAATCGACCCATCCAGCACCGGTAAAGTCGCCCCGGTTCCTACGACCCAGGTGATATTTTTATTGAACTTGGCCGCGACCTGAACGGCATTTTTGGCAATATCCACCCCGACGCATTGCAGCACTTCAGTCTGCATGGCATCAGTATAGTAGCCTTCACCACAACCAATATCTAAAAGATTCTCAATCCGCAACTCGCGAATCTTTTCCACGACAGCCTGTTGCAAAGGCGCATAATAACCTGCGCTGAGAAATGCACGACGTGCCTGCACAGACTCAGGCGTATCTCCCGGGTTTTTGCTGTGCTTATGCTGAACCACATGCAGGTTCACATAGCCTTGTTTAGCGACATCGTAACTATGATGATTCTCACATCGCCATGTTCTTTCATTTAAGCTCAACTGCTGGCGACAGACTGGGCACATGAGTAAATTCATCATTTTCTCCAAAATAAAAAAGCCGGCATACGCCGACTTTTTTCAATGCATTTCTTAGCGCAATTTTAAGGTCATTAGACCCAAAACTACCAGCATAATCGTAATAATCCAGAAACGAATGACGACTTGGGTTTCACGCCAGCCTTTCTTTTCATAATGATGATGTAGCGGTGCCATCAGGAATACACGTTTATTGCGCATTCTTAATGAACCAATCTGCAAGAACACTGAAACCGCTTCCACCACAAAGACACCGGCCATAATCGCAAATACGATTTCCTGACGAACCATGACGGCAATCGTACCGAGCATTGCACCGAGAGATAAAGCACCGACATCCCCCATAAATACTTGGGCTGGATGGGCGTTATACCAAAGGAAAGCCAGACCCGCTCCGATCATGGCAGCACAGACCACCACCAGTTCAGACGAATATTTTACATAAGGAATATGCAGATAATTGGCAAAGCGCACGTCACCGGCCAAATAGGCAAATACGCCCAAACCTGTAGCAACCAGCACGATTGGCATGATTGCCAGACCATCCAGACCATCAGTCAAGTTCACGGCATTGGAGGCACCGTTAATCACGAAATAGGTAAAGATAATAAAACCAATGCCCAATGGGATCATCGATAATGGAATGCTTAGGTCTTTAAAGAATGGAATCAGCAGATCCAGCATATTCGCGGTATGCACCGGATTGGTCTGTTGCTGTGCAATGACATACAAAGCAATACCAGCACCCAAAGAACCAACTGAAGTCCAGAAGAATTTTTTCTTCGCAGGCAAACCCGCATTGTCTTTATAACGGATTTTAATCCAGTCATCGGCCCAGCCAACGGCACCGAAGATGACCATCACACCCAGCACAATCCAGACATAAGGATTGGAAAGATCTGCCCAGAGTAGAGTTGAGATACCAATCGAAAGCAGGATCAGCACCCCGCCCATGGTCGGCGTGCCCATTTTCTTGGCATGGTTTTCAGGAGCATACGAGCTGACTGCCTGACCATATTTCAGCGCCTGCAGCTTGCGAATCATCACAGGACCAAGCACCAGACCGATGGTCAATGCCGTCAAGACACTGAGCAAAGCACGTAAAGTTAAATAACGAACCACCTGAAACGTGCTGTCAAAGCCCGCCAAATGTTCAAAGAGCCATAACAGCATTTAGAGTTTCTCCATCAATGCAGCCATCAATGTTTCCATATGGGTAAAACGCGACCCTTTAAATAGAAATGACATCGGCTGAGGTTGATGTGTTTTAATCAAATCAATTAAAAACGGTAAGGCCTGCTCCTGATTCAGGAAAGCCTGCATTTTTTTACTATATTGTGTACTACGAGCACCTTCTTGTGCTGCCGGAGCAAATTCACCCACAGCCACCACAAAATTAATGCCTTTCACCGAGACCAGATCCCGACCGAGCTTGTAATGCTCGATTGCGGCAGATGAACCGAGTTCACCAATATCGCCGGTGACCATCACCCGGATGCCCTGCTGCTGCGCTAGAACTTCAGCCGCTGCACGCATCGAACCCGGATTGGCATTGTAGGTGTCGTCAATAAATAAATAGTCTTTGTGCGGAATAAAGTTCAGACGACCTTTAGCACCGACTGCCTGTTCCAGACCAGCCACGATATCATCAAGACCAATACCGATCGCCAAGGCGAAAGCTGCTGCTGCGGTCGCATTTTCGACATTATGCTCACCGGCAAACGGCAACTGAACTGTTTTCGAGCCTTGCGCTGTATTCAGGGTAAAGGTTGATGATTGCGCATCCAATACCACGTCGCTGGCATACACATCCCCACCAGCACCAAAACTCAAGCTTTTTTCAGTTGTTACTGCGGCATGAATGGTTTCAGCAAAATCATCTGCAGCAGGAATAATTGAGGTTTCAGAGATATGCGCATAAATCTCAGATTTTGCACGGCAAATTCCGTCACGACCGCCAAATTCACCTAAATGTGCCGTCCCAATATTAATGATCCCAGCCACATGCGGCTGCACCATTTTCGAGGTGTAATCAATTTCGCCCTGATGACTGGCACCCAGCTCCATCACTGCATACTGA
Organism: Acinetobacter sp. YH12208; assembly: GCF_013418055.1. Taxonomy (NCBI): domain Bacteria; kingdom Pseudomonadati; phylum Pseudomonadota; class Gammaproteobacteria; order Moraxellales; family Moraxellaceae; genus Acinetobacter; species Acinetobacter sp. YH12208. The sequence continues at coordinate 162,993 of NZ_VPCT01000002.1, forward strand.
TGTTCGGGACGTAATTCGAGCAACATCACCGGTACGCCGAGGTCATTATTCAGGTTGCCACGCGTGATCAGTGTCGGCGCAAGACGAGACAAGATGCTCCCCAGCATTTCCTTGGTGGTGGTCTTGCCACTGCTGCCGGTCAAGGCAATGACTTTGAGCTGAGAATTCTGCTGACGACGGTATGCGCCTAACCGCCCTAGTGCCAAACGGGTATCGTCTACGACAAGCTGGCAGATATCGATATCGAGCGGTCGACTGACGATCGCAATCTGACAGCCGCTTGCTGCTACTTGTGCCACAAAATCATGGGCATCAAAGCGCTCGCCTTGCAGCGCAAGGAAAGCATCCCCTTGTTCAGCATCACGCGAATCGGTCAGAATACGTTTGATGGCGTCTGCCGGTTTTTTATTATTGAGCCAATTGCCTTGAGTCGCTTGTTCAAGCTGTTCTGCTGTCCAAGGTGCAAGTGGCACGGTACTGGTTGTTGAGGTATGCATATATGAATCCTAATACGCTGGATAAGCTGAATCTGCGCTGTGATGCTGGGCATCAATCGCGGCTTGCACTTCGACCACATCATCAAACCAGTGACGTACACCATCAATTTCCTGATAATTTTCGTGACCTTTGCCTGCAATCACCACGATGTCCCCTGCCTGCGCGTGTTTAACGGCAAACTTGATCGCTTCACGACGGTCATGAATTTCATGGTAGCTTTTGCCTAAAAAGTCGATGCCATTTTTCATATCGGCAAAAATTTGTGCAGGATCTTCGGTTCGCGGGTTATCGGAAGTCAAGACCGCAATATCCGAACCTTCTAATGCTGCTTGGGTCATGAGTGGACGCTTGCCGCGGTCACGATCGCCGCCACAGCCAAAGACTGCCCAGAGATTTTGTGAAACATGACGTTTTAAAGTGATGAGAACCTGAGTCAAGGCATCAGGCGTATGCGCATAATCCACTACAAATAGGCGCTCGCCATCACGCAGCACCTGCATCCGGCCTGGTGCACCTTTGAGCTGTGGCACAGTCACAATCAAGCTGTTTAAATCAAATCCGGCCTGCTCTGCCATGATCAGACTGGCGACCAGATTTTCAATATTGAAATGTCCAAGCAGCGGACTGTTAACAACATATTCAGCAGAAGCAGTTTTCAGCTTAAAGGTCGCACCTGAAATGCTGTATTGAATATCCTGAACCTGATAATCCGCAGCTTGACGGGTTGAATAGGTCAAAATTTCTGGCTGTGAGGGATTGTTGCGCGCTGCATCAATCATGATATGAGCATGCGCATCATCCAGGTTGATGACAGCCACTTTTAAACTTTCAAATTTAAATAAAGCAGATTTGGCTTCTGCATAGGCTTGCAGCGTCCCGTGATAATCCAGATGATCGCGACTTAAATTACTATAGCCCGCAATCTCGATATCACAGCCATTCAAGCGACCTTGCTCCAGACCATGCGAACTGGCTTCAATCGAGGCAAATTTAGCACCGGCTTGAGCATAAACATGTAAAGCATTTTGCAATTGCAAAGCATCGAGCGTGGTATGCGACGAGGCTTCCAGATTTGGTAAAATCCCGTTACCTGTCGTCCCCATCACTGCACAAGCTTTGCTTTGCAACATGAACAATTCCGCAACCAAACGTGAAATCGTGGTTTTACCATTGGTACCAGTCACTGCAAGAATACCTGCAGCCTGAACAGGTTGGCTGGCTTGTAAGTATTGTTTTTGCCACTGTCCCATCAAATGTCGGACATTAGCAACCACCAGATTGGGTGAGATATCCAATTCGATTTCAGAAATCACCGCTAAGGCACCCTGCTCTAAAGCTTTTTGTGCAAATACTGCCGTTTTTTCTGGTTGTGACAGACTGGTCAGGGCAATAAAAATTTGCCCTGCCTTAACTTTACGGCTATCCAGTTCGAAACCCTGAAAGGCTTGGGTCATCCATTCAGCAGTATCCTGAACGGCGTAGAGATCTTTAAATGTAATAGACATTGATCACCTATTTACTGGACTTTGGGAGATTCTAAAGGTTTGTCCAGAGGGACATTTAGCAGACGCAAGGATTCCTGCATCACGCGTGCAAATACCGGTGCCGATACCGTACCACCGTAATAGGTGCCTTGCGGATTTTCGACCACCACCACCATGGCAATACGCGGATCACTCACGGGCGCTACGCCAGCAAACAAAGCCCGATATTCATTGGTAGAATAGCCTTTACGATCGGCACGCAGTTTATGCGCAGTACCGGTTTTCCCTGCCACACGATAACCCGGAATTGTCGCGCGCGTGGCGGTACCGCCAGGCAGAGTTGCTACTTCCAGCATAAGCAAGACCTGATCTGCAATATTGGCATCAATCATTTGCTCACCCTGCGGCTGTTCTTCCAGCTTGTACAGGCTCAGCGGCATTCTCACACCCTTATTGGCCAGCATGGCATAAGCATCCGCCATTTGCAGCACAGTAGCATTCAGACCATAACCATAGGACATGGTTGCCACTTCTGACACATTCCATTTACTTGGTGGCAAGATCAGACCGGCACTTTCACCCGGGAATTTTACTGCTGAGCGTGAGCCAAAACCCAAGCGTTTATAGAAAGTAGGTAGAGTTTCATACGGCAAAGACAAGGCCAGTTTGGCGACACCCACGTTCGAAGATTTCTGGATAATACCGCCCAGTGTTAACTGACCATAGTTATGCGTATCACGAATGGTGTGATTGCCAATTCGCATACTGCCCGGTGTGGTGTTGACCACTGAATTGGCCGTATATTTACCACTTTCCAGAGCCATTGCCACAGTGAAGGGCTTCATGGTCGAACCCGGTTCGAAGGAATCCACTGCACCACGGTTACGCATGGCATCCTTGTTCAGCAGACCATTTTTATCATTCGGGTTATATGATGGCCAAGATGACAAGGCCAGAATTTCCCCGGTTTTTACATCGACCGCAATCGCAGTCGCAGAACGGGCATTATTGGCCACACCTGCCGCAGTCAATTCACGGTACATAATATATTGCAGACGCGAGTCAATACTCAGGGTGATATTCTCGCCCGGCTCGACTTCTTTAATCACTTCCGGCTCTTTAACCCGGTTGCCTTTTTTATCCCGGATAATCTGCTGCTCACCATCTTTACCTGCCAGACGGGTATTGAGCTGCATTTCCAGACCTTCAATCCCGGTGCCTTCACTATTGGTCAGACCAATAATCTGTGAATTGGGCTGTGGCTGCGGATAATAACGTTTGTAATTTTTCTCGGTATACACGCCTTGAAAATTACGCTTCATGATCAGTTCGGCCTGTTGTGGCGGAACTTCTTTTTTCAGGATCAGATAACGAGAACGCGGGCGTTCTTGCATTTTTTTGCGTAGTTCTGCCCGATCCATACCGACTGCATCGGCCAGTTCATCCAGATTCAGGTTTTTATCCGGCAACTGGCGTTTCAGCTTGCGGCTATCTGGCTCTTTTTCTAGTGCCAATATGGTCTCGTCATAGAGTTTTTTATTGTCAAAATAGTCACGTGGATCAATCACGATTTTCATGATCGGCGTACTGATCGCCAGCGGCACCCCATTACGGTCATAAATCACGCCACGCATGGCCTTGATGGTATTGGTTCTTAAAATATTGGCATTGGCTTTATTTTGCAAAAAATCCTTATTGATAATCTGCACATAGAAGGCCCGGCAAATCAGTGTAATAAAACACAGCAACACCACCGCCCACATGATATAGAAACGATTGATATACACATTTGAGGCGTTTTTGTCGGTAACTGATTGTTTTTTACGTACCGCTTGCTTCTTTCTTTTGTCTATCATGTCCGAGCGCTAGCCTTATTTTTTCTCATCTGAAGTTTGTGGTAAAGAAATGACGACACTTTGTGAAACCGGGGGAGAATACATGCGCAGCTGGGTGACAGCACGTGTGCCAATCTGCGCAGTTGCACCAAAAGTTTGCTGTTCAATTAACAAACGCCCCCAATCTGCATTCAGGTCATCACGCTCACGCAGATAAGTGCTCAGTTTTCTGGTGTCCTGACGATATTCAAACACCTGAAATACCACAAAGACTGCACTGATGAAGACCATCAGTATCAAGACGAGATAGATGCTAGCTTGTTTAAGCCATAACTTTTCTGTTTTTTTATCAACCACTTCAGTTTTCATGATGTGCCTATTAAGCTAAACGTTCTGCGACCCGGAGCCATGCACTACGTGAACGAGGATTGGCTTTGACTTCTTCGTCACTGGCTTTTACGCGGGATACCTTCTTTAAACGTCGTGTATCTTTTTGCTGCCCCGGCATTCCCCAGCCAAAATCTTCGTCTAATGTAGATTCTTTTTGAATAAACTGTTTGATCAAACGGTCTTCCAGAGAGTGAAAGCTAATTACGGCCAAACGTGCCTCAGGTTTTAAAATCTCAACTGCTTGAGGCAAGAAGATTTCAATATCTTCTAATTCTTTATTAATAGCAATACGAATCGCCTGGAAAGTACGCGTCGCAGCATGCTTATTTTTTTCCCATTTTGGATGCGCGACTTTCACAATTTCCGCAAGTTGAGCCGTGGTATCAATCTGCCCTGCCGCCTTGATGGCTTTGGCAATCCGGCGACTATAACGCTCTTCACCGTATTTAAAAATGATATTGGCCAGTGCTTCTTCTTCAATTTCAAGCAGCCATTCTGCTGCAGTTGGACCTTGAGAATTGTCCATGCGCATATCCAGCGGGCCATCTTTCATAAAACTGAAACCACGTTCGGCCTGATCCAGCTGCGGCGAAGACACGCCTAAATCTGCCATCACTCCATCCACGGTCTCAATCCCAAGCTCAGCCAGTGCGTCTTTCAGATCGGCAAAGCTGGCATGAATAATTTTAAAACGTGGATCCTCTTGTTCTAAGATTGCTGCCGTCTCTAGGGCCTGAGGATCTTTATCAAAGCCATATACACGTGCATGTTCATCTAATTTTGATAACAATAAACGAGTATGTCCGCCACGACCAAAAGTACCGTCTACATAAATTCCCGTATTGCGACCTGCCAACAAGGCATCAATCGTTTCGTGAAGTAATACAGAAATATGTGACATAAAAACTCAATCAATAGGGCGAAAAATTTAACTGCACATTATCACCCTGTTTCAGCAAAGCTCCAAACGACTTTTTGTAGATAAATATTACTTTCCATAGAGAAAACCGTTTTTATTTGAGTGTCGTCAATAAAAAAGCCTCCGCGAGGGAGGCCTGTTTATCTGTAATTCGTCTTCAAATCAGCAGATTAACGTTTTGAGTTATAAATCTGATCAAAAATCGCGCCATTCACAAAATGGGTTTTCTGTGCATTGGCCCAGCCGCCAAACACTTCATCAATGGTAAAAGTTTTGATTTTCGGGAATTGTGCTGAATATTTGGCTAATACTTTCTCATTGCGCGGACGGTAGAAATGTTTGGCTGCCATTTCCTGACCCAATGGAGAATACAGGTAGTTGATATAACCTGTTGCCAACCATTTATTGCCATTTTTATCCACGGTACGATCGACAATGGCCACCGATGGTTCGGTCAAAATCGTAATTGACGGATAAATAATATCAAACTTGTCTTTACCCAAAGTCTTTTGGGTAACCAGTGCTTCATTTTCCCAAGTCAGCAATACATCACCAATGCCACGCTCAGCAAACGTGGTCATCGAAGCACGTGCTGCTGAGTCCATCACTTTGACATTTTTATAGAGTTTACCGACAAAGTCCTGTGCTTTGGCTTTATTACCCCCCGGCTGTTTCTCGGCATAGCCCCAAGCAGACAGGTATACCCAACGTGGCAAACCACCGGTTTTCGGGTTGGGGGTAATAATTTCTACGCCTGGCTTGGTCAGATCACTCCAGTCCTTGATGCCCTTCGGATTGCCTTTGCGCACCATAAACACGATGGTTGAGGTATAAGGTGCAGAATTATGCGGAAACTCTTTTTGCCAGCCGGGTTGAATCTGACCAGATTTCACGATTTCTTCGATGTCATTGGCCAGCGCCAAAGTCACCACATCGCCTTTTAGGCCATCGACCACCGAACGTGCCTGCTTGCCCGAACCACCATGTGACTGTTTAAAGTTCACATCCAGACCGGTACGGTTTTTCCAGTAAGCACCAAATGATTTATTGAATTCATCATAGAATTCACGGGTTGCATCATAAGACACGTTTAGAAATTGACGATCAGCCGCCTGTGAGACAGTCGCTGTCAAGCCTAGACCTGTAGCCAATAAGGCAACGCTAAATAACGATTTTAATTGATTTTTCATGAGCGCACGGGAGTTTATCTTGTATAGATATAACTATATGAAATAAAATCATTTATCGCAATTCAACCTACAACATCACAACACGATATAATCAAAGGTTTTTTATTCTTAATCATCTGTTTTTAAAAACAAAATATAGCCAGTCATTTCACTTATTTCGAATATATAGAATTTTATGCATTAAATATAAAAAAAACGGATAACGCTTTATCCGTTTTCTTCATTCAATTTAGATTCAAGCTTGTTATCGCTTTTCATTATAAATCTGGTCATAAATCGCCCCATTCACAAAATGGGTTTTTTGCGCTTTTGCCCAGCCACCAAAGACTTTATCAATGGTAAAGGTTTGAGTTTTCGGAAATTGGGCGGAATATTTGGCAGCCACTTTAGCATCGCGTGGACGGAAGAAATATTTCGCAGCCAACTCCTGCCCTTTCGGGGAATACAGATAATTCAAATAGCCTTTCGCCAGATTGGCATTGCCATTTTTATTCACATTTTTATCAACGATTGCCACCGATGGCTCGGCCAGAATTGAAATAGAGGGATAGATGATATCGTACTTGTCCTTACCTAGACCTTGCGTTGCCAGCAAGGCTTCATTTTCCCAAGATAATAGTACATCGCCAATACCGCGCTCGGCAAAAGTCGTCAGTGAACCACGGGCACCGGAATCCAACACTTTGACATTTTGATAAAGCTTTTTGACCAGATCTCGGGCTTTGGCATCATTGCCACCGGGCTGTTTCAGCGCATAGCCCCAAGCAGACAGATAAATCCAACGTGGCGCTCCACCAGTTTTCGGGTTAGGCGTAATAATCTCGACACCCGGTTTGGTCAGATCATTCCAGTCCTTGATTTGCTTGGGATTAGCCTTACGCACCAAAAAAACGATTGTCGATGTATACGGTGCTGAATTATTTGAAAACTCTTTTTGCCAGCCTTTCTCGATTAAACCGGCATTGACGATTTCCTCAATGTCATTGGCCAAAGCCAAAGTCACCACATCGGCCTGCAAACCATCGACGACCGAACGTGCCTGCTTGCCTGAACCGCCATGTGACTGTTTAAAATTGATTGTCTGTCCGGTTTTCTACTTCCAGAACTGGCCAAACTCCTGATTATATTCTTGGTAAAATTCACGGGTCGGATCATAAGAGACATTCAGGAAATCTTTGGCCATTACATTTTGCATGGTGGTTGCTGTAAATATTGTCAAGATTGCGGTTGCTATTATTTTTTTCATGTTATGTGACTCATTATTGAGATAACCACACTGTATAAATAAAAAATAAATATAACAATCATGTGTTTATAATAATATTGATGATCTATTTCTGATTTTGAGATATCTGCTAACAATTAAACCTGGATACATATTCTGCTAAAAAATTAATATCCTGCTACAATATAAGACAGTTCTTCACGTTCTCTTCATAGTTGTCTGTTAAAAATAGGCCGCCAGAAGAGAGAATTACGATTTTTAGTAATTTTCCATAGATGTTATATTAATTTTTTGTAAAAAATGTGACTTGGTTCTACTTCTTTATAATCAACTGTGATTAAATTGTAGACGGAGTATTAAAAAAACATTTTTAACAGAATAAAACCAACCAGAAGCAAGGAGGAAGTTTGGATATGAAATTTAAATTATTCACAGCTAGCATCCTAAGTCTGATCATGCTGTTTTCGATTCAACTGGGTCATGCCGTCGTTGTGAAGACAGATTTGCAGAAGGCCTCAGTCACTACTGTTGAAAACAAGACATCGCCGATTGAAAAAGCAATTCAACAACAAAAAAGCGAAAAAACGTTGCATACAGACGATAATCTTAAAGTCTTAACTGCGCTGAAAGTCGCACCTTCACAAAATTTCTTTGCAGCACAAAATTATCGCTTTACCCGCTTCGTACAAAGCATATTTTCTAGCGATAATTCTTAATCAGTTTTAACCAACTCGAATAACACCAAGATTTAAAGCCATATCACTGAATGTTGAATAAAGCATTAAGTGATGTGGCTTTTTCGCTATAATAGAACCAAATTTATATTCTAGATTATATCCGGCTATGACTGTTCGTACTCGTATTGCACCTTCTCCTACAGGTTTTCCTCATGTAGGTACTGCCTATATTGCCTTGTTTAACTTATGTTTTGCTAAACAGCATGGGGGTGAATTCATCCTTCGTATTGAAGATACTGACCAACTGCGCTCAACACCTGAATCTGAAAAGATGATCCTGGATTCATTGCGCTGGCTCGGTCTCAACTGGTCTGAAGGTCCAGATGTGGGTGGCCCACATGCACCGTACCGCCAGTCAGAACGTATGGATATTTATAAAAACTATGCGCTGGAACTGGTTGAAAAAGGTCATGCCTTCTACTGTTTCGCCACTGCCGAAGAACTGGATCAAATGCGTGCTGAACAGCAAGCACGTGGTGAATCTCCACGTTATGACGGTCGAGGCTTAAACCTTTCTCAAGCAGAGGTCGAGCGTCGTTTGGCTGCTGGCGAAGCACATGTGATTCGCATGAAAGTACCGACTGAAGGTATTTGTAAATTTAATGACATGCTGCGTGGTGAAGTCGAGATTCCATGGGCGCAGGTCGACATGCAGATTCTGCTGAAAACTGACGGCTTGCCAACCTATCATTTGGCCAACGTGGTGGATGACCATTTAATGCAAATCACGCATGTGATTCGTGGTGAAGAATGGATTCCATCTGCACCGAAGCATCAGTTGCTGTACCAGTACTTCGGTTGGGAGATGCCGGTGCTGTGTCACATGCCACTGCTACGCAACCCGGACAAATCAAAATTGTCTAAGCGTAAAAACCCAACTTCAATCAACTATTACAAAGATATCGGTGTACTGCCTGAAGCCTTGTTGAACTACTTGGGTCGTATGGGCTGGTCAATGCCAGATGAAAGTGAAAAATTCACATTGGTAGAAATGATTGAACATTTTGATATCAAACGCGTATCACTCGGTGGTCCAATCTTTGATGTTGAAAAACTCAACTGGCTCAATGGTCAATGGATCAAAGCCCTTTCTCCTGCTGAATTGCTCGATACGCTGCTGGCATGGAAAGCAGACCGTGCCAAATTAGAAGAAATCGCAGCTGCGATTCAACCACGTATCAACTTGCTGTCTGAAGCAGTGAACTGGTCTGCGCATTACTTCAACCACTTCCCGGCCCTGACTCAGGAGCAGTTTGTCAGCAAAAAACTGTCTGACGAACAGGTACGTCAGAGCTTGCAGTTTGCCATTTGGCGTTTAGAAAGCCTGTTCACCTGGAACAATGACACGGTCAGCCAAACCTTGATGGATTTGGCAGCACAAATGGAAATTAAACTGCGTGACTTCATGCCGGCCTTTTTTATTGCCATTGCCGGTTCAACTGCGTCTACCCCGGTGATGCAGACTATGGTCACCATTGGCCCGGATTTGACCTTCGCACGTTTACGTCATGCGCTGGAAATTGTCGGTGGCCCAAGCAAAAAAGAGCTGAAAGTCTGGGAAAAACTCAATGAAAGCTTAAAATTGCCGAAAAATGAAGCGGTTGATCAAGCTTAATTAATTTTTTTGTTGACGTGTGAGCGCGATATCCCTAATATAGCGCTCACACAGACTGGGGTCATAGCTCAGTTGGTAGAGCGCTACAATGGCATTGTAGAGGTCAGGAGTTCGATCCTCCTTGACTCCACCAAATCAAGTCTTGCTTTAGCTGTGTAACGCCTCAATTGTCCCTATCGTCTAGAGGCCTAGGACATCGCCCTTTCACGGCGGTAACCGGGGTTCGAATCCCCGTAGGGACGCCATATTCAAGATTACTTTTGAAGTGGTCTTTTAAAAAACCCAAGCATTATGACTTGGGTTTTTTATTGCCTGTATATTTTATGTTGGGCAATATTTCGGTTTCTTCGCATCTTCCGATAAAATAATCAGTAATTTAGAATTTTGGAGTTGTAATGCAATATCGTTGCCCTAAGTGTCAAAGCCCGAAAATCATGCCAGTGGCCCAGCCAGGTCAAGCAGCTCCACGTCCGGTGGTTCCTAAAAGCCTGATGTTTCTGGTGCCCGCCCTGTTCCTATTATTATTACTGGTGATCATCAGTATCGCGATGTGGATCTTTGGTGATGGTGCAGGTACCACTTTACAGACTGCAACCGTCATCGTCTTTATTCTTTCTTTGATTGCAGGCTTTATGTTTTATAAAGATCTACCTGATTTTAAAATCTCCATGCAAGCATTTATGCAAACCCAGAAGAAATGGAAATGTCGTGAATGTAATCACGAGTGGGAACTCTAAGTCACTCACCACCGCCCTATAAGCACAAAAAACCAGCCCGAAGGCTGGTTTTTTATTTTAAAATCAGGGATTAAACACCAATTTTACGGTATTTTTGACGCTTCGCGACCAGATCATCACCATCGCGCTTACGGCGATATTCTTCAAACTCAGCATAGTTACCAGTGAAGAATTCAGGTGTTTCACCTTCAAATGACAAGATGTGCGTTGCAATACGGTCCAGGAACCAACGGTCATGCGAGATCACCATCACAGTACCCGGGAACACCAGAATGGCATCCTCAAGCGCACGTAAGGTTTCGATATCCAGGTCGTTTGACGGTTCATCGAGCAAGATTACGTTTGCGCCCATTTGCAGGATTTTCGCCAGTTGTAAACGGTTACGCTCACCACCTGACAATTGACCGACACGTTTTTGCTGATCCTGGCCTTTAAAGTTAAAGCGACCGATATATGCACGAGATGCAATTTCGTATTCGCCAATCTTCAAGATGTCTAAACCGCCAGAAACTTCTTCCCAAACGGTTTTGTTGTCATCAAGCGTGTCACGAATCTGACCGACATAAGCCACTTTCACCGACTCACCCAGTACCACAGAACCGGTATCAGGTTGTTGCTCACCGGTCATCATGCGGAACAGTGTGGTTTTACCTGCACCGTTCTCACCGACGATACCCACGATCGCAGCAGGCGGTACAACGAATGATAAATCTTTATACAGGGTACGATCACCAAACGATTTGCTGATGCCTTCAACTTCTACAACCTTGTTGCCTAGACGTGGGCCAGGTGGAATGTAGATTTCAGAGGTTTCGTTACGCTGTTGGAATTCACGCGAGTTAAGCTCTTCAAAACGCTCCATACGCGCTTTGTTTTTCTTTTGCTGGCCTTTGGCATTTGAGCGAACCCATTCAAGTTCTTTTTTCAATGCTTTAGCAAAAGATTCTTCTTGCTTGTTCTCTTGCTCTAGACGCGCATTTTTCTGCTCTAACCAAGAAGAGTAGTTACCTTGGTATGGAATGCCCATGCCACGGTCAAGCTCAAGAATCCACTCAGCCACGTTATCCAAGAAATAACGGTCATGCGTAATCGCAACGATGGTACCCGGGAAGTCTTTCAAGAAACGTTCTAACCAGGCAACAGATGATGCATCTAAATGGTTCGTCGGTTCGTCAAGAAGCAACATGTCTGGCTTAGACAAGAGCAAACGGCACAGTGCCACACGGCGGCGTTCACCACCTGAAAGCAGTTTAACATCGGCATCCCAAGCTGGAAGGTTCAGTGCAGCAGCTGCCTGATCCATCTGATTGGCAAGGTTATGTGCATCCCATGCATGGATAATGGCTTCGAGCTTTTCTTGCTCTTTTGCAAGTGCATCAAAGTCAGCATCTTCTGCTGCATATTCTGCAAATACTTCGTCAAGACGTGCCAAAGCATCCAGCGGCTCACGCAGACCATCTTCAACGTTGCCACGCACGTCTTTAGTTTCATCTAAAGGCGGCTCTTGCTCGAGATAACCGATTTTAGTACCTGGTTGTGCACGTGCTTCACCAGAGAAATCTTTATCTACGCCCGCCATAATACGAAGCAAGGTCGATTTACCTGCACCGTTTAGACCAAGCACACCAATTTTTGCGCCCGGGAAAAATGATAAGGAGATATCTTTCAGGATTTCGCGTTTCGGCGGCACCATCTTAGACACTCGGTTCATCGTATAAATATATTGGGCCACGTAGGACTCCTCAACTGAAAAACCAAATGGGGTTAAAACAACCACCCCAGCTCAAAAAAGAGCGAAAAAATAATCGGCTATTATACGCAGAAAGCTGCGAAAACATAAGCCATTGCCATGAACTTCAATGCATTGTTACAAGTTTATTTATGGTGATTTTTCAAACAGCTGATTTAAGTCAAATAAGTGCGTCGAATCCCAATTTATATATGATTATTTCATCTATCTATTTCAGTAAAATTGCACTTTTACTTATATATGAAAATGTTACACTCAAGTCATAAACTTAAACACAAGAAGATCAGTCATAATGAGTTATAAAGCAGAAACCCTTGCGATTCATGCAGGTTATAGCCCTGAAGCCACCACCAAAGCAGTTGCAGTGCCAATTTACCAAACTACGTCTTATGCCTTTGACAATACTCAACATGGGGCCGATTTGTTCGATTTAAAGGTACAGGGCAATATCTATACCCGGATCATGAACCCGACCACGGCGGTGTTAGAGCAACGTATCGCCGCACTTGAAGGCGGGATTGGCGCACTTGCTTTAGCGTCTGGTATGGCTGCAATTACCTATGCGATTCAGACCATTGCTGAAGCCGGTGACAATATTGCATCCGTATCTACGCTCTATGGCGGCACCTATAACCTGTTCGCACACACCCTGCCGAAGCAAGGTATTGACGTGCGTTTCTTTGATTATGAAAAACCGGAAAGCTTGCGTAGTTTAATTGATGACAAGACCAAACTGGTCTTTGTGGAATCCATTGGTAATCCACTGGGTAATATTATTGATCTGGAAGAGATTGCAAAAATCGCGCATGAGTACGGTGTGCCTGTGGTCGTGGACAACACGGTGGCAACGCCAGTGCTACAAAAATCTTTTGATTTTGGTGCCGACATTATCGTGCATTCATTGACCAAATATATCGGCGGTCATGGCAATTCGATTGGTGGCATCATTGTCGATAGCGGTAAATTCCCGTGGGGTAAATATCCTGAACGCTTTCCCGCGCTGAATACCCCCGATCCAAGTTATCATGGCGTAAACTATGTCGAAGTTCTCGGTGAAGCGGCTTATATCGCTCGAGCGCGTGTGGTGCCACTACGCAATACTGGGGCCGCGATCAGCCCGCAAAATGTATTTCTGATCCTGCAAGGTTTGGAAACTTTAAGTCTGCGTATGGAGCGTCATACTGAAAATGCGCTTAAAATTGCGGAATATTTACAGCAGCATCCTAAAGTAAAATGGGTCAATTACGCTGGTCTGAAAGATCATCCACAACATGCCTTGGCACAAAAATATGTGAAAGGTAAACCGTCTGCAATTCTGACCTTTGGTGTAGAGCATGGTCTTGAAGGCGGCACACGTTTTATTGATGCGCTGCAACTGTTTACCCGTCTGGTTAATATCGGCGATGCCAAAAGTCTGGCCTGCCATCCGGCGACCACCACACATCGCCAACTCAATGCCGAGGAGTTAAAATCAGCAGGTGTCAGTGAAGATATGGTGCGACTCTCGATTGGGATTGAACATATTGATGACCTGATCGCGGATCTGGAACAGGCGCTAGCGACCGTTTAAAGGCGTGTTTCATCTGACTCAAAACTCCACCCTTTCTGGTGGAGTTTTTTTATTTATATTCTAAAACAGCCACTTGCTTTGCTTTTTATTTTCATGGTAAAAGTTAAATGAAATAGCGAACACAAATAGAGCAATTACTCTAATTTTTATTTTAATTTCAATGGTTTAATTTATAGATTTTCCTGAAGAATTGGTTATCATATCTGTACTCACCTTCGCTCTCATCTCCTGTTAGAGCGCCATACACCTTTAATAAAAATAATTTGAACGCTGACTTCAAATTAGGGATAACAAATGTGAAAACTAGATTACACAAACAACTGGAAAAATCTGTTGCGGGTAAAACCGTCCTGATCACCGGCGCATCCAGCGGTATTGGGTTAACGACGGCACATCAACTGGCCGATGCAGGTGCGCATGTTTTACTGGTGGCCCGTACTCAAGAAACCCTAGAACAAGTAAAAGCAGACATTGAAGCCAAAGGCGGCAAAGCCTCAATCTTTCCATGCGATTTAAACAATATGGAGGCGATTGATGAGGTCTCCAAACAGATCATTGCCTCAGTCGATCATATTGATATTCTGATCAATAATGCGGGTCGTTCGATTCGCCGCGCCGTGCATGAATCGGTCGACCGCTTCCATGATTTTGAACGGACCATGCAGCTGAACTATTTCGGCGCCGTGCGTCTGGTCATGAATATCCTGCCACAAATGATGATCCGTCGCGCGGGTCATATCATTAACATCAGTTCGATTGGCGTACTGGCCAATGCCACCCGTTTTTCGGCCTATGTCGCGTCAAAAGCTGCGCTGGATGCCTTTAGTCGCTGTCTGTCTGCCGAAGTACATTCGCATAAAATCGCCATCACCTCGATCTATATGCCTTTGGTACGCACTCCGATGATTGCACCAACCAAAATTTATAAATACGTCCCGACACTTTCTCCGGAACAGGCAGCTGACCTGATTGCCTATGCCATCGTGAAACGTCCGAAGAAAGTTGCGACCGGTTTGGGTCGTCTGGCCTCGATTACTTATTCGATTGCTCCGGATATCAACAATGTTCTGATGTCGATTGGTTATAACCTGTTCCCAAGTTCAAGTGCCTCTGTGGGTCAACCACAAAAATTAAATTTGGTGCAAAAAGCATATGCACGGCTGTTCCCGGGCGAACACTGGTAATTTTTACTGGGATAATTTCCTGAAAATACGAGCCGCCGATCGGGCGGCTTTTTTGATGTCTCAGTTTTAAATCTCTAGGTGAAAGCAAGCTCATCTGGATCACACACGACATAGCCTGTCTTTATCGACACAGATTTTTGCCGCAAATGCTGCGAGATCACGTACACTATCTGCGGATATTTCCTATCCGTATTTTTATATTTTGATTGAAATGATGGAAACCCTTATGAACAACGCGCAATGGCTCGATGAAGTAAAATTTAACGAACAAGGATTAGTCCCTGCCATTGCCCAGCATCATCAAACTGGTCGTGTCTTGATGGTGGCCTGGATGAACCGTGAAGCGCTAGCACTAACGGCTGAGAAAAACCAAGCCGTGTATTTCTCCCGTTCACGCAGCAAGTTATGGCATAAGGGCGAAGAATCAGGACATTTTCAAACCGTACATGAAATCCGTCTGGACTGTGATGCCGATGTAATTGTGCTGCAAATTGAACAGCATGGCGGCATCGCTTGTCATACTGGTCGTGAATCATGTTTCTATCGTAAACTCACGCCAAATGGCTGGGAAATTGTCGATGCACAGCTGAAACACCCGTCTGCAATTTATGGTGAAAAATCCACAAATCCGCATACGCTGGCGATGGAAGCGTCAAGCGCCCAGTCTGAACAGGTCGAAGTCTTGTCCTATCTGGGCCAAATGATGGCAGAACGCAAACAGGCCGATCCGGATTCCTCTTATGTGGCCAAGCTCTATCACAAAGGCCTGAACAAGATTTTAGAAAAAGTCGGTGAAGAAAGCTTTGAAACTGTGCTGGCTGCCAAAGATTTCAACGCTCAGGTCTCTGAAGACAATAAAAATGATCTGATTTATGAGGTGGCAGATCTGTGGTTCCATACTATCGTCATGCTCGGCTATTTCGATATCGAACCGCAACTGGTCTTGAATGAGCTGGCACGTCGTCAGGGCTTATCCGGTCTGGTTGAAAAAGCCAGCCGTCAGCATTAAATGATGAATATGCCTGTGTCTGATCTGCAAAAACCCAAGGCCACTTATGAGCAGGCCACTGCCATCGATAATGCCCGTCTGGGTAATTCCTTTAAAGTAATTGCCTATGCCGGCACAGGTAAAACCACCACATTACAAATGATCAGTGATGCCATGCCTGAACGGCGTGGCATGTATCTGGCTTTCAACAAAGCCATTGCCAGTGAAGCGCAAGCCAAATTTCATCGCGGCGTAGATTGCCGCACTTTTCACTCGCTGGCATTTCGCAGTGTTCCACGTGGAATCACCGACAAGCTGCGTCTGCCCCGTTTAAGTCCAAGCTTTATTGCCAAAGAATACCGTCTGGAACCGATGACCATGCGCCGTATGATGGGTGGGCGTTATGAAAAATATGTCTTGATGCCTTCGCGTCTGGCGAGTTTAGTCGCCAATGCGGTTGGCTATTTCTGTTCGACCAGTTCGCAATACCCTGCTCCGCGGCATATTCAGGCACCGAGCTGGTTGCATCCAGATGATATTGAAATTCTGCAAAAGAAACTCTATCCGGCCGTAGAACGGCGCTGGCTAGAATCAATCGATCCCAATCATCAGGCCGGGATTGGCCATGATATTTACCTGAAACTCTGGGCGCTGTCTGAACCGAATATTCCGGCCGATTATGTGCTGTTTGATGAAGCGCAGGATGCCGACCCACTCATGCTCGGAATTTTGCTGAAACAGCGGAATACTCAGGTGATTTATGTCGGCGATGCGCATCAGCAGATTTATGCTTGGCGCGGTGCGGTGAATGCCATGCAGCAACTGCCCTTACCCGAATCACGCCTGACCACATCGTTTCGTTTCGGCCCTGAAATCGCGTTAAATGCCAATGCCATTTTAGGTGCACTGAATGAAACCGTGCCTTTGCTTGGCAATCCGTTGTTAGATTCTAAAGTCGTGAATAAACCGCATACCAAAATGCGGGATGCAATTTTATGCCGGACCAATGCCCGGGCCATGGAACTGTTACTTGCCGGACTGGTGCGTGGTGATAAAGTCAGCCTGCAAGCCGATCATGTCAAACTGAATCGTTTTGTCGATGCGGCTGCCATGTTGAAACAGGGCAAACGTGTGGTCGATGTGCCGGAATTGGCTTGGTTTAATTCCTGGCATGATGTGCATGAATACTGTGAAACCAATGAAGGTAGCGACATCAAACCGCTGGTTAAACTGGTCGATGAACATGGCACCGATCCATTGAAAAAAGCCCTAGCCAAAATCACCCCGATTGGACAGGCGGACTATATTATTTCCACTGCCCATAAGGCCAAAGGTCTGGAGTGGGAACGGGTGCATATTGAAGATGACTATCAGTTTAAGCTGAATGAAAAAGATCATAAAATTAGTGATGAAGAGCTACGTTTACTTTACGTGGCCTGTACACGTGCTAAAGTAAGCTTAAATATTCATCACATTTATGACCTGATTCAACAACTGAAGATCAAGATGCCGCAGTCGCTTCGTCAAGCCGTCGGTTAAGGTATGGATGTAAAATCATGGTACAGGTGATCTATGCACATCGAAGCGCTTCAACTGAAACACACCCTGCATTTTCCAGAGATTCAGCTTCAGCTTGATTATTCACAATATCCGCTTACCTTAATTTTGGGCAATCAGGGTACTGGCAAAACCACTTTGTTACGCTGTGCTTATCAGGCGCTGACCTGGTTTGCAGCGCGTTATCGCGATAGCCGGGCTGCCGGTCTGGTGATGCCTGATCAGGACATCATGCAACACCGGCTGCAATCCAAAATTGATATCCGGGTTGGCTTTCCCGAAGAGGTTTCAGCGCTTACAGAATCCAGCCAGACTGAAGCTGCACAGCAACAGAGCTGTTCCTGGCAAGTCTATAAGACTTTAAATAGTCAGGGACTCGGCTTTAGCAAAGCAGAAACTGCACAACTGGACAGCATGCTTGGCCTTTATCAGAAAGCCCGATTCAATGATCCTCTGCTCGGCTTGCCGCTGATTGCCTATTATCCTGCCGACCGCTTTGTCAATGACGTCAATCTGATCAGCAAAAACAATCCAGCCATTTTCCATACAGCGTATGCTTACGACATTGGCGCGATTCCGTTTACGACCTTTGCCCGTTTCTTTGAATGGTTGCGTGAAGTCAGTGATATTGAAAATGCGCAAAGCGCCAAGATCATGGATCAGATTTTAGCGCGTGCCTTGCAGCAGCCTGAAGATATTCGGGGAGATGAACTGGCGTGGCAGATCGAGAAAGCCCAGGCACAGCTGCATACCCCGCATTTAACGGCCTTAAAAAATGCCCTGTCGCAGGTATTGCCTGACATCAGCCAGATTGAGTTAAAATACCAGCCCAAGCTGCAACTGATGCTGACCTATCAGGACAAGAGTTTTACTTTTCAGCAACTTCCCAATAGCATCCGCACCTGGATTGCACTGGTGGGCGATATTGTACGGCGTCTTTGTCTGCTCAACCCGAACAGTTTATTTCCATGTCAGGAAGGTACAGGAGTGTTGTTGATTGATGCCATTGATCATCAGCTGGATCAGGATCTGGCAGCAGAGATTCTGCCACGTCTGCATCAGGCATTTCCTAACTTGCAAATTATTGCCACCGGCAACCGACCTGAGTTACTGGAACATGCACAGGCCTTTCAGTGCTTAAGACTCGAAAATAAACAGTTGCATCCAATTCATCTTGAAAGCATGAAAATCCAGTTTGATCAGATCTATGCCGAAATGGGTCTACATACTGATCCAGACGCAATTCCTGCCGAAGAAGCGCTAATAGAAACCGTCACCGAACCGACTACACCGCTTGCTGTATTACAGCGGATTCAGCAACAGTTGAATCCTGAACAGCAGCAGGAATTGTTACGTTTACTTGCTCAGGATCAGCCGACGCTACCGCAATCGCTCTAAGTAACGTTGAAAAACAGTAATGATCGTTTCGATGAATATCGAGATTTATCCAGACCATTTTAGTGCTGTCTTTTTGCAATTGTAAAACTGCATTTAGTCATATTTACAATCAATGCTTGCAATTTAATCTTAATTTTCGGTCACTTCTGGATGATCTGTTTAAGCATCCACCCCACGCCAAAAGCCTGCTCGCGTATAATTTATAAGTTCGACATAAAAACGTTGATGTTGTTGTTATCCTGTAATATGATCGGTTTTATTTGCGAATTTCATTGTAAAATCGGAATTTGCTATCGTTTATAAGTTGCGCAATACAACTGTTTTTATATTCTTTTTGAATATTCTTTTGGCTTTCAAGATTGAGAAGTTTGGGTTGCTCCTTGTAATCCTGTAGTCCTTGAAAGATGAAGATTCACCCTAGGTTGGTCACAACCTAAATCACGACAATGGATACGAGTGTGCTGCCGATTATTATATTGTTACCGTTAGTATTAGGCACAACCCTTGTCTCGTGGCTGAAGCAATTTTCGCGCGGGGTAACGGCTTTAGGGGCAATTGGTGTCAGCCTCAGCAGTTTCTTATTATTATTGAGTCAGGCGCCTGCCATCTTTGATGGTGCCGTGATCATTCAGACCTGGTCCTGGCTGCCCCAGCTCGGGATCGATTTCAGTTTCCGTCTGGATTCTCTGGCCCTGCTGTTTGCCTTGCTGATCAATGGCATAGGCACCCTGATCTATATTTATGCCTATTATTATCTCAATCCTAAAAATTCGCTGAGCAAACTTTATTTCTTGCTGATGCTGTTTATGGCAGCCATGCTCGGAATTTCATTGTCGAATAACTTGCTGATCCTGCTGGTTTTCTGGGAACTTACCAGTATTTCATCATTTTTACTGGTGGGCTATTGGAGCAATTACGAAGCCGCACAGCGCGGCTCACGTATGGCCTTGACCATTACCGGCATGGGTGGCTTGGCCATGCTTGGTGGCTTCATCCTGCTGGGTCAAATTACCGGCACTTATCAGATTGATCAAATCCTGACGATGACTGAACAGATCCAGTCACATGCGCTATTTGTTCCCACTTTGTTGCTGATTTTACTCGGTGCCTTTACCAAGAGTGCGCAGTTTCCCTTCCATTTCTGGTTACCCAATGCCATGGCAGCACCGACACCGGTCTCTGCCTATTTACACTCGGCCACCATGGTCAAAGCCGGCCTGTTTCTGGTCGCACGTTTACTCCCGATTTTTGCGGGTGCGGCACTGTTTCATAATATTGTGACCTTTGTCGGTCTGTTTACCCTGTGCATGGCCGCCTTTTTTGCCATTTTTAAGGAAGATCTGAAAGGTCTGTTGGCCTATTCAACCATCAGTCATCTGGGTCTGATCATGTGTCTGCTCGGGATTGGTTCTCCACTGGCAGTCGCAGCAGCAATTTTCCATATTATTAACCACGCGACCTTTAAAGCGGCCCTGTTTATGATTGCCGGTATTATCGATCATGAATCTGGCACCCGTGATTTACGTAAGCTTTCCGGTCTGTGGCAACTGCTGCCCTTTACTGCAACGCTGACCATGATCACTGCGGCCTCTATGGCCGGTGTTCCATTGACCAATGGTTTCCTCTCCAAAGAGATGTTCTTTACTGAGCTGGTGGCCAATTTAAGCGGGCCAGTGCTGGTCGGTTCAGCCATTGTGGCAACATTGGCCGGAATTTTTGCAGTCACTTATTCGATTCGTCTGGTGCATGGGGTATTTTTCGACGGCCCACTGGGCAAGCAAGTCCCGAATAAAAATGCGCATGAGCCACCATTTGGCATGCGTGCACCCGCCACTTTACTGGCATTTTTATGTATTTTAGTGGGTCTATTGCCCGCACTTTTGGTCGAAAAAATCGTGAATAGTACCACGCAGGCAACGACTCAAAATTTTGCTTTTGAAGGTACGCATCTGGCCCTCTGGCATGGGTTTAATCTGCCATTATTAATGAGTGTGATTGCTTTGGCCGGTGGTGCAGTATTTTACTTTTCTCTGGCTAAAGGTGGTGCCTTACGTGAAATTGATCTGGATCCAAAACTGGGCCGCTTACAGGGTCGGATCCTGTTTGACCTGTTCCTGAAAAATCTGCTGTTAAATTCACGTCGTTTCCGCCGTGCCACTGAAACTGGCAAATTACAAAGCTATTTATTATGGATTGTGATCTTTACCATCGGTCTGGTTGGTTTCCCATTGCTATCCAATGGTATCGGTAGCGGTACGCGTGAGCTGACCCACGCCCCTGCCCTGGCCATTGTCTTGTGGATGTTGCTATTTTCTGCCTGCTGGATGCTGCTATGGTTCCATCATGAACGGATTAAAGCGGTACTGATCAGTGGTGCAGTGGGTCTGGTGGTAACCATGGTCTTTATTGGCTTCTCGGCACCTGACCTGGCATTGACCCAAATTACGGTCGATGTGGTAACCACCGTCTTGTTATTAATGAGTTTATCTCTGCTACCACAGCTAACCCCTTATGAATCCAGTCCAACCCGGCGCTGGCGCGATGCGATCATTGCGCTGGGCGGCGGTCTCGGTATTGCCACCATCGCCTGGCTGATCATGACCCGTGATCATAATTCTATTTCATGGTTCTTCCTGCAGCAGTCAATTCCACTCGGCGGCGGCACCAATGTGGTCAATGTGATTCTGGTCGACTTCCGTGGTTTCGATACCTTCGGCGAAATTACTGTACTCGGGATTGCCGCGATTGGTGTGCTTAGCCTTATGGATGGCATGCGTGCGCATGGCACCACCATGACCCAAGGTTTGACCTATCGATTTAATCCCTCCCCCTTGATGTTACGTATCACGGCATCATGGATTTTACCTGTAGCTCTGGTAGTCAGCCTGTATATCTTTATGCGTGGCCATAACCTGCCGGGCGGTGGATTCATTGCAGGATTAGTCACCTCACTGGCCTTAATTATTCAATATATTGCGGTGGGACAGGATAAAACTGAACAGTTGCTGGGTGCCAAATCTGGTCGTCTTTATGAAATCTGGATTGGCGTGGGTTTAACCATTGCCGGTTTGACCGGGGTTGCAGCCTGGTTCTGGTCACGCCCATTCCTGACCAGTGCGCATATTTATGTCTCGCCACCCGTGATTGGAGAAATGCATCTGGCTTCGGCGGCGCTGTTTGATGTCGGTGTCTATGTCACTGTAGTCGGTGCGACCATGCTGATGATTTCTGTGCTGGGCGATTCACGTCACTCCAGTATGACTGGCCCAGTACCAAGAGGATAATAGAATGATGAGTTTAGAATTTTTATTAGCCTCCGCCATTGGTCTACTCACCGCCACCGGAATCTATCTGATTCTGCGTGCGCGTACTTTTCCGGTGGTGCTGGGCTTGGCCATGATTGGTTATGCGGTCAACCTGTTTTTATTTGCCATGGGGCGGATCCAGATGAATTCGCCTGCCGTATTGACCGAGGCCTCCAGAGTCACCGATCCCCTTCCGCAGGCACTGGTGCTGACCGCCATCGTGATTGGCTTTGCCACCACTGCCTTTATTGTTCAGCTGGCACTGCGTAGCCGTTATGAATCAGGAACAGACCACGTTGATTCAAAAGAAGAAACACCTCAGATTGACCCACGTGAGGATGAGCCTTAATGACTGATCTTCTTCACTTCTGGTCTCAACATACGCCAATTTTCAGTATTCTTTTACCGGCCATTACCGCTTTTAGTCTGGTACTTTTAGGCAATCCGGGTTCTGGCTCCCTGACCACAGACTGGCGTCAGCCTTGGCGTCGTGGTATCAGCCATATCTCGGGTATCTTGGGTCTGATCATTGCGGTCAGTTATTTAATTGACAGCAGTCAGGGTCAAGTCAGTGTATATACACTGGGCGAATGGGCGGCACCTTTTGGGATCGTGCTGGTGCTGGACCAACTCTCTGCCATGATGCTGGTGTTGACCTATGCCCTGGCAGTACCGGTGGTCTGGTATGCCAGTAAAGAATGGGATACCCGTGGCCGTTATTTCCATACCATGGTGCATTTCCTGCTGATGGGCCTGACCGGCGCCTTCCTGACTGGTGACTTATTCAACCTGTTCGTATTCTTTGAAATCTTGCTGATGGCGTCCTATGTGCTGCTATTGCATGGACAGGGCAAGGCGCGTTTCCAGCTGGGAATTCATTACGTCACCATTAACCTGCTGGCTTCTGCGCTGTTCCTGATTGGACTCGGCATGATTTATGGCAGTGTCGGCAGTCTGAACATGGCCGATGTGGCGCGCTTAATGCCTACCTTGGCAGCAGATCAGCATAAACTGGCCGTTGCCGGTGGACTCATGCTATTCGTGGTCTTCGGGATTAAGGCGGCAATGCTGCCGGTGGGCTTCTGGTTACCCAAAACCTATGCCGTAGCCACCACCCCTGTTGCCGCACTCTTTACCATCATGACCAAAGTCGGGATCTATGCGATTTTGCGAATCAATGGAACTGTTTTTGATGATGAATACAGCCATCAGATTCTGATGAACTGTCTACTGGTGATCGGTCTGATTACTTCAGTCTATGGTGTCATTTGTGCGATTGGTACAGAACGCCTGCGCCGTTTTGTCGGCTTTATGGTGCTGTCTTCAGTCGGTACGATTCTGGTGGCCATTGGCATGAATACGACGGCAGCCTGGGCCGGCGCCCTATACTATATGGTACACAGTACCCTGATTGCTGCGGCATTTTATATCCTGTCTGGCTGGATTACCTCACAGCGCGGTGAGTTCAAAGATCATTTTAAAATCGCACCGCTGATGAAACAGAACAAGCTGGTTTCGATTGTCTATTTCATCATTGCCTTGATGATGGCCGGTCTGCCACCGTTAAGCGGCTTCTTTGGCAAAGTCTTTATTTTGCAGGCTTCTGCCAATTCAGAGCATCAGATGATCATTATCCTGACCATTCTGCTGGTGAGTTTCCTCAGTATTCTGGCTTTTACTCGAGTCGGCTTTATGCTGTTCTGGCGCTCGACCAAACCTGAAGATGATTTGAATTCTGACGATTTCCACAAATATGAAGCTTTACCCAGTAAGGCACCTGCACGTAATGATCACACGATCTATTTGCTACTTGCCGGCTTAACAGCTTATGTTGTATTTGCTGGACCGATCTATCAATATAACTATCAGACGGCAGAACAGATTAAAAACAATCCGGTCTATGAAGCTGCCCTGTTAAAACGTGATGCAGAAGGTCAATTTATTAGTGTGCAACCCTTTGATCCAAGTTATTTGCCAGAAACCAAATATGGTGGCGAGGTGGTAGATCCAAATGCACATCTGATTCCTTATATGATTTCAGAAGCCACTTTGGAAGGTGAAAATATTTCTGAATTCAAACAACGTCAGATTGACCAGCAGCATATTGAACAAACCCAACATGATGATAATCAACTTAAACCGGCGGAGGGACCTTAATGGCTGAATCATTCCTGCAACGTTGGTTCCCGCACCCGTTGGTTTCTGTAATCGTGGGACTCAGCTGGACTTTGCTGTCACATAGCACAGAAGCCGGAACCTTGCTGGTGGCCCTGCTTCTGGCGATTGTCATTCCCAAAATGGTCGCGCCGTTTATTGACTATACCCCGAATATCCAGTGGCGGCCTGCGCTGCGTCTGTTCTTTGTCGTGGTCTGGGACATTGTGGTGGCCAATCTTAAAGTTGCAAAACTGGTCTTGGGGCCGACCAAAAATCTACATCCCAAATGGTTCCGTGTGCCTCTGGAAACCGAGCATGAAGAAGTCAACACCTTACTGGCCATGATTATTACCACTACACCGGGCACAGTCACTGCCGGTATTGATCAGGATCGTGGTGATATTCTGGTGCATGCTTTAAGCACGGATGATGAAGCAGCTGAAATCGAGCTGATCAAACAACGTTATGAACAGCCCTTGCTTAAAATTTTCAGCGCACAGACAGGAGAAAAAATATGACGATTCTGCCTTATGCATTAATGATTTGCCTGGGTGCAGTCACTGTCTCGATGTTACTCTGCCTGATCCGACTCATTACCGGCCCTTCTATCGTTGACCGCCTCTTGGCACTCGATACCCTGTTCCTGAATGCCACCTGTCTGATTGTCATTTTGGGAATTTACTGGAGCAGCACTTTTCTGTTTGAAGAGGCCTTACTGGTGGCGATGCTCGGCTTTGTCTCTACAGCAGCTTTGGCGCGTTATTTCACCACTGGCCATGTCATCGACTAGGAGTTTTTAAATGCCGTTAATTTTAGAAATACTAGTTTCGATTTTTTTATTGATTGGTGCTTTCTTCATGCTGGTCGGTGGGATCGGGATGGTGCGCCTGCCCGATCTGTTTATGCGGCTGCATGCACCGACCAAATCCAGTACCTTGGGCTTGGGCAGTTTTCTGATTGCCGCGATTATTTTTTCTGCCATGTACGGCCGTTTCGGTTTTGCTGAAGT
This sequence comes from Acinetobacter sp. YH12208, assembly GCF_013418055.1. NCBI lineage: Bacteria > Pseudomonadati > Pseudomonadota > Gammaproteobacteria > Moraxellales > Moraxellaceae > Acinetobacter > Acinetobacter sp. YH12208. Next base: position 188,541 of record NZ_VPCT01000002.1, read on the forward strand.
GCTGATTACCCTGTTTGCTTTTATCACTGCACCCGTATCGGCCAATCTGATGGCGCAGGCAGCATTGCATTTACGTTTACGCTCGCTAAGTGGTGAGGTTCCAGAAACACTGGAGCGTCCCCTGCCTTGGCAACGTTCACGTCGCCGTGCTTTTTATGAGAAAAAAATGAATCATAAAAATGATGATCTCACTTGATTTGGACTATTTTTAGATAGGTCGATTCACTTCTAATGTTTAAAGTTTCAATAAAGCCAGCTATAAAAAAGCCACCCGAAGGTGGCTTTTTTATTGTCCTAAGACTTATTCATCATCTTTTTTTGCTTCAGCTTCAGGTAAATCCTTCACAGCTTCAGCAATTAGACCAAACATATAGTTACCATAGGCATTGGTCTTGTCGTAATGGAAACGTAGACGAGGTGTAATACGGGTTTTGATACGACGGCTCAGTTCGTGACGCAGGAAACCAGAGGCTTTGTTTAACACCTCTAAAGTTTCTTTATTCGCCGCTTCACTTTGTTCATCGCCCAGCTCACGTCCCATAACAGTGACATAAACTTCCGCATATCCCAAGTCCGGGCTCACCTTCACGGCAGAGATGGTCACCAGACCACCTAAGCGTGGATCTTTCAGCTCCTGACGGATCAGTTCTGACAACTCGCGTTGTACTGTATCCGCCATACGCTTCAGACGTTGACTACCCGCCATTAAAGACTCCGTTTAATCAGTTGAACATCGTACACTTCGATCTTATCCAGTGCTTTGATGTCTTTATAACCTTTCACCGCAAGACCACATTCCATACCGGCACGAACTTCTTCAACCACTTCTTTATAGCGACGAAGAGATTCAAGCTCGCCCTGGAATACCACCACGTCATCACGGAGTACGCGAATCGGTTTGTTACGATGCAATACGCCTTCAAGAACCATACAGCCCGCAGCCGCACCGAATTTACTTGAGTGGAATACTTCACGTACTTGTGCAACACCCAGAATCGTTTCACGATGTTCAGGTGCCAGCTTACCACTCATTGCTGCTTTCACATCATCAATCAATTGATAGATAATTGAGTAGTAACGAATGTCGATGCTGTCTGCATCGGCTTTTTGACGCGCAGTGTTGTCCGCACGAACGTTAAAGCCAAGTAGAACTGCTTCTGAAGATTCAGCCAGTGTTACGTCAGACTCGGTGATTGCACCAACGCCCGAACCAATAATACGTACTTTCACTTCATCCGTTGCAAGTTCAGCAAGTGCAACATGCAAGGCTTCCAGTGTACCGCGTACGTCAGTTTTCAGCACCACGTTCACGATAGGCACATCTTTCTTGCCCATAGACGCCATGATGTTTTCAAGACGCATTGCAGATTGACGCTCAAGACGTTTTTGACGTTCACGATCCATACGTGCATCGGCAACTTCACGTGCTTTTTTCTCATCGCTAACAACAAGAACTTCGTCACCTGCCATTGGCGCTTCTGGAAGACCCAAAATTTCCACTGGAATTGAAGGACCTGCAGATTTGATACGCTGACCATTTTCATCGGTCATTGCACGAACGCGACCATAAGATGAACCAGCAAGAACCAGGTCACCCACTTTCAAGGTACCGTTTTGAACCAGAATAGACGTGACCGCACCACGGCTGTTGTCTACACGTGCTTCAATCACCACACCTTGTGCAGCACCTTCTTCCGATGCTTTCAATTCAAGCAATTCAGCCTGGATCGAAATCAGGTCTAGAAGTTCATCGATACCTTGACCAGAATGCGCCGAAACCATGGCAACCGGTACATCACCGCCCCATTGTTCAGGTACGATCTGTTTGGTGGTCAATTCGTTCAATACGCGATCTGGATCAGCAGATTCTTTATCCATCTTGTTGATTGCAACAATGATTGGTGTACCTGCAGCACGTGCATGGTCGATTGCTTCTGCAGTTTGTGGCATAACACCATCATCTGCTGCAACAACCAGTACCACGATATCCGTTGCTTTGGCACCACGTGAACGCATTGCAGTAAACGCTGCGTGTCCCGGAGTATCAAGGAAGGTAATAATACCTTTGTCGGTTGTAACGTGGTAAGCACCGATATGCTGGGTAATACCGCCTGCTTCGCCTTGCGCCACTTTGGCACGGCGGATACGGTCAAGAAGCGATGTTTTACCATGGTCAACATGGCCCATGATGGTAACCACTGGTGCGCGCGTTGTTTGTGCACCACGTGCTTCTTCAGCTGCTTCAAGCAAGTTATCTTCAGCTTGCGTATCAGAAACCAATACCGGGTTATGACCCATTTCTTCTACGATTAACGCTGCAATTTCCTGATCAATGGCTTGGTTCTGAGTAACCAGCTCACCCATTTTCATGAGAGATTTAATAACTTCACGAACCTTGATCGCCATTTTCGCAGCCAGGTCAGCCACAACAATGGTTTCACCAATTTCAACATCGTAAACCTGTTTCTTCACAGGTTTTTCGAAGCCGTGCTTATTGCCCTGGCTGGTTTTCAAACCGCGTTTAGGCTGTTTGCTGAAGCTCTGTTCTTCCTGACCACGACGTCCACCTTTTTTCGGTGCACGTGCAGCTGGGGTATTGGTACCACGTTTGATCTCGCGGTCTTCTTTGGCAAATGAGTCTTCATATGCCTGACCTACCAGACCGGCAGCAAGCGGAGAATCATCTACGACACGAATCGTTGCTGTTGTATCTTCAGCGGTGTACTTAGACGCCATCTGACGCATTTGTTCAAGCGTACGTTGCTGCGCTTCTTCAGCCGCTTTACGACGTGCTGCTTCTTCAGTCGCTTTTAATTGCGCTGCCTGAGCTTCACGTGCTTTTTTCTGTTCAGCCGTTTCAGTTTGTTTAACAACCTGTTTTACAATCGGCTTGTTGGTCGATTTGCGTTTTACCACGACTGCCGCTTTAGAAACTTCTTGCTTGTCGCTGGTTTGTTTTGCAGCAGCACGCATCGCTTCTAGAGCTTTACTCGCGTTATTTACGCCAGTTTTCGGAGCTTCAGCAGAAGAAGCAGCTTGTGCTGTATTCTGCTCAGGCGCAGCTTTGGCCTGTTGTTCAGCCTTGGCTTTCGCCAATGCTTCTGCTTTGATCTGTTCTGGATCAGGCTTAACAAATGTATGCTTCTTGCGAACTTCTACATTAATCGTTTTCGCCTTACCTGAAGTACTCGCAACTTTTGCAGTACTGGTTGTTTTACGTTTCAACGTGATTTGCCCTGCTTGGCTTTCTGAACCTTGTGATTTCTTCACATGGCTCATCAAGCTATCTTGTTGTTCGGTGGTAATAATATCGTCAGCTTTACGCTGTGGTAAACCTGCCTCACGAACCTGCTCTAGGAGCTTCTCAACTGGACGACCCACGCTGAGGGCTAACTCTTTAATCGACTTGTCCGTCATATACTACCTCCTAGTTAAACCATGATTCGCGCGCTTTCATAATGAGTTGACCGGCTTTCTCAGCACCCAAACCTTCAATATCTTCGATATCGTCGGTCGCCTGATCTGCCAAATCGTCAACTGTTACCACACCACGAGCTGCTAGAGCTTGCGCGATCTCTGCTGTCATGCCTTCCATTGCAACAAGTTCTTCACTTGGCGCTTGTATATTTTCTTGCTGTTGTAATGCATCAGCAAGTGCAATTTCTTTCGCACGGCTTTGCAATAATTCAACCAGTTCAGCATCAAGTTCGATTTCATCAAACGTTTCTGCAGGGACATAAGCAATTTCTTCAAGCGAGGTGAAGCCCATTTCTACCAGTGCCATCGCCAAATCTTCCGCGATATCCAGACGTGTTACAAACATGTCCAGATACTGTTGCGCTTCGTTTTGTTGACGGGCGTAGTATTCCTCTTCCAGCATCATGTCCAGCTTGTAGCCAGTCAATTCTGATGCCAGACGAACGTTCTGACCTTGTGAACCAATCGCACGAGCCAATTGATCACTCGTTGCAAAGATGATGTCTGCAGTACGGGCATCTTCATCGATGACAATACTCGATACATCTGCTGGTTCCAGTGCGCTGGCGATGTACTGGGCAGGATCGTCAGACCATACCACGACATCGATACGCTCACCGTTCAATTCTTGTTGAACAGCCTGGATACGTGTACCACGCATACCAATACATGCACCAACCGGATCAATACGGTGATCATTTGTTTTTACTGCAATTTTAGCACGCACACCCGGTTGACGAGCTGCTGCTTTAATTTCAATAATTTCTTCAGAAATCTCAGGGATCTCTTTCTTCATCAATGCGATCAGCATATCCGGCTTGGCACGTGACAACTGGAGTTGCGCACCACGACCTTCACGGTTCACATTGAACAGAATCGCATTCATACGTTGCTTCGGACGAAGGATTTCTTTCGGAATCATTTCTTCACGCGCAAGGTATGCTTCAGCATTATCACCCAAGTCAATGATAAAGCCATCTTTGGTTTGTTTCTTCACTTCACCATAGATCAGCTCGCCGACTTTAGATTCGTAAGCATCGGCCACAAGTGCGCGTTCTGCTTCACGGATCTTCTGTACAATCACTTGCTTGGCAATTTGTGCTGCAATACGACCGAAATCAATCGACTCTACTTCGAGTTCACGAATATCACCAATTGACCATTGTGCAGGATCAAGATCAGAAATCGCATCCTGACACGCTGGCATTTCATGATCTTCGTCAGCGACTACTTCCCACTGACGAAAAGTACGGTAGTCACCTGTTTTGCGATCAATTTCCACACGTAAACGTGCTTCTTCAGAGCGAGTTCCTTCGTAGAATTTTTTCTTGGTCGCCGCAACTAAAGCTTGCTCAAGCGCTTCGAAAATTGCTTCACGAGGTACACCCTTTTCGTTACTAACCGTTTCAACGACGGTCAGAATTTCACGTGCCATACGTCACCTATTCGTTAAATTTTTATTTATTCAATTAATCTTGGAAGACCAAATTTGCTTTATCGATATTGTGACTGTCGATCTCCAATACCTGTTGCTTTTCTACTTCAACTTGAATCATTTCATTGTCTAGGTCGACTGCAACCAGTTTGGCCTGGAATTTACGACGGTTATCTACTGCACTAATCAGACGTAATGCTACGCTATGACCAATATAGCCTGACATCTGTTCGAGCTGGAAGAATGGACGATCCCAGCCTGGAGAAGACACTTCAAGTGAATATTCACCCGAGATCGGATCATGAACATCCAGCATGGCGCCGACTTGCTGCGTTACACGCACACAATCCTGAACACCAATACCACGCCCCTGTTCCTCTTCACCGTCTTCATTAACGGCCGGTTCAGCGCTTGCATCGACCGGTTTATCGATGTAGATACGTAATAACGAACGTTTACCCTGTGGCAGGAACTCAATCCCCCAAAGGTTTACATTACAGGCTTCAACTGCCGGTGCAATCAAGTCCTGAAGTGCTTGAGTTTTATTTGATAGCTTCATTTACTCTCGTCATCTGGTGCGATTTTATGATCTATTTGACCACTACAAACCAATACAAACTATAGTAGTAGTGAAACATGGAGACGTGACCAAATAATGTCGACACTACACGATAGCCAATAAAAAAGGGCGTAAATCGCCCCAATTAAGCACAATAGCGATTTTTTTCAAATCCCACTGTGCAAAAAGGCCCACCTTGTTGTGAGCCTCTTTTTAGAAACTTGGTAGCGGGAGCTGGATTTGAACCAACGACCTTCGGGTTATGAGCCCGACGAGCTACCAGACTGCTCCATCCCGCATCAACGTGCAAAAATTATATACAAAAGATGAGAGCTTTTCAATCAAAACTGCATCATTCTGCATATTTGTCATCTGTGACTGAAAAAATGGTAGTGGGTGCTAGATGTAAACCAACAACCTTCGCCAGTTTATAGAGAGTTGAGCCCGACAAGCAATCAACTAAATCCATAAATAACATTTACCAAACCATTTAAATGGTAGCGGGAGCTGGATTTGAACCAACGACCTTCGGGTTATGAGCCCGACGAGCTACCAGACTGCTCCATCCCGCATCAGCGTACAAATAACATTCAGCTTAAAAAAACTTAAACTGCTTTTAAAGTTTGCATCTTTAAAAGATTGGTAGCGGGAGCTGGATTTGAACCAACGACCTTCGGGTTATGAGCCCGACGAGCTACCAGACTGCTCCATCCCGCAACAACATGCAAATTATATTTCTCAGCTTAATAACTTATTAAACTGCCTCTTAAAAGTTTGCGTCTTTAAAAAGGATTGATTGGTAGCGGGAGCTGGATTTGAACCAACGACCTTCGGGTTATGAGCCCGACGAGCTACCAGACTGCTCCATCCCGCATCAACAGAAGTTTTTTCAGCTGCATACACCAACTTAAATTTCTGGATTATAAGTTGGTGCGGAAGGGGGGACTTGAACCCCCACGCCCGAAAGCACTACCACCTCAAGGTAGCGTGTCTACCAATTCCACCACCACCGCAGCTGTGACGCATTCTAGTCGCATCACTGGAAAAAAGAAAGGACTAATTAAAACTATTCGGTCGTTTCTGGTGCAGTTGGTGAAGTTTCATTCGATTGCACAGGCATGGTCGGCGCAGATTGAACCGTTCCCAAACTATAGGCATTTGTGCTGTCTTTCTTGGCCAAAACAGCCAGAGTCAAACTGGTCACAAAAAATAGCGCCGTTAAAATGGCAGTCAAACGGGTCATAAAATTGCCGGAACCCGATGCCCCGAATACTGTCGCCGCACCACCGCCACCGAAAGAGGCACCAGCATCTGCACCTTTACCATGCTGAACCAAAATCAAGACAATCATCAAAACAGCTAAGATAATATGTACTACCAGCACAAAAGTTTGCATGCTGAACTCCTAATTATTGTGTATTTGCAAATGCGTGAGCAATTTTATGGAACGACTCAGCATTGAGTGATGCACCACCGACCAGTGCTCCATTGATATCCGGGCAGGCTGCTAACTCTACTGCATTTTCCGGCTTGACACTACCACCATATAAAATCGCCATGGTTGCACCATAGCCGGTGATCTGGCTCAAACCTTGACGGATTTGTGCATGCATGGCTTGTGCATCTTCAGGAGAGGCGGTTTTACCGGTACCAATTGCCCAGATCGGCTCATAAGCAATCACGATATTTTTCCATTGCTCAGCGTCCACTACCGCTGCAATATCACAAATCTGTTGCAATACGACCGCTTCAGCCTGCCCTGCTTCACGTTGTTCCAGGCTTTCACCCACGCAGTAAATCACCGTTAAACCGGCAGTTAATGCATGCTTGATTTTGGCATTCAGAACTTCTGCGTTTTCTGCGAAAACTTCACGACGCTCAGAATGACCAATCAGTACATAATGAATCTGGCTGTCTTGCAATAATTCAGCGCTCACTTCACCGGTATAAGCACCCGTTCCTGAAATACGTGAAACATCTTGTGCTACAGTGTAAACAGGACGAGTCGCAGATGACAGTTCCGCCTGAATCTGGGTCAGGGCAAGAGCAATCGGGGCTACACCGATATGACATTTATCTGCGGCGATTGGTGCAGTTTCCAGTAAATTTTTAATACCGTGCACCAGTGTTAATGCATCTGCCTGCAGCGGATTCATTTTCCAGTTACCTATTACCCAAGGGGTAATCGTCGAAACTGACATAATTAACCTATTTTATTTACATATTTCGAATTGGGCACATTCTACACGGAATTGGAAAATTTAAAGAATAGTTTTCTTATCACTTATTCTAGGTTTAGACTATTCAAAATGGTTGTTTTTTGTTATCACTTAAAAAAATGGGAACTTCTTCTAACCAGTTCAAAGTTTTACTGGATATGAGGAAGGTAGCAGCACTCTTAGCTATGGTATTTTTACGTAACAAACGTATAATTTTAATATAGCAATTAAAAAAATTTGATTTATAGGCATTTATAGCATGACAGCATTACAGGGGTCGCCAAGATTTACCGGATTTATTCGTCGTTTGGTCGAGGAAGGCGTCATCTCGGCTGAAGATATGCGCAGTGCTTTGGCACATGCCAAGCAAGAAAAAATAGATATTGTGGCGGAGCTGATTAACCAGCAACAGCTCTCCCCAACCGTTATTGCTGAAACGATTTCAGTCGAATTTGGTGAGCCGCTGTTTGATATCAGTGCCTATGATCCTGCGCAAATTTTGCGGGATATCATTGATGAGAAGCTGATTACCAAGCATCGCATCCTGCCAATTTTTAAAAATTCCAGTATTTTATATATTGCCATCAGTAATCCGACCAATATTGAAGCGATTGATGCCGTTCGCTTTTCAACCAAGCTCAATATTGAAACCATTATTGTTGAACACAATAAACTGGAAAAACTGATCGAGCAGAATTTTACCGAAGAAAGCACTTTTGAGTTTGATGAAGACTTTGATCTGGATGTAGATTTCGATTCATCTGATCCGAGTAAAGAAGAAGATGAAAAAGACAAAGGTGAAGAAGAAGCACCGATTGTCAAATATATCAATAAATTATTAATCGATGCGATTCGTATGGGTGCTTCGGATCTGCATTTTGAACCTTATGAAAAAATCTACCGGGTTCGTTATCGGGTCGATGGGGTATTACGCCAAATTGCAACACCGCCGCTGCAGTTGGCAACCCGCCTGTCTTCACGTTTAAAAGTCATGTCGCAAATGGACATTTCTGAAAAACGTGTTCCTCAGGATGGCCGTATCAAGCTGAAACTCTCAAAGAACAAAGCCATTGATTTCCGTGTCAACTCATTACCGACCCTGTTTGGCGAAAAACTGGTACTGCGTATTCTAGATCCATCTAGCGCGATGCTGGGGATCGATGCACTCGGTTATGAACCGGAACAAAAAGAACTGTTTATGCAGGCGCTGGATAAACCGCAAGGCATGCTGCTGATTACCGGGCCAACGGGTTCTGGTAAAACGGTTTCACTTTATACCGGTTTGAACATCCTGAATCGTGAAGATACCAATATTTCCACCGCGGAAGATCCGGTCGAGATCAACCTGCAAGGAATTAACCAGGTCAACGTCAACAATAAAGTCGGCCTGACCTTCTCTGCTGCCTTGAAGTCATTCTTACGCCAAGATCCAGATATCGTGATGGTCGGTGAGATCCGGGATCTGGAAACTGCAGAAATTGCCATTAAAGCGGCACAGACCGGTCATATGGTGATGTCAACGCTGCATACCAACAGTGCGCCTGAGACCCTGACCCGTTTACGCAATATGGGCGTGCCGTCTTTTAATATTGCCACTTCAGTGAATCTGGTTATTGCACAACGACTGGCACGTCGCCTGTGTTCACAATGTAAAAAACCTGCCGACATTCCACAGCAGAGTTTATTGGAAATGGGTTTTACCGAAGCAGATCTCCAGCAACCAGAGTTCCAGATCTATGAGCCGGTAGGTTGCAATGAATGTCGCGAAGGCTATAAGGGTCGTGTAGGTGTTTATGAAGTCATGAAAGTGACGCCTGAAATTTCTAGAATTATTATGGAAGATGGCAATGCACTTGAAATTGCCGATGCTTCTGCCCGTGCAGGTTTTAACAATTTACGCCGATCAGGTTTAATCAAGGTGATGCAGGGGGTGACTTCTTTACAGGAAGTCAATCGTGTCACCAGCGAATGATCGTGCGCTGATCTAAAATAAGGATAAAGGTATGGCAGCAGTAAAGAAAGGCCAGATGATGCCGATCTTCAGCTATGAAGGAATTGATCGTAAAGGGGCAAAGATCAAGGGGGAATTGCCGGCGCGCAACATGGCACTGGCCAAAGTGACGCTCAGAAAACAGGGCATCAGCATCAAGACCATTCGGGAAAAGAAAAAAAACATTCTCGAAGGCTTAATGAAAAAACGTGTCAGCACACTGGATATTACGATTTTTACTCGACAGCTCGCGACCATGATGAAAGCCGGCGTACCTTTAGTACAAGGCTTTGAAATTGTTGCAGAGGGTCTGGAGAATCCAGCCATGCGTGAAGTCGTTCTGGGGATTAAAGGTGAGGTGGAAGGTGGTAATACCTTTGCCGGTGCACTGCGTAAATACCCGCAATACTTCGATAAACTATTTTGTTCACTGGTCGAATCGGGTGAACAATCCGGTGCGCTAGAAACCATGCTGGATCGGGTTGCGATCTACAAGGAAAAAAGTGAACTGCTCAAGCAAAAAATTAAAAAAGCCATGAAGTACCCGGCTGCGGTGGTCGTGGTCGCGCTGATTGTCACGATTATTCTAATGGTAAAAGTGGTCCCGGTTTTCCAGGATTTATTCTCTTCATTTGGTGCTGACTTACCGGCTTTTACCAAAATGGTAGTCAATATGTCGGAATGGATGCAAAAATATTGGTTCCTGCTCATTATTGCCATTGGGGCCATCATTACGGCTTTTCTGGAAGCAAAAAAACGCAGTAAAAAATTCCGCGATTTTCTGGATAAAGCAGCACTTAAAGCACCGATTTTCGGTGATCTGGTGTATAAAGCGATTATTGCCCGTTATAGCCGTACCTTGGCCACCACTTTTGCAGCCGGTGTACCCTTGATTGATGCACTGGAATCCACTGCTGGCGCAACCAATAACGTGGTGTATGAAGATGCCGTCATGAAAATCCGCGAAGATGTTGCCACTGGTCAGCAATTACAGTTTGCCATGCGGGTGACCAACAAGTTTCCATCTATGGCCGTGCAAATGGTCGCCATTGGTGAGGAATCCGGTGCGTTAGATGCCATGCTGGATAAAGTTGCTACCCATTATGAAAATGAAGTCGACAATGCCGTAGACGGCCTCACTTCCATGATGGAGCCCTTGATCATGGCTGTTCTCGGTGTACTTGTCGGTGGTCTAGTGATTGCCATGTACCTTCCAATCTTCCAAATGGGTTCTGTGGTTTAATGCAAGATCTTATTCAATATTTCATTCAAAACCCAACAGCGCTGTATAGCGCAGTTGGGCTTTTTAGTCTCTGCATTGGTAGTTTCTTAAATGTGGTGATTTATCGCACTCCCAAGATGATGGAGCAGGAATGGCGTACCGATTGCCAAATGTTCCTGCATCCGGAACAGCCAATTATTGATGAGACCAAATTAAGTTTAAGCAAACCCGATTCGACTTGCCCCAAATGTCATCAGCCAATCCGCTGGTACCAGAATATTCCCGTCATCAGCTGGCTGGTCTTACGCGGCAAGTGCGGCAACTGTCAAAATCCCATCAGTATCCGCTATCCATTTATTGAGCTTCTGACCGCGGCCTGTGCGCTGATGGTGGTGGCTGTTTTTGGTCCGACTGTCCAGATGTTATTTGGCCTGATTCTGACTTATGTCTTAATTGCACTGACCTTTATTGATTTTGACACCCAGTTATTGCCGGACCGTTATACCCTACCCCTGGCCGCGCTGGGTCTGGGCGTCAATAGTTATGCCCTCTATACCTCACCGAGTTCTGCCATCTGGGGCTATATCATTGGCTTCCTGTGTTTGTGGGTGGTGTATTATGTCTTTAAAATTGTCACTGGCAAGGAAGGTATGGGCTATGGCGATTTTAAATTGCTTGCCGCCTTGGGTGCCTGGATGGGGCCTTTGCTATTACCATTAATTGTGCTCCTTTCTTCTTTAGTGGGTGCGATTATCGGGATTATCCTGCTGAAAGTCCGTAAGGAAAATCAGCCTTTTGCCTTTGGTCCCTATATCGCGATTGCCGGCTGGATTGCTTTTCTGTGGGGCGAGCAGATTATGAAAGTGTATTTAGGTCAATAAAGTGAAATTTATACTCGGATTAACCGGCGGGATTGGTAGTGGCAAGTCTGCGGCCAGTCAATGGTTTGAAGCACAAGGCATTGTCGTTGTGGATGCCGATGTGGTGGCGCGTGAAGTGGTCGAGATTGGCCAGCCTGCACTCGCCCAGATTCAGCAGGCTTTTGGGGATTGGGTACTGCTTGAAGATGGTTCACTGAATCGTCGTGCCTTGCGCGAATATATTTTCCAGTCTCCTGAAGCACGTAAAACCCTGGAAAATATTACTCATCCAGCAATTCGCACTTCGATTATTCAGCAGTTAGATGCTGCGCAAAGTTCCTATGCCATTCTGGTTTCACCGCTCCTGTTTGAGACCAATCAACATGAGCTCACTCAGCATCGCTTACTGATTGATGCCACAATCGAATTGCAAATTGAACGTGCCTCACAACGTGATGGTCAAAATATTGAGCAAATCCGAAACATTATTGCCGCACAAATGTCACGTGAACAGAAACAGGCCATGGCTGATGATATTGTGCTGAATGATGGTCATCTGGATCATCTTTATGCCCATCTCCGCCCATTGCATGAAAAATATTTAAACATGGCAGCTGCCTGAGGTATAAAAAAAGCAGTCCGATTAAGACTGCTTTTTCTGTGCTGCAAGTTGTGCTTCTAAACTATCTTTACGGCCAATCCAGCGCCAAGGCTGTAAGGCCCCAATTGCCATCCCCACCAAGCCACAGATCATCGCCAGGCTCAGCGCTTCATTTAATAAAGGCACCGCCAGAATCGCAGCAATAAATGGTGCAAGATTGGTAATGCTACCGGCTTTAAATGCACCGAGACGCTTGATTGCTTCGACATAGCTTAAAGTGGCAATAATTACCACAAAAACCCCATGAAAGATGGTTTGAAACAATAAATGCTGGGGTTCTGGCACACTCAAATTTTTGGGTAAAAACAGCAGATAAACAGGTACGTAAACCACTGCTGACCAGATCGCGACACCGCTCATTGCCTGCCATGCAGTTAACTGATATTTCCGCAATAACACGGTAAAAATTGCCCAGAGTATTGCACTGATAAAAAACAGCCCATCCCCTGCCCCGAATGCCACCCCGGTTTCCTGATACATCAACAGACTCATGATACAGAGCACCGCAATCATAATAATCAGGCTGGCCCAGGTATGCTTATCAAAAGCCTGCCCCATCAGGAAAAAAGCCATGATTGCAGTACAAATCGGAATACAGCCATTCAAGAAAATCGCGGCATGGGCGGTAGGCGCATAATGAAAGGCGCTATAGGCAAACAGACAGTAAATTACTCCGCCAATCATGGCCAGAATAAAGGGTTCTTTTTTCAGTAAAAAAGCCGCCTCCTTGCGATAGAGCAAGATCGGCATCAGAATCAGAAAAGCCAGAGAAAACCGCAGAGCCACGATATCCCAGGCACTGATGTTCCAAAGCGCATTCAGACGGGCGGTTAAAGTAAAACCGCCCCAGATACACATAGTCGTCAGTAGAAAGACATAACCTTGTGTACGATCTGACAATGCCATCATCAATTACAGGTTACGCTGGCGGCAAGCTTCATACAGTGCCATACCTGTTGCAACACTGACATTCAGGCTTTGTAGATTACCCGCCATCGGGATATACACCGTCTGATCGCATTGGCTTTGTGTAATTGGACGTAGACCGGTATCTTCCGCACCCATCACCACACAGACACCAGTACCGGTGAAATCAAACTCCTGAATCGGCAGCGCTTTTTCATCCAGCATGGTACCAACGACTCGCACATTAAAGTCTTCTTTGATTTGCCCCAAGGTACGCGCCAGATTAGTCACCTGAATAAATTTGACTTTGTCAGCACCACCAGCAGCCACTTTACGTGCAGTCGGAGTCAAGCTTGCAGAACGATCACGTGGTGCAATCACCGCCTCAACCCCCATCGCGGCGGCAGTACGTACACATGCGCCGAGGTTGTGTGGATCGGTAATATGATCAAGGGCCAATAACAAGGCTTGCGGATTTGCGCTCAATAATGTCTCAAGATCTTTTTCATTCAAGACCGGATGAGCACGAACGGCTGCTACGACACCCTGATGAAAGGGTTGACCGGCCAATTTTTCCAGTTTGTCACGGCTGGCTTGCTGCACACTGATGCCAAACGGCTCAGCCAGTTCCAGTACACGTTTTAAACGCTGATCATCGCGTCCTTTGAGAGTGAATAATGTCAAGACACGTTCAGGCTCAAGCTCTAACAATGACTCCACTGAATGTACGCCATAAAAATATTCAGGTTTTGCCATGAACGACCTCTAAATTAAATTTATATATAAAAGAAAAATCCCGTAAAGCTGACTTCACAGGATTTCTATAGAATGATTAGTTTAACCGATTCGCACTGAAATTTCTTGCCCGGTTTGCACTGATCTTGCGCTGTACTTAACCTTCAAAATGGCAGACATAGTCCAGCACATCATCGGTTTCGATTTTAAAACGGCTATTACCCGGCACATAGAAGGACTGGCCTGCACGGAACAGCTCACTTTCTTCGCTATCTCCGATCTGAACACGACATTCACCTGAAACAATTTCCATGCGCTCAGGCACATGCGTTTCAAAGGTTAAGGCATTTTCTGATGGTAAAATGACCCCCAAAGTCTTTTTGGTGCCATCTTCAAATTGAACAATATGGCTGATACATAAACCGCCGAAATATACATTTGATTTTTTAAGTACAGATACATGATCAAACTGAGCTGACATGCGATTTCTCCAGATAAAGCATTTTGTAATATTTTGATTGCTGTAGTTTAAATGTGCACTCTCAACTAATCAATCGAAGTTTGTCGGCAGCGGTGAAATATTCTATCTCGCCTGAATGCCTGTTGCGAAAGGGGTATTCAGGCCGCTTGTTTACTGGCTTGATGGTATATTCAGCCCGCCAGATTTGGTTTCTAGCTTAAACTTTGACAATGTCAAAACTATGAAAACAAGCAGTGAATTTGCCGGCTTTTGAGTCAGCTTCTTTCGAAAATACAGTGAAATAAGCATATATGAATCGCTAAAATTTAAGATAGAATGAAATTGATTCATCCTGATTTATAATCACAGCCGTGTTGTGACCCCAATCCAACATCAGGCTATTTCACTCAAACTTTTCGCAGCCCGGATGCGTTTATGCTGACACATTTAACTCTGATCAATTTTGCTTTAGCTGAGCACCTTGCTATTGATATTGATAAAGGTTTTAACGTTTTAACCGGTGAAACTGGTGCAGGTAAATCCCTCTTGTTAGATGCCTTGTCTGCCTGTCTGGGTGAGCGAACCGATACCAATTATGTGCGTTATGGTTCCGAAAAAGCCGATGTGACTGCAAGCTTTAGCTATCAGGAACATAGTCCTGAAGCCGCGTGGTTAAAAGAACATGAGCTGGATGATGAATCAGGTGAAATCCATTTACGCCGGGTAATTTTTGCCACCGGTCGCAGCAAAGCCTGGATCAATGGACGACCGAGCAGCCTGTCCGAACTAAAAGAAATTGGGCGTTTATTGGTACAACTCTATAGCCAGCACAGTCAGCAACAACTACTCGAACCCCCTTATCCGAAGCATTGGCTGGATCGTTATTATCATTTTTATGCGCCGGCGCAAGCGGTACGGGATGCCTACAGTACCTGGCAGAAAAATATCCGCCAGCATCAGGCAGCACTGGATGCACAAGCCACCCGTAAACAGCGTATCGAAACCCTTGAGCTGCAACTGGAAGAACTGGAAGACATCGTTCAGACTGATTATCAGGAGATTGAGCAGGAATTTGACCGGCTTTCCCATCATGAAGCGATCATGCAGGATTGTGTCTATAGCCTGAATGTACTCGATGAGGCTGAACAGAACATGACCCAGGAACTCGCATCAATTATGCGTCGGGTCGAATCGCATGCCGGTCGTAGTGAGCAGCTTTCCGGAATTTATAATTCCTTATTAAATGCACAAAGCGAACTTGAAGATGCTGCGGCGAATTTACGTCAGTTTATGGATCGTCAGAGTTTTGACCCGGAACGCATGGAAGAACTGAATTCAACTTTAGAGGTTTTCCACCGTCTGGCTCGTAAATATCGTACTCAACCGGAATTGCTCAAGGCAGAATATGAAACCTGGCAAACCGAATTAGAACAGCTGCATCAACTGGAAGACCCAGAAACACTGGCTGAACAGGTTGCAGTCTCTTATCAGGATTTTCTGGAGAAAGCCCAACACCTGGATCAGATTCGCCGTGAAGCCGCAGCACCTCTGGCCAAGCAGCTCACAGAACAGGTTAAACAACTGGCACTACCAGAAGCCCATTTCGAGTTTAAGTTTGAAGCTTTGGAACAGCCATCGAGTGAAGGCCTCAGCTTTATTCAACTCCTATTTACTGCCAATAAAGGCATTCCAGCACAACCCCTGGCTCGCGTGGCATCAGGTGGTGAGCTGTCGCGTATTGCACTGGTGATGCAGGTCATGAATGCAGAAAAAACCGAAGCCGAAGTACTGGTCTTTGACGAAATTGATGTCGGGATCAGTGGCGGTACAGCAGAGATTGTCGGGCGTTTATTGGCAGGTTTGGCCCAGCATGTACAGATTCTGTGTATTACCCATCAGGCACAAGTGGCCGCACAATCTGACCAGCATTTACTGGTGAAAAAGCAGCAAACCGACCCGGCCAGCAGCACCATTCTGAGTTTGCAAGAAGATGCACGTATTGATGAACTCGCGCGCATGACCGGTGGTGTTGAAATCAGTGAAACGACTTTACAACATGCCCGTCAGTTACGTCAGTTGAAATTTCAGCAGGTTTAAATATCACAATCCAGACAAATAAAAGTTGGTAAATCCATAAAGCTCGAGTAACGTAGCGGTTAGGATCATACGATTTCTTTGCAAAGAAATTGATTTTAAGGAGAACTGCTCAGGTGACCAAACAGTTTCTGACACATCGTTGTCTGATTGCGCCGCCACATGCGGATGATGATTTTTTTGCCCAGACGGTGATCTATCTGGCTCGCCATGATGAAGATGGTGCACAAGGCATCATCATCAATCGCCCTGCCGGTATTCAAATTAAAGAATTGCTGAATGATCTTGATATTGAAGCAGACAATGTCAATCCACATGAAGTCTTGCAAGGTGGCCCTTTACGCCCTGAGGCCGGCTTTGTGCTGCATACCGGTCAGCCGACCTGGCATTCCTCTATTGCGGTGGGTGAAAATGTCTGTATCACCACCTCCAAAGATATTCTGGATGCAATTGCGCATAATGAAGGTGTGGGTCGCTATCAGATCGCACTTGGCTATGCCAGTTGGGGCAAACACCAGCTAGAACAGGAAATTGCCCACGGTGACTGGCTGATTTGTGATTCTGATATGGATCTGATTTTTAACTTACCTTATAACGACCGTTGGGATGCTGCCTATAAAAAGATGGGCGTCGACCGCAACTGGTTATCTTCCGAGATTGGACATGCCTGATGTAAACACGCCACAAACCATTATGGCGTTTGATTTTGGTACACAAAAAATGGGAATGTCTGTTGGACAATCCCTGATTGCAAGTGCCAGTCCCCTACCTTTATTTCCCATGAAAGATGGTATTCCGAACTGGGATGAACTGCTCAAAATAGTGAAAAGCCATCAACCGAATCTATTTCTGGTCGGTTTGCCACTGAATATGGATGATAGTGAATCGGAGCTTTCGACACGGGCACGTAAATTTGCGCGCCGTTTACGGCACCAGACCAATATTGAAACTTTGATGGTCGATGAGCGTCTGACCACCCGTGAAGCACGCGATGAGCTGGATCATTATCAGGCGCAAGGTCGCGGCAAAAAGTTGTCTGCGGACAGTATCGCCGCAGCCTTATTGATTGAAAGCTGGTATCGCCATCCTGCCGGAATCACCCCTTAAACTGCTGGTGAAATTTTAAAATCAGCATCCTTTTGGGATGCTTTTTCATACCTAGGAATATTTATTAAGGGTAAAAATAACGAAAGGTCAGGTTAATTCTGGGTGTTAATACTTTGCTGCTTTTACCAATGCTGTGTTTCCAGTGCTGCTGGGTCTGGCCGCGCATCACAATCAGTTGGCCACTGTGTAACAGCAACTCGACTTTATCCCCGTGGGTTTTATGTTTAAAACTCATTTTACGGGTCACGCCCAGACTCAGAGAAGCAATGACATTTTCCCGAGAACTTCCTGTATATAAAGCAGGCTCATCATCGCTATGCCAACCCAAGCCTTGTGAACCATCTTCATATAAATTGGCCAGACAGGAATTAAAGGGATGACCCACCAGCTGTTCAATATGCTGCTTTAAACGCAATAATCCCGGGGGCCACAACTGAGCTTGCTTGAGCGTCCCCGAATAGCGATATTGATAGTGCGCATCGCCATACCAGACCACCTTGCGTGCTGTGATATAGTGCTTGCCGAACAACCGTACTTCATCATGTTGCCAGGCCAACTGGCTCAGAAAATACTGCAAATACTGCTGGCTTTGTGCCTGCTCCAGAATCAGACCATAGTCCTCCACCACCCCATCAAAGGGTAAGATATTCGTTTCAGGTTGGGGCGCAAATAAATCTAAAGTCATCTCAATTAGACCCAGTATCTTACTGAAAATACTGACATTGACTTTGAAAAAGTACAACCGGATTTCACAAATGACTACAAGATTTGCTCTTGTGACTTGTCCTGTTCCTGCCTAAACTGAATTTAACTTTCACAATAAAAATAATCCTTTATGAACTTATGGCAGCTGTTTCAGAAACTTCGTCCTTTTGTTCAGCCCTATCGGGTGCTGGTCATTGCCACGCTGATTTTGACCCTGATCGGATCCTTTACCGCACAGGTCAATGCGCTAACCCTGCAATATGCAGTCGATAGTATCAATGCGCTGCTGGAACAAGGTCAGGGACTGGAGCAGGGCTGGCATATTCTGATTACGATTTCAGCGATCTTGCTCGGTAAAGAGATTATCAATGCCTTTGTCCAGTTCGGCCAGAAGTTTTATGGAGAAAAGCTACGGATTTTTGTTTCTCAGGATCTGGCCCAAGGAATTATTGAAAAATTCTTAAAATATCGTCTGGAATTTTTTAATCAGGAAAATAATCAGGCCGGAAAATTACAGACCCGTATTGATCGTGGTATCGGCTCACTGACCCGTCTGGTACAGATCTTTTTTATTGATATTTTACCGTTATTTACCAGTGCGATTGTGGCTTTGGGCCTGATGTACTATGCCAATATGTATGTCGGTCTGGTGGCCACCGCCATTGTCCCAATCTATTTCTGGCTGACCTATAAACAGGCACAAAAGCTCGGTGGTTGGCGCCGCAGTTTAAGAGATGGCCGCGAGAAAAAGAGTCAGGGTATTCTCAGTATTATTAATTCAATTACCGTGATCAAATCCTTTAACCGGGAAGCGATTGAGTCGGAAAAGCAGCTAGGATTGCAACGCGAACTGACCGACAACCAGATGAAAACCCGTCAGACCAGTTTCCTGTTTGATGGTCTGAAAACGTTCCTGGAACAGATCGGCATTGTGCTGATTATTATTCTGACCTCTTATTTTGTGCTGGATGGCCAGATGAGTATCGGCATGATCATGTTTCATGTGCTGCTGTTTAATAATGTCTCCGCCCCGATTCGCTCACTGCACCGGATTTATGATGAAGTGAATGATGCCATGATCTATTCAGAAAGCTTCTTTAAGATTCTGGAAGCGGATCAGGAAATTGAACAAAGTGGTCAACAAAAACCGCAAGTGACTGGTAAATTTGAACTGACTGGGGTGAATTTTTATTATCCGAATGGCCATCATGCCCTGAAAGATATTGAGATGGAAATTCGTCCGAATAAGATCACGGCTTTGGTCGGCTTATCCGGTGCGGGGAAATCTACCCTGATCAGCCTGCTGGATAAATTTTATGAGCCGCAACAAGGCCAGATTAAACTGGATGGCATTGACCTGAAAGACTATGACACCCAATTTTTGCGTGATCATATTGGTCTGGTGTTGCAGAAAAATCATATTTTTCAAGGCACCATTTTTGAGAATATCCGTTATGGCAAAACTACAGCTTCAATGGACGATGTCATTGAGGCGGCAGAAAAAGCCTCGATTCATGCGCAGATTTTACAGTTACCGGATGGCTATGATAGTGATGCCCTCATGCTGTCTGGCGGACAGCAGCAACGCATTGCCTTGGCGCGGATGTTCCTGAAAAATCCACCGATTATTTTTCTGGATGAACCGACGGCGAGTCTGGATGCCATCGCCACCGAACAGATCAAGCAAAGTCTGGATCAAATCAAGCAAGGCCGTACCGTGATCATCATTTCACATAGCCTGTCGCAAATTATTGACGCGGATTATACCTATGTGATGAAAGAGGGAAGGATTGCCGAACATGGTGAGCACGCTCAGCTTTATCATCAGCAAGGCGTGTATAAGGAAATTTTTGATGCCATGGCCAAGAGCCTGAATATTGAAAAAATCGCCAAGACTTTTGAGGATGATGCCGAGGAAGAAACCCATAGTTAGGGCTTCTTCCAAGCCAATAAAAAAACCTCCGAGCGGGAGGTCTTTTATTGAAAGATGATCACTCTTAACGCTGAACTTTTTGCTCAATTTCTTCGACGCTAGTATGACGTACGTCAAAACCTTTGACCATATAGATCACCTGTTCAGAAATATTCCGGGCATGGTCGCCAATTCTTTCGAGTGAACGAAGCACCCATAGTACATTGATAACACGACTAATATGTCGCGGATCTTCAATCATATAGGTCATGAGAGTACGCGTTGCTGACTGGTATTCACGGTCGATATCCGCATCTGCCAACATCACTTTCAAGGCCTGATCTACATCCAGACGTGCAAAAGCATCCAGTGCATCATGAATCATCACCCGAACCTGGTTGCCAATATGCCGGGTTTCCATATAACCGCGCGGCGAACTACCCTCTTCGCTCAGGCTTTGTGCAATCCGGCCTATTTTAGACGCTTCATCACCAATACGCTCAAGATCGGTATTGGCCTTGGACATGGCCAGTACCATCCGTAAATCAATCGCAGCAGGATGACGGCGTGCCAGAATCAGGGTCAGTGCTTCATCAATGTCTCTTTCCATCTGATTGACAACATTGTCCTGAAACTGCACATCAATCGCCATGGCGACATCGGTATCCAGTAAGGCATGAATGGCGTTGGCCACCTGCTGTTCCACCAGTCCGCCCATGGTCATGAATTTGGTATTGACGTCCTGCAACTCTTCATTAAATTGCGAAGAAATGTGATGACTTAACACAGGATTATTTGGACACAAGGAAGTCTACTCCTGAAACGGCATATAGCGATGATCAATAATAAAGCACATTAAAGCATATTTATGATGAAAGTTTGATGACAATCGTAGCGTCATCTGGGCTGAGGTGAATCATATTCGATCAGCCAGGCATTCAGCTCTGCCAGCTCCTTTTCGGTCAGCTGCCCGACTGAAGCCTGTAACTGGAGTACATGCAGCAGATAATCATATTTGGCATTCAGATAATCCGTTTTGGCAGAAAAAGCATTGCGCTGGGCCAGCAACACATCGACCATGGTCTTTAAGCCCTCCTGATATTGGGCTCTGGAGGCTTGTGAAACCATTTCCGAAGATTCCATCGCCGCTTTACGCGCATTCAGTTTGGCCTGATCGGTTTCTACCTGCATGAAGGACTGCTTCACATTGGTATTGGCTTTGCGGATCGCAGCGTCTAATTGGGCTGCACTTTTTTGTACATTGACCCCAGCCTGACGAATACTTTTCTGGGTACGGCCACCACTAAATAGGTTCCAGTTGACTTCCACCCCAATCTGGTCGAAATCACCATTGCTGGACATAATCGTTTCTGGTGTCTGTTTCAGATAGCCATAGGTGCCGACCGCTTCAACCTGCGGATAGAGGGCGGCCTGCTCAACCCGTTTGGCATCTTCAGAATAGCGTTTTTGCAGACGGGCTTGCAGAATGTTCAGATTCTGGCTTTGTGCCAAATCTGTCCAGGACTGCATGTCACTTGGAATCGGTTTCTGAAACTGGAAGTCATTGCGTAATACCGCCAGATTTTCCTGATAAGGCCCGATCAGCTGAGCCAGTTGCTCCTGAGCTAGAATCAGCTGAACTTGGGTCGAAATCCGGTTGGCTTGGGCACTTTGATACTGGGCATTGGCTTCACTGACCTCACTACGTGCCACCAGACCTTCTTTTAGTTTGGCATTCATCATGCGCAGCTGCTCAGATAGAGCCTGTTCTTCCTGCAAATATGCCGTGGTCAAAGACTGCTGACGCAAGACATTAAAATAGGCTTCTGCCACCTGTAAAATATGCTGCTGTTTTTGCAGACGCAGATTGACTTCGCTGAGTTCGACCGAAGTTTTGACCTGTTTATAGCCCTGCCAGGCATCCCAGCGAAATAAAGGCTGGCGTGCAGTTAAAGCCACCTGACGGCTGGTGGTACTGGAACTTTGCAACTCACCAAACTCAGGCGGCAAACCTGCAGATTGCGAGTTATTGACAGACTGGTTTTTACGGGTGATATTTCCTGAAAGACTCACGGTCGGCAGTAAATTGCCGCTGGCAATCCCCAGATTGAGCTGATCGGCCTGATATTGCAACAGATTCGCTTGCCAGTTCGGATCGTTTTGCTGGGCGCGCGCATAGGCTTGTTGCAGATCCAGGGCAAAAATCGCCGGACTACTGCACAATAAACCGGCCATGACACTGAGTTTTAGTTTCATTTTATAGTGTTAACCCCTAACAGCCATTCAGATCAAAAATTCTGGCGCTTTAAGCTAAGCCATACTAAAGAGATTTTTTGCATTTTTGCGTATGATTTTTATTAACTTTTTAATATAACTCTCGGGTTTTATCCACGATTAATTCAATTTTCAAGATCTATACCCGCAATGTAACAAAGCAATTCACAATACTAAACATAGTATTTTTATTTGATCTATACAATATATCTCCCAGCAAGGCCGTTATTTTCTGAATTCACCTATACAGAGTCCTGAAACATAGTGTTAATGCCATTCCCGTCGATATTCAAAGCCTGTCTAATTTCCGGCAGCCTGCTGTTTCTGGCAGGCTGTCAGCAGCCGTCGGAACCACAGATCCAGGTTGAACAGACTGAGACCAATCAGAAGCAAAGTCCAGTCAATGACTTTAGCCTGATGTGCAAGAATATTGAAAAAAATATGTCCCAGATTAATGACCAGCGCACCACTTTTGCGCTGGAACAGGTTAATCAGGATCTTAAAGTGTGTCTGCCCCTGATGGAATTGGCGGAGCAGAAGCATCTGATGCTGCGTTCTACTGAAATGTATCAGCGCTTTTTAGCCGTCGACCGTACCGAGTTCCAGCAACGCGCCTTTGAACAGTATGCGCTGGAAATGGCCCAGCATCCGACCATTCAGCAAGCCCATTTTCAGCAGCTCACCTCACGTGACCAGTACCTGTTAAAACACAAAGGTCAGGCTTATGTCGAACTGCTGGATCTTGGCGATGGCAACTTACATTATCGTCGTAGTCCGGAATATCTGGCCCGCATTTTTGCGCCTTATTTACCCGACGCTGAAAAAGCCTTTATTGAACATCTGGCTGAACAGAATATGCAGCCGGTACTGGTGGAAAAACGCCTGCAAATTGAAGCAGCTGACATTGCAGCCCGCAGTCTGCTTTGGGAAGATTATCTCAAGACCTATCCTGAGAGCAGCTATAAGCGGGATGCCGAATACCTGCTGAAACAATATACCTATTTTTTGTTTAGAGGCACCGAAGCATCTCCCGTTTCTGAGGATTATCGCGACCGTTATGCAGTCGATACCAGTCATCTGGAAACCATTATTGGTCTATCCAGTGGTCAGAAATCAACGCTTTCGACCCAGGCTCGCCAATTTCTGGAGTTTCTGGACATGAATCCGCAACAGCGCCAGCAAGCCTTGCCTGCCGACTATCGAAACCGTTCGGATGCTGAACAGATTCTGTATTATGCCAAGATCAGCCCACCCTCACAAAAATATGATAAAGACTGTTTTATGGATGCATTCTGTATCTAGCTAGAAATATTTGGCTTAAGTCCAGCTTCCCCTGCCTGAAGAGACCATCGCTAAAGTTGAGAGATTTAGACCTGTTTATTCGGCATAAACTGAGCTAAGCTTTAGCCTCGCTTGACGGAGCGCGAGTAATCCCTCGCTGAGATCATGTGATTCCTTTTATCTTTATCAGGAATTGAGCATGGGTACCGTTGAACCTGATCAGGTTAATACCTGCGTAGGAATCAAGCCAGCTAAAAACCCAGCCCCTGCTTTATCTGCTCAGGATAAATCTGCCCGCGTTTTTGGTCGTGCTTGATTCGTTGATGTCATTCATAAGGATCATAGCCATGAACCAGTTAACGAATCTTTCTTCTGAAACTTCTCTCTCCGCTCATGAACAGGAAGCACGTGATTTAACGCGCATTCTACCCGCTTCACGTAAAGTCTATCTGCCAGGCTCGCGTCCTGATATTCAGGTGCCGATGCGGGAAATTTCCCTCAGTGAAACCCCGACCGGCTTGGGCGGTGAATATAATCCGCCCTTGATGGTTTATGACACGTCTGGTGTCTATACCGACCCCAATGTGACGATTGACCTGAATAAAGGCCTGCCCAATATCCGTGACAGCTGGATTGAACAGCGTAACGATACAGAAATGCTGGACGATTTAAGCTCTGAATTTGGCCGACAACGTTTACGTGATATCCGTACTGCGGCCATCCGTTTCGCGCATATTCAAAAACCGCGCAAAGCCAAACGCGGCCAGAACATCACCCAGATGCACTATGCCAAACAAGGCATGATTACGCCAGAAATGGAATATATCGCCATTCGTGAAAACCTGCGTCAACTGGAGGGTGTCGATATGCGCCAGCATCCGGGACAAAATTTCGGTGCTAAAAACCTGACTGAAATCACCCCGGAGTTTGTACGGCAGGAAGTCGCTGCCGGCCGCGCGATTATTCCGGCCAATATCAATCATCCGGAACTGGAACCGATGATCATCGGACGCAATTTTCTGGTCAAAATCAATGCCAATATTGGTAACTCGGCTTTGGGTTCTTCGATTGAAGAAGAAGTCTCGAAAATGACCTGGGCGACACGCTGGGGTGCAGATACCATTATGGATCTCTCAACCGGGCAGAACATCCATGAAACCCGGGAATGGATTATCCGCAATTCTCCCGTGCCAATTGGCACCGTACCGATCTATCAGGCCTTGGAAAAAGTCAACGGCGTAGCCGAAGACCTGACTTGGGAAATCTTTAAAGATACCCTGATTGAACAGGCGGAACAGGGCGTGGATTATTTCACCATTCATGCCGGTGTACTTTTAAGATATGTACCGCTCACGGCCAACCGTCTGACCGGCATTGTTTCGCGTGGCGGTTCGATCATGGCACAGTGGTGTCTGGCGCATCATCAGGAAAACTTTCTCTACACCCATTTTGATGACATCTGCGAAATTATGAAAGCATACGATGTGTCTTTCAGCCTCGGCGATGGCCTGCGTCCAGGCTGTGTGCAAGATGCCAATGACGAAGCGCAATTTGCTGAACTGAGAACCTTGGGTGAACTGACCCATCGTGCCTGGGAACATGATGTACAGGTGATGATTGAAGGTCCGGGCCATGTGCCGATGCACATGATCAAGGAAAATATGGACCTGCAACTGGAAGTCTGTAAAGAAGCGCCCTTCTATACCCTTGGCCCTTTAACTACGGATATCGCCCCGGGTTATGACCATATTACTTCAGCGATTGGTGCCGCAATGATTGGCTGGTATGGCACCGCCATGCTGTGCTATGTCACCCCGAAAGAGCATCTTGGCTTGCCAAATAAAAAAGATGTCAAAGACGGCATTATTACCTACAAGATTGCAGCACATGCAGCCGATCTGGCCAAAGGGCATCCAGGCGCACAGGCCCGGGACAATGCGCTGTCCAAGGCACGTTTTGAATTCCGCTGGGAAGACCAGTTTAATTTGAGTCTGGATCCGGATACAGCCCGTAGCATGCATGATGAAACCATGCCCAAAGCAGCACATAAATCTGCACATTTCTGTTCCATGTGTGGACCGAAGTTCTGTTCAATGAAGATTAGCCAGAATGTTCGAGACTATGCCAATCAGCAGGCCAAGCCTGATCAGCCGGCAAGCTCTCAGGCCGAAATTGAAGCAGGTATGGATCAGATGAAAGCCAGCTTCCATAAGTCTGGCCAAAATCTGTACCACAAACTATAAAACTTTAAAAAAAACAGTTGTCTTCAAAAAAAACTCAGATAGGATGAAAATAAATCAATTCATTCTATCTGAGCATATGAATATTATTAAACAGGCCTCTTATAATAAAAAAGACTTTTGCATAGAGGCACGTGAGTTTTTGTACCGGGGATTTATTCAGGTGGAAAAAGTCAGCCTGCGACACCGTTTATTCCAGCAGGACAGCTCGACGCCTATTTTGCAACGTGAGCTGATTCACCGGCCAGAAGCAGCGGGTGTACTGATGTACAACCATCAACAGCAGAAATTCGGCCTGATTGAACAGTTTCGGATTGGTGGATTGGACGATGTCGATTCTCCTTGGCAACTCGAAGTGATTGCTGGCGTTTTGGATGGCAATGAAGCACCTGAAGCATGTATCCGCCGCGAGGCACTCGAAGAATCAGGCTGTACCCTGGATGAGCTACAGCACATTTTCAGCTTCTACCCTTCCGCAGGTGCCTGTTCCGAATTATTTCATTTATATGTGGCCCAGACCGAATTGCCTGAACAGGGCGGTATTTTTGGTATGCCGGATGAAGGTGAAAATATCCAGCTGCATATTCTGGATTATGCAGATATTTCCGCACTACTCAGCAATGGGCGCTTAAGGAATGCACCGGTCATTATGGCCTTGCAATGGTTGCAACAACATATTCATACTGCAGGGATATGTCTAAGGGGAAAGACATGAGTTTTTCGCAGTCAAATACAACCGAACAGCCCGACTGGACCATTATCCAGATTTCTGATACCCATTTGATGGATCGGGAAGAGCTGGAATTTGCCCGGATGAATCCGGAGCAGAGTTTTCATGAAGTGATGCAGCAGATTCAGCAGCGCTTTCCCAAAATGGATGCGCTGATTCATACCGGTGATCTGGCGCAGGTGCCGGTGGAACGAACTTATCAGCGTTATTTAGACTTTATCCAGTTCTTAAACGTGCCGCATTATCAAATTCCAGGTAATCATGATGACACCCGGATCTTTCCGTTTCATCAGAATGCCAATCAGGTACATGCGATTCATTTTGGTAGCTGGACCATGATTTTGTTGAATAGTGCGGTTCAAGGCAAGGTTGATGGCTGGGTGGAACAAGCTCAGCTTGATCAATTGAACCAATTATTGCTTGAGTTTAAGCATCAGCATGTCATCATCGCTTGTCATCATCACCCTTTTGCGATGAAATCGCACTGGATTGACCAGCACCGGCTTAAAAATGCCGAAGCTCTGAAAGATGTCCTGGCACGGCACCAGAATATAAAGCTGGTCTTGTTTGGTCATGTGCATCAGGATTCCTGTAATGAATGGCATGGTATCTATTTTTTATCCACGCCATCGACCAGTGTGCAGTTCAAACCTAAAAGCCAGGATTTCGCGCTAGATCAGGCGGCGCCCGGTTATCGTGTATTACATTTGCAACAAAATGGTGAGTTTGATACCTATATTGAACGGGTGGCATTGAGTCAGCAAAATATTAATACTGAAATTTCAGGTTATTAACTTTTCAATTTGTTTTTTTTGCATTACTTTATTGCAACCAAAGGAAATGTGATATGCATAGTCCAGACATCAAAGACTATCAATAAGCATAAAAAGTCTATATGATGACGGCCCCCACAGGAGGATAATCCTTCTACAGGGTGGATAAAAATTGCATATCACCATATTTTTTGCGTAGCAATCATACGCATATGATGAGGAATGCCCTAAATGGCGAATGACAACCAAAATCAAGTCTTAGACAATCAAATTGAAGTTGTAGAAGAGAAAGCTGCAAAGCGCGTACGCAAATCTAAGCCTAAAACGACTGACGGTGGTTCTACTGCTAGCTTATTTGGTATTGAACCTTATCAACCTAAAAAAAATGAAGAATACATGTCTGAAGGTCAGCTTCAGCATTTCCGCCAAATTTTGCTGGCCTGGAAAGCCGAGTTGATGTCAGAAGTGGATCGTACGCTGAATACGATGCAAGATGAGAATACTGCCCTGCCTGATGTCAACGATCGTGCCACTCAGGAAGAAGAATTTGCAATTGAGCTGCGTACCCGTGACCGTGAACGTAAACTGATCCGTAAAATCGAACAGTCAATCGAAGCGATACAGAATGATGACTATGGTTTCTGTGAAACTTGTGGCATCGAAATTGGTTTGCGTCGTTTAGAAGCCCGTCCAACGGCTACTTTATGTATTGACTGCAAAACCCTGGCGGAAATCAAAGAGAAGCAAAATAACGGTTAATGATGCTGTTGAATAATCCTCCCCTAACCCCTCCTTTAAAAAAGGAGGGGGACAATAGGATGGCTTATGTGGGTCGGTTCGCGCCATCGCCAACCGGCCCTTTGCATTTTGGCTCCCTCATTACCGCAGTTGCCAGTTATTGCGATGCCAAAGCCAACCACGGCACATGGCTGGTTCGGGTGGAAGATACCGATATTCCGCGTATTTATCCGGGCAGTGAAGAGCATATTTTGCGTGCCATGGACGCCTTTCAGCTTGAGCCAGACGGCGAAATCATTTTCCAGAAAGACCGTTTAGATATTTATGCAGATGTGATCGAACAATTACGTCAGCAGGGTCTGGTTTATGCCTGTCAATGTACCCGTAAAATGCTCGGTTCCAATCATATCTATCAGGATACCTGCCGTGACCTAGCTCTGGCATTCGACAATCAAGCGATCCGTTTAAAAGTCGAAGATATCGAAATCTGTTTTGAAGATCAATTACAAGGTCGACACTGCTCAAAGCTGAAGAAAGATCTGGGAGACTTTGTCTTAAAACGTCGTGACGGGATTATTAATTATCAGCTGGCGGTAGTGGTCGATGACTATCTGCAAGGCATGACCCATGTGGTACGTGGTGCTGACCTGCTGGACAATACCGAACGGCAAATCTATCTGGGGCAGTTGCTCGGTTATCCGCGTCTGAATTATATGCATCTACCCCTGGCGATGAATGATCAGGGACAAAAACTCTCAAAACAGAATCTGGCCCAAGCACTGGATTTAAGTCAGGCCCCACAACTCTTAAAACAGGCACTTAATGCTTTGCATCAGGCTGAAGTTGATCTGGATACGCCACAACGCATGCTGCAACAGGCGGTTGCGCAATGGAACATTGAACGGATTCCACATACAACAGCGCTACAAGGTTGTTATCAATAAAAACCTGTTTTGGCTTAAGCTAGAATTCTAGAATTAAAATCAGAGAGGAAAAGCAGATGTTTTTTATTTTTGGATTCGGCCCTAAAACCAAAACTATTGAAAAGAGCCAGTTCCTGTGTCCAGTCTGCCGAACCCGTACAGGCTATGAGCTGAAACAGCAACGTCATTATTTTTCTTTGTTTTTTATTCCATTGATTCCACTTTCCAAGCCTAAAACTGCTTTTGTGACCTGTTCCAATTGCGGAACTGCAATGCCGAGCACAGTGCTTGACCATGCTCAGCCGGAGCCCGGGTCCAACTCCAATCTAGAAGCTTGATTCTTCCCGGCTTGGATTGACCTGCCGAGTGGTCGAATCAATTTTCAGCACTAAACTGATCATCACCGCACAGACAATCAATGATGAACCCCCATAACTAATAAATGGCAGGGTCAAACCTTTGGTCGGTAACACGCCCATATTCATACCGGCATTCACCAGAATCTGTAACAGGAAAATGATACAGATCCCATAGGCCAGATAGCCGGCGCGTAGATATTGATGTTGCAAGGCACGATGTCCGATCCGGATACAGCAGACCAGCATGGTAAAAGACAGGATCAGGATGGTCGCAATACCTAAAAAGCCAAATTCCTCACCTAAAATCGCCAGCATAAAATCAGTATGCGCTTCAGGCAGATAAGACATTTTCTGAATGCTGTGCCCCAATCCAACCCCGGCCCACTCACCACGGCCGAAGGCCATTAGTGCATTCGAGAGCTGATAACCGCTACCCAGTGGATCTTCCCATGGATTTGAAAAAGACATCAAACGCTGCAAGCGATAAGGCTCTAATAAAATCGCTGCGGCAAATGCACCGACCAAGGTCATAAAGGCCACACCAAACTGAATCCACGGCGCACCCGCGAGGAAAAACACGCCAAGCATGGTCAAGGTAATTACTACGGTTGCCCCCAAGTCCGGCTCAAGAATAATCAAACCGACGGTCACACCCATAATCGCACTTAAACGAACCAAACCTTTAATATTGTTCCGGACTTCTTCCGCACGGCGTACCACATAGTCCGCGGTAAAAATCGCCATCATCACTTTCGCCACTTCCGAGGCCTGCAAGGTAAATCCGGCCACCCGAATCCAGCGCTTGGAACCATTGACCTCAGTCCCGACCACCAGCACGGCCACCAACAGTACAATGGTAATAATCCACAAAAAGAAGGTGTTATTAAACCAGACCTTTAAGGGAATTTTATAGGTTAGATAGGCGGCTACTGCTGCCACAAAAATCGAAATGCCATGGCGGCTAATATAATGAAAGGCATTTTCATGCATACGTTCAGCATAAGGCATCGAGGCCGATGCCACCATGATCGAACCAATACACAGTAAAGCCAATACACAGAAAATTAGTACATTCCGTGGATTTAGCTCAGCGGGGAGCTTGGGTACCCACTGGCTATAAAATTGGTTTAGTTTATTGATCGTAGTCTGAGCAAACCCAGCCATATCACGAATCCTTGTTATTCTTAATTGAGTTCATTCACATACGCAACAAACTTGCGACCACGCTCAGGATAACCCGAGAACATATCAAAACTTGCGCATGCAGGAGACAATAGCACGACATCATCTGCCTGGGTGTGCTTTTGGCAGATTTCTACGGCCTGCTGCAAACTCTCTGCATGAACCAGCTCAGTCGTGCCCCTAATCGCTGCTTCGATGATCGGACGGTCTTCACCAATCAGCACTGCAATCTTGGCATATTTACTCAATGATTCACGCAAAGCCTTAAAGTCCTGTCCTTTGCCCTGTCCACCGAGAATAATCGCAACTTTGCCACCTTGGGCTTCAATCGCCATACCTAAACCATCGAGTGCCGCCAAGGTTGCACCGATGTTGGTGCCTTTGGAGTCGTTATAATAACGTACGCCCTGCACTGCTTTGACAAATTCGCAGCGATATTCCAGACCTTTGAAAGTTTTTAAAGTGTTTAGCATGCTGTCCAATGGCAAACCAATCGCTTCACCGAGTGCCAGACAAGCCAGGGCATTGGCAACATTATGCGTGCCCTGCATATACATCTCGGTACTTTTTAACAGACGTTCACGACCACGCGCCAACCAGATGCCACCATCGGTATCTTTAAGAATCCCGTACTGGTTCATATCGGGTGCATTCAGGCCAAAACTTTGCATCGGCGTCACATCTGGCACCAAAGGACGGGTCAAAGAATCATCCCGGTTATACACCACTTTTTTCACACCCTGAAAAATCCGGTGCTTGGCGGTGTGATAGCCCATCATATCGCCATGCCGATCCAGATGATCTTCACTCATGTTCAGTACCACCGCCACTTCAGCCGCCAGATTTGAAGTAGTTTCCAGCTGAAAACTGGATAATTCTAAGATATATAACTCAGGATCATCTTTGGTTAAATCCAGTGCAGGACGTCCCAGATTGCCACCGACCGCGACTTTTTTGCCAGCATCGGCTGCCATTAAGCCAATCAAAGTGGTCACTGTACTTTTGGCATTGGAACCGGTAATCGCGACAATGGGCTTATCCGTAGCACGGCGTAAAATCTGGATTTCACTCACCACAGGAATACCCTGCGCCATCGCCGCCTGAATTTCTGGCAATTTTGGATCCAGTCCCGGACTGATCACGATTTCTTCTGCAGACAGCAACAGCTCGGCATCAAACTGGCCGAAACTGGTCTGGACTTCGGCCGGAATCTGGTCATGTCCCGGAGGGATGGCTCTAGAATCCGTTACTGCAACGCGGTAGCCCTGGTCATGTAAGAAATTGACTGCTGCAACACCTGATATTCCGAGTCCTGCAACGACTTTTAACCCACCACGTTGTATTAACATTTTCGCCCCATATTTTGGTCTATTTTGAAACTGACGAAATGGTAGCACTTTGCTGTTTTGAATGCCTTTTCTGATTGAGTTTTCTGCATATTTTTTTGTGTCCATGCGTAAAAAACCGTCATGCTCATGACGGTTTTTAAAATTACAGCCAAAAAGGAACTTATTTCCATTTGACCGCTTGCTGGGCCGGCTTTTCCTGTGCACTTTGCTCCGACACCGGACAGGCACAGTTGCCACCACAGCCTGCAGCCATACCCGGTTGCAGCCATTTGGCCAGACGCGTCCAGCCTTTTGCTGCGCAGGCATCAGACAGCTTCTGGAAGACTGAGTGAGAGGTGTTCGGAAACACCTTTTTAAATACCACCAGCGCACTCCACAGCACCAGTGCCGCCACAATCAAAATTTCAATCATCTCAATCTCCCATGCATATACTCAGGCAAGCTCAACGGGCCGAGGCCAACCTGAGATTAGCCCAAATAATATGAAGCAATTTGATAAGTCAGGAATGACATGAAATATGCCAAGCCAAACAGGTAAACCGTCATGATACTGACCGTTTTCCAGGAACCAGTTTCACGTTTGACTGTCGCCAAAGTTGCCAGACAATGCGGTGCATAAATAAACCACACCAGTAAAGACAGACCTGTCGCCACTGACCAGCCCAGATCACCACCACTACTGATGAGTGAAGAGAGACCTTCGGACATTGCATCGTCATCTACGGCAGACAGTGCATAGACAGTGCCCAATGCAGCAACCACCACTTCACGTGCTGCCATGGCTGGAATCAAGGCAATACAGATCTGCCAGTTAAAACCGAGCGGTGCAAAGATTGGCTGCATCAGATGACCGAGCATACCTGCCAGTGAATAATCAATCGCCGGCAAAGTCGCACCTTCTGGGGGTTGCGGGAAGGTGCACAGGAACCAGAGTACAATCGATAAGGCGAAGATGATGCCACCGACCCGCTTCAAGAAGATTTTGCCGCGATCCAGCAAGCCGATCCAGACGTTTTTCAGATCCGGGAAACGGTAGCTTGGCAGCTCCATCAACAGCATGTGCTGGGATTTATCTTTATGGAAAAATTTCAGTACAAAAGACACCGCCAGAGCACTGACAATACCCGCCATATACAGGCCAAATAACACCAGACCTTGCAGGTTCATAAAACCCCAGACAGTTTGCTGTGGAATGAAAGCTGCAATCAGCAAGGCATATACCGGCAAACGTGCTGAACAGGTCATCAGCGGTGCCACAAAAATCGTGGTTAAACGATCTCGCGGATCACTGATGGTACGCGATGCCATGATGCCCGGAATGGCACAGGCAAAGCTGGACAATAACGGAATAAAGGCACGGCCTGACAGGCCCGCTTTAAACATCAGCTTATCGAGCAAGAAGGCTGCTCGTGGTAAATAACCTGATTCTTCCAAGACTAGAATAAAGAAGAACAGAATCAGAATCTGTGGCAGGAATACCACCACCCCGCCGGCACCAGCAATAATCCCGTCCACCACCAGACTATTCAGTAAGGGATGAGCAATATATTCACCGAGGAATTCACCGAGCCAACCAAAGAAGGTTTCGATGCCATCCATAAACGGCGCAGCCCAGGCAAATACCGCTTGGAAAATCACGAACATCATTACAGCCAGGCTGAGTAGACCCAGTACCGGATGTAAAAAAATCCTGTCGAGAAAATCAGTACGTTTGTCTTCCTGATCGACGAAATTGACCACGTCGTTCAGAATGACTTCTACCTGCTGATGCGGGTCACCCTTTAAGCCACTCAGTTCAGTCTGCGGTACCGAGAATTTTCCCTGATCCAGGGCATTCTTCAGGTTTTCAATCCCTGAACTGCGTACCGCTACAGTTTCCACCACGGGCACGCCGAGACGTTCAGACAGCTTCTGGGTATTGATTTGCATCCCACGACGGCGTGCTTCATCCATCATGTTGAGTACAACCAGAATCGGACGACCCAAAGCAATCATTTCTAGGACCAGACCCAGATGCAGTTTCAGGTTAGTGGCATCTACTACACATAAGAATGCATCCTGCTGCTGTTCTTCTGCGATTTTACCTTGCACCACATTACGGGTAATTTCTTCATCCGGGCTGGTCGCATCCAGACTATAAGTCCCTGGCAAATCCAGTACCCGCACCGCTTTGCCTGAAGCAAGCTGAAACGTACCGACTTTACGTTCAACCGTGACCCCCGCATAGTTACCAACTTTTTGGCGTGTTCCGGTTAAATGGTTGAATAATGAAGTTTTACCGCAATTAGGGTTACCGACAAGGGCAATACGTAATGTATCACTCATGCCGACACCGCCTGTTCGATTTCAATTTTGGCTGCTTCTGATTTACGCAAAGCAAAACGGGTAAATCCAACTTGAATCAAAATGGGATCTCCACCAAAAATACCTTTCGTAATCACCTGTACCTTCGTACCCGGCACAAAGCCTAGAGTTTCCAAACGACTCGCGACGACATCGTGTAGAGCACTTTCACCATCAGTTGTTCGACTCACTTTTCGAATGATGGCAATTTGTTTTGCTTTTAAATCAGACAAACGCACCGTGAAATTCCTGAACTATTTTGTACAGTATACAAACAAATGAGAATAATTAACAAATAAGATTGATTACATGCTGAATTAGTTTTTATATCACATCGACAGTCTGGTGAAATTAAACTACAGTGGAGAATACCTATTAAATTCATCGCTTTTTCAGATCAGATCCTTTTACCCTATGCTGAACAAAAAACCCCGTATTCCCGCCCCGGTTCAAATTCCTGAAGCCTTGAGCTATTTACAGGGTTTTCGTGATTATCTGATTGCGCAAACGGTCAGTCCACACACCCGAAATGCCTATTTATCTGATTTGCTGCAATGTGCAGAATGTCTGAGCAAGCCTTTGCCAGAATGGACCCATGACGATATTTCCGATGTATTGATTGCACTGACCAAACAGCAAAAAAGCCCACGCTCAATTGCCCGCTGTCTGTCAGCCTTGCGTTCATTTTATAAATTTCTGCGTGAACAGAAGCTGCGTAGTGATAATCCGGTGGCAGCGCATAAAACCCCGAAGCTTGGCCGTGCCTTGCCCAAAGACCTGTCTGAAGCCGATGTTGAGGCCTTGATTGATGCCCCCGATATCAATACTGCTTTAGGCCTGCGTGACCGTGCCATGTTTGAAGTGCTGTATGCCTGCGGTTTACGTGTCACTGAACTGATTAACTTGCGTCTGGAACTGATTAACTTAAAACAGGGCTATTTACGCATCGTCGGTAAAGGCAATAAAGAACGTCTGGTACCGATGGGACACATGGCCTGTGAATGGGTGGAAAAATATCTGAATGAAGCCCGTCCACAACTGTATAAGACCTCAACCGATTATCTGTTTTTGACTCAGCATGGCGGCATCATGAGCCGGCAAAATTTCTGGTATGCGATTAAACGCTATGCTTTACAGGCCGGAATTGCATCCGAGCTGTCACCGCACACCTTGCGGCATGCCTTTGCAACGCATCTGCTCAATCATGGCGCAGATTTACGTGTGGTACAGATGCTGCTTGGACATAGTGATCTGTCGACCACCCAGATTTATACCCATGTGGCGCAAGTGCGGATGCAGCAACTGCATGCAGCGCATCATCCACGGGCTTAAAATATCTACACATGGAATAAACTGAGAAGTTTGACGTGTTTGTATTTTTTTTTGTTATGCTAATGCTCTGTTTTTAGTCCAAGAAGAAAAGGGTTATTTATGACATTTGCCCGCTCAAAAGTTTTTATGGCTTGTACACTTGCTGCTGGTTTGGGGCTTAGCGCATGTTCCAATTCCGATAACAACACTAAAAAGCAAGATACACTGACTGCAAGTGCACCAGCAACGGGAGAAGCCTCTACCCTGACCGAACGCAATGCACAACAGCGTCTGGTCTCTACCTTGGAAAAGCATTTCAAAACTGCGGGGATCAGTGCCAAAATTACCGATATTAAAACCACCGAAGTACCGAACCTGTTCTGGGTCAGTCTGGAAGGTATGTCTGCGGTCTATGTCACCAGCGATGGTAAATACCTGATTCAGGGCGACGTGATCCGACTCGGTGATAAACAGCTGCATAATGTCAGTGAAAACCTGCAAGCCGGAATCAACAATAAACTCTTTGCCGAACTGAAAGCAGAAGATCTGCTGATCTATCCGGCCAAAGGCAAGGCCAAGCATGTGGTCTATGTCTTTACCGATGTCAGCTGTCCGTATTGCCATAAATTCCATGAACAAATGGATGAAATGAATAGTAAAGGTATTGAAGTTCGTTATATCGCCTGGCCGCGTGGTGAACA
This sequence comes from Acinetobacter sp. YH12208, assembly GCF_013418055.1. Lineage (NCBI taxonomy): Bacteria > Pseudomonadati > Pseudomonadota > Gammaproteobacteria > Moraxellales > Moraxellaceae > Acinetobacter > Acinetobacter sp. YH12208. Next base: position 225,087 of record NZ_VPCT01000002.1, read on the forward strand.
GCATATGCCGGCCATGGAAGCAATCTGGTGTAGTGCTGACCGTCATAGTGCTTTTGATCAGGCCATTGCCGGCGCACAAATTAGTGCAGAGAAATGTGAAAATCCTGTTCAAGATCAATATCACATGGGCCTGAATATGGGCGTCAATGGCACCCCTGCCATTTATAGTTCGGAAGGGGTTTACCTCGGCGGATATCTGTCTAGCGCTGAATTATTGAAGCGACTTAAATAACTCATTTTAATACGTTATTTAACTTTATTTTATACATAAAGATATTCTGAAATGACCCTAGAGTCATGGCGTTTTTTTAGCTATGATCTAGGTTCTCGTAAAAAACTGTTTATTTGGAGTGTGACGTGAAACCAGTTCGTCTGGCTATCCTCGGTCTTGGTACTGTAGGTGGTGGTGCCTTGAAACTATTAAAAGAAAATGCTGCTGAGATTAAACGTCGCACCGGTCGTGAAATTGAAATTACCTATGTAGGCACCCGTCGTCCACGTCCTGATCTGGACCTACCTGCATCAGTGAAACAAAGTGCAGACTTGATGGACATCGTGCGTCAACCTGACGTAGACGTGGTGGTCGAAGTCATGGGCGGGATTCATCCTGCTTTTGAAATTATTATGGAAGCCATGAAACATGGCAAGCATATTGTGACTGCCAACAAGGCGCTATTGGCTGAACATGGGAATGAGCTGTTTAAAGCGGCTGAAGACAATGCCGTGCAGATTGCCTATGAAGCGGCAGTGGCTGGCGGTATTCCCATTATTAAAGTGATTCGTGAAGGTCTGGCGGCCAACAAGATTGAATGGCTGGCGGGCATCATCAATGGTACGGGTAACTTCATTCTCAGCGAAATGCGTGAAAAAGGCCGTACTTTTGAAGACGTACTCAAAGAAGCACAAGAACTCGGATATGCCGAAGCCGATCCAACCTTTGACGTGGAAGGTATTGATGCTGCACATAAGCTGACCATTCTGGCTTCATGTGCCTTTGGTATTCCGCTACAGTTTGACAAAGTCTTTACTGAAGGTATTGGCAAAGTCACTGCACAAGATGTGAAATATGCAGAAGACCTCGGTTTCCGTATCAAGCACCTGGGAATTGCACGCCGCACCGATGCCGGGATTGAACTCCGTGTTCATCCAACCCTGATTCCTGAAGAAGAACTGATTGCCAACGTCAATGGCGTGAAAAACGCCGTACTGGTACAAGCCAATGCGGTTGGCCCAACGCTGTACTACGGCGCAGGTGCGGGTGCAGGCCCAACGGCTTCTGCTGTGGTCGCAGACGTGGTGGATATTGTCCGTGATATCATTTATACCGAAGACGGTGCTGGAACCATTCCGCAACTGGCCTTTGAAGCACTGACCGATTTACCGATCTTGAGTCGTGAACAAATGACCACCGGCTATTACATCCGTATTAATGCCGAAGATCAAATGGGCGTGCTTGCCGATGTCACCACGATTCTCAGTCGTGCCGGAATCAGTATCGATGCCATCATGCAGCAACCTCGCTTAAAAGACCTTATTCCGATCGTGATTCTGACCGATCCTATCGTCGAATCAAAAATGGATGCAGCGCTCTCACAAATTCAAGCATTACCCGTCATTCATGGCGAAATTGTACGAATTCGTTTAGAATCGCTTGATAATTAATCGGGTTAAGGGGAGTATTTCCCCTTGCCAAGCTCTACACACAATTGGAACATCATCATGTCGAATGCCAATCGTTATACTGGTTTAGTTGACCGCTATCGCGACCGTTTACCAGTGTCTGCAACTACTCGTGCGATCTCTTTGGGTGAGGGTAATACTCCACTGATCAAGCTTGAGAATATTCCACGCATTATTGGTAAAGATGTTGAAATTTATGTGAAGTACGAGGGCTTAAACCCGACTGGTTCATTTAAAGACCGCGGTATGACTATGGCAGTGACCAAAGCCGTTGAAGAAGGCTCTAAAGCCATCATCTGTGCATCCACTGGTAATACTTCTGCTGCTGCGGCTGCATACGCTGCTCGTGCCGGTATCAAAGCATTCGTGCTCATCCCGGAAGGCAAAATTGCCATGGGTAAAATGGCCCAAGCGATGATGTATGGTGCAATCACCATGCAAATTCGTGGTAACTTCGATGACGGCATGCGTCTGGTGAAGGAAGTTGCTGATCAGGCACCGGTAACGATTGTAAACTCAATCAACCCGTACCGCCTGCAGGGTCAAAAAACCATTGCTTACGAGATCGTTGAAGCTTTAGGTCGTGCCCCGGATTACCACTGCCTGCCAGTGGGTAACGCAGGTAATATCACTGCACACTGGATGGGCTATACCGAAGCGGTGGCCAATCAGTCGAAAGAAGAATTTGAGCAAGTGATTTACGATGCTGAAACCGATGCTTTCACTGGTCCTAAACCGGCTGGCTTGCCAATCATGGCCGGTTACCAAGCGTCTGGTGCTGCTCCGTTCCTGCGTGGTGGTCCAGTAGAAAATCCGGAAACTGTTGCAACTGCAATTCGTATTGGTAATCCGCAAAGCTTCAATCATGCCAAAGCTGTCGTTCGTGATTCAAACGGCTGGTTTGATGAACTGACGGATGCTGAGATTCTTGAAGCGCAACGTCTGCTGTCGATGTATGAAGGTGTATTCGTAGAACCTGCATCTGCTGCGTCTGTTGGCGGTGCAATCCGTGATATCAAAGCAGGTAAAATCGCTGAAGGTTCAGTAATCGTATGTACCGTAACCGGTAATGGTCTAAAAGATCCAGATACCGCGATCAAACAATGTGCCGATGCGGTGATGCTGTCTATCGACGCAACCATGGCTCAGGTAAAAGACTCTATTCTGTCGAACATGTAATTTCAGCCAGAATAAAAAACCCTGCATTTGCAGGGTTTTTTATGAGCGCAGAGATTAGATTCGTTTTGGTTGCTGGCTCACCCAGCTCATCAAACGGGTCGCATCATTGGTACGCGCCTGTGAGCTATTTGCACCTAACAGTACCACTGCCACCGGACGGTTATTCAGGGTCGTATGCATCACCACACAGCGCCCTGCTTCATTAATAAAACCGGTTTTAGAAATATTGATATTCCAGCCGCCGTTACGCACCAGTGCATTGGTATTATTCGATTTCAGTACACGATAACCCAAGTTAAAGTCATAGCTTGGTGTGGTCGAGAATTGACGAATCAAACCATATTGAGAAGCGGTATTCACTAAAATACCCAAATCACGTGCTGATGCCACATTTCCAGGGTGTAAGCCGGTTGATTCCATAAAGCGGGATGAATTCATGCCTAAGGCCTTGGCCTTACTGTTCATCGCTGCAATAAATGCACTGCGACCACCTGGATACGTTCGCGCCAAGGCTGCAGCTGCCGGGTTTTCAGACTTCATTAGAGCAAACAATAAAGCTTCGGCACGGTTCATGCTATCGCCAGCACGTAAGGTCGAGCTTGAGCTTTTACAACCTGCGCAAGAGAAATCAACCTGTTGCAGCGTGATTTTTTCTGACATGTTTAAACGTGCATCGGAAATCACCACTGCTGTCATTAATTTGGTAATAGATGCAATCGGCAAAGCGGTATTGGTGTTTTTGCTAAACAGCACCTCACCGGTTTGCGCATCCATAACCAATGCAGCACGGGCATTTACAGAGGGTTGATTGCTATAACTGTTTGTATCAAAAATCTGTGTTGTTTTTGCTGGTTGCTGAACACTGACCGACTGCTGGGTGCTCGGTACACTCTGACGCAAGGTCGTGGTCACGGTGGCTGAACCGGGTGGCGAAGGCTCATCAGCAGCCACACGGAAATCATCACTCATCAGCTGATTGACTTCCTCAGAAGACCAACTAATGCTGGATCCGCCCTCTGTCGTGCCAGAATTCATAATGATTTCAGCAAAACTTGTCGCACTCATGCTGACTAACACGGACAGGCCCAATACATGCCTTAAAGACTTGTTTATTTTCTTCACTATTTCTTCACTCAACTAACAGAGGTAAGATTGATTTGCGTATTACCTCTAATATGCCTTACATTTAAACACATTGCAGAACATTTTTTGATCTTGACACTGTGTGATAAGTTTCAGATTTTATCTTGCGAATAGGATTGCTAATTTTGTACTTTCATTGCAAGCTTATTTTGCTTTATGTAACAAAAAAATGATTTTTTTAACAGAGGGAGAGCGTAGGTGATCACAGTTTTAGTTGTGGACGACCATGAATTAGTACGTACTGGAATTTGCAGAATGCTGGAAGACCATGCGGAGGTTCAGGTGATTGGACAGGCTGAATCTGGTGAAGAAGCGATTTCTCTGGTTCGTCAGCATCATCCGAATGTGGTTTTACTGGATGTGAATATGCCGGGCATTGGTGGCGTAGAAACCACGCGTCGTCTGCTTCAGAGCGCCCCTGAAACCAAAGTACTGGCTGTCAGCGGTCTGGCAGAAGAACCCTATCCTTCGCTGTTATTAAAAGCCGGAGCCAAAGGTTATATTACCAAAGGGGCGCCGATTTCAGAAATGGTTCGCGCCATCAATAAAGTCATGCAAGGCGGTAAATATTTTAGTGCCGACATTGCAGAACAGTTAGCGAGTTCTTACCTTTCTGATACACAGCAATCGCCTTTTGATGCACTGTCAGAACGTGAAATGCAAGTGGCGATGATGGTGGTGAACTGTATCAGCGCTCAGGAAATTGCTGACAAGCTCTTTGTCAGCGTCAAAACCGTAAATACTTATCGTTATCGTATTTTTGAAAAACTGAATATTGATAGTGATGTCAAACTGACGCATCTGGCCATGCGCTATGGGCTGATTAAACCTTAGCCTTTGGCGAGTCGCGCTGCATATGGCACAAAAAACCAATTATTCTGAACTCAATCAGTATCATTTAGGGATCTGGTATAGTGCGTATCGCCTGCTGATCAGCACTGGCCTGCTGCTGATTTTTCTGCTGACCTACCCCGAGCTAACCGGCGATTATCAATATCCACAACTGTATTATTATGCGCTAGGAATCGGTGTTGCCATTAATACAGCGCAGCTGTTCGCACTGAAATGGATCAGACGCCTGATCCAGCCGCAGCTGATTATGATTTTTTTTAGCGATGTCTGCGTCTTAAGTTTACTGACTTTGGCAAGTGATGGGCCTAATCTGCAAATTGGTTTGCTGTTTGTGATTACCATCTTTTCCGCATCGTTATTGCTGGATGCAAAAAAAGCTTTGGTGGTCACGCTGATTGCTGTGATTAGTGTCATATATCAACATTTTATCGGCAGTATTTTTGCATTTTCTTCCTTAAGCAATATCAGTAATAGTGCCCTGCTGGCCTTTTTGTTCTTTGTGGTCTATGGAACCGGGCAAATTGCGGTACGCCGTTTTCAGATTCTGGAAAACCTGAACTTTTCGCAATCTCTGGAACTTTATCGCTTACAGAATATTAACCGTTATATTCTGGAACAGATCGAAACCGGTTATCTGGTGCTGGATGAGAATTATCATGTGGTCCTGAGTAACCCTGCGGCCTGTACACTGCTCGGGATCGAAGCAAAATTTGCACATGAGAAATTTACCCTCTACCAGTCACAACCAGATTTATTTGAACTGATCCAGTTTGAAACGCTGGAAAATGGCGAGCGTTTTCAGTTTGAATCACAGCAAAGTCGCTATAACATTCATGTACAGGTACAAAAGCTGATTGTGCCGCATCAAACCCTGATGTTATTGGTGTTACAGGATGCCAAAAAACTCAATCAACAGGTGCAGCAACTCAAGCTTGCTGCACTGGGCCAGCTTTCAGCCAGTATTGCGCATGAAATTCGTAATCCATTGGCAGCTATTGTGCAGGCCAATGATTTATATCATGACTCTGACAATGAACAACAACAAGTACTCAACCAGATGATTGGCCGACAGGCGACCCGGATTGACCGGATTATTCAGGACACGCTGAATATGGTCAAAAATAAAGAAACCCATCCGGTGCCGATTCATCTCAATGAATTTATCCCGTTATTTATCCAGGAAGATTTGGCCGATATTTGCGATCAGATTCAATTTAATATTGATGTGCCACTGCTGATTCAGTTCGATGAAGCGCAGTTCCGGCAAGTCCTGATTAACCTGCTTCGCAATGCCATCCGTCACAATTCAGCAGATGCCAATTACATTCAGCTGAATATACATCCCTATGAACATCGGGTCTGGATTGATATCCGGGATTTCGGCTCAGGTGTAGCCATACACGACCAAGCCCTATTATTTCAACCTTTTTTCAGTACCTCGATTAGTGGAACCGGATTAGGACTGTACTTATCACATAGTTTTTGTGAAGCAAATCAGGCACAATTAAACTATATACAACAAGAACAGGGCGCATGCTTTCGCATTAGCTGCCAACGTATTACGGTATAAAGGGGTTTAAGGGAAATGAGTGTGGAACAACAGCCACTGGTGCTCTTGGTGGATGATGAAGAAGATTTATGCACCCTCATGCAAATGTCGTTGCTGCGGATGGGGATTCGTACGCACATCGCACATCGTCTGCAAGATGCTAAAAAATATCTTGCAGATCATCAATATGATGCCTGTTTAACTGACCTGAACCTGCCCGATGGCAATGGTTTGGAGTTACTGGACTGGATTGGTCATCTCTATCCTGCACTTCCGGTCGCGGTTCTGACCGCCTATGGCAACATGGAAATCGCGATTGCTGCACTCAAGGCCGGTGCCTTTGACTTTGTCAGCAAACCGATCAATCAGAAACATCTGGAACAGCTGCTACAAAAAGCACTGAATAAACCGGTGGATTATTCCCATAATAATCCAAATGATGCTTTAGAACATAAAATGCTGATTGGGCAATCGATACCGATTCAGCACTTACGTATTACCTTACAAAAAATTGCCCGCTCCCAGGCACCGGTTTTTATTACTGGCGAATCGGGAACTGGCAAGGAAGTGGTGGCCAATCTGGTCCATCGCCTGAGCAACCGTAATGAAGGCCCTTTTATTGCAATTAACTGTGGTGCGATTCCCACTGAACTGATGGAAAGCGAACTGTTTGGGCATAAGAAAGGCAGCTTTACTGGCGCCGCTCAGGACAAACAGGGGCTGATTCAATCGGCACATGGTGGCAGCCTGTTTCTGGATGAAATTGCAGAACTGCCACTTTCCATGCAGGTCAAACTGTTACGTGCCGTACAGGAAAAACGTATTCGTCCACTCGGTTCAGATACTGAAATTGATGTGGATTTCCGCGTCATCAGTGCCACTCATCAGGATCTGGAAGCCTTGGTACACCAAGGCAAATTCCGTCAGGATTTATATTTCCGTATTCATGTGATGGATCTGACTTTACCGCCGCTGCGTGAACGGAGTCAGGATATTCTCTTACTCGCCGAACATTTTATTCAGAAGATTTGCCAGGAATGGGGCATTGCCAATAAAAAACTGACAGAACGCAGTAAAGAATTTTTATTGGAACAATATTATCCGGGTAATGTACGTGAATTGCGTAATATTATGGAACGTGCAATCACCTTGAGTGATGAAGAACGGATTGACCTTCAGCACCTGCAAAGTGCACCGTTACGTCAGGCTCTTAACAGCGCTCAGGAGATGAATACGCTCACGAGCGAGATCATTGCGACTGACACCCTGATTGCCCCGAGAAAGCTCCCAGAAGAAGGCCTAGAGCTATATTTAGAAAAGATTGAAAAAGAAGTCCTACTCAATGCGCTGAATCTAACGCACTGGAACCGCACACTGGCCGCGAAAAAGCTCGGTATGTCATTCCGCTCCCTACGCTATCGTTTGAAAAAGTTCGGACTGGATACTGAGGAAGACGAATAATTATTTTTGCAGGAGCAGCAGGTCTGTGACGTGTTCCAGATAGCTCTCCTCACGCATTTCCTGCTTAAACGGATAACTGAAATGTGGCTGCACGCCCCGCCCTTCAATCATCTGACCACTCGGACTGAAGTATTGTGCCACTGTCATTTGTAAAGCAGAACCATTACTCAGTGGAAATAGCTTTTGTACCACACCTTTGCCATAGCTTTGCTCACCGACCACCCAAGCCCGGCTATGTTCTTTCAATGCTGCCGTAAAGACTTCAGCTGCCGAAGCTGAACGGTTATTAATCAGAACGCCCACTTTCAGATTCTGAAATTCAAAACTTGGCAGCGCCTGAAATTGCTGATTGCCTTCCGAACGGCTTTGGGTCGAGACAATCACACCCTGATTCAAAAATAAATCGGCCGATTCTACTGCGGCAGAAAGTAAGCCACCCGGGTTATTGCGTAGATCAAACATCACCGCTTTTAAGCGTCTGTCAGAATAGCTTTCAATCAGGCGCTTGATTTCATTGGCTGTATCTTGCTGGAAAACTTTGACCTGCAATACCAGTACCTGATTATTGTGCAGACTGGATTTAATTTCAGTATCGAGCTTGGTATTCCTTACCAGACGAACCACCGGACTTTGCGGGGAAAGCTGTATGCTCAGCGTAGAGCCGACCGCCCCGCTCAATAACTGTCGCACCTGCTCCTGATTCAGGCTACTCAGTACCTGATCATCAATTTTATAGACCGTGACACCATTGCGCAGTCCCTGCTTGGCAGAGTCGGCATCGGCGCTCAATCCCTGCACCATCCATTGCTTCATCTGCGAGTTAAATTGCAGATCGAAATCAATGCTGGCCAGATCACCTTCAGTATATTCACGTAGCTGCTTATAATCTTCAGGAGACAAATAACGCGAATAGCGGTCTAAGCCACTGACCAGCCCTTGGATTGCCTGTTGGAACAAGGCGTCGTCATTTTTGTCTTGAATATAATTGTCTTTGACGATGCCGTAAATTTGTACAAATTCTTGAATGGATGCCACAGGAATTTCAGTATAAACCTGACCATCCATTTGCATATCATCGAATACCGGCTCTTTTGAGCCCGCACCCCAGGCCGAATGACTCAAACACATCAGTAAGCATGGTATAACGACAGACTTCCAATGTGTTGTTGCCATTTTTTACCTTTCTTTAAAATCTTATCGAAAATTATTGATTCAGTTTAATCAGGTTGCGACCTTGCATTTCCGCAGGGACTGGAACTTGCATCAGACTTAATAAGGTCGGTGCGACATCTGCCAATACGCCACCTTCTGCGATCGTGGCCTGAGTTGGACCTACATAAATAAATGGAACCAATTCAGTGGTATGTTGAGTATGCACCTGACCACTGTGATAGTCCTGCATCTGCTCTACATTACCATGATCGGCAGTGATAAGCATATGACCTTTTTGCGCCATCACCGCCTCATAAACCCGGCCTAAGCAGGTATCGACCGCTTCAACCGCTTTCACTGCGGCATCAAAAACACCGGTATGACCGACCATATCACCATTGGCATAGTTCACCACCAGCAGGTCAAATTCGCCTGAATTGATCGCAGCGACCAGCTCATCAGTCACTTCATAAGCACTCATTTCCGGTTTGATGTCATAAGTTGCTACATTTGGCGATGGAATCAGGATACGTTTTTCACCCGGATATTCATCTTCACGACCGCCACTAAAGAAGAACGTCACGTGTGCATATTTTTCAGTTTCAGCAATACGCAATTGGGTTTTACCCAGATTTGACAGGTATTCACCAATCGAGTTGACCAACGCTTCTGGCATATAGGCCACAGGCGCATCAATCGTTGCTTGGTAACGCGTCAACATCACAAACTTGGCTAAGTTCGGCACCACTTTACGTGCAAATCCAGCAAAATCTTTTTCTACAAATGCGCGAGTCAATTCACGGGCACGATCGGCACGGAAGTTCATGAAGACCACGCTGTCGCCATCCTGAATTTTTGCCAGCTCACCAATGCGGGTGGCTTTGACAAATTCATCCGACTCATCTGCGGCATAAGCCTGTTCCAGACCTTGAACTGCGGTGGCAGCTGTACGGGCCGCTTCGCCTTCAGTCAATAAACGATAGGCCTGTTCGACGCGATCCCAACGGTTGTCACGATCCATCGCGAAGTAACGACCAATCATGCTGGCAATACGACCTTGACCTGGATATTGTGCAAACAGCGCATCCAGTTTTTCCAATGACGGCTGGGCACTTCGTGGCGGCGTATCACGACCATCCAGGAAAGCATGCAAATAAACTTTGACACCACGTTTGAGTGCCAGTTCAGCCATCGCAACAATATGGTCTTCATGCGAATGCACACCGCCTTGAGATAAAAGGCCGAGCAAATGCACTGCACCACCTGAAGCTTTGGCTTTTTCAACCGCATCGACGAGTACTTCATGATTGAAGAAATCACCGGTACGAATGTCTTTGGTAATCCGGGTAAAATCCTGATACAGCACACGACCTGCACCGAGGTTCATATGTCCGACTTCCGAGTTCCCCATCTGGCCATCTGGCAGACCAACATCTTCGCCTGAACCCGAGATCAAACCATGCGGATGCTTGTCCTGCATTGCAGTTAAATTTGGTCGTTTAGCTGCTAAAAACGCGTTGTCTTCGACCGCTTCGCGATGACCCACACCATCCATAATCACCAAAACGTGAGGGATTTTGCCAGCAGTTGCATCCGTCATAATGAAATACTCTGTTCGTCTACGAATTAATCGCTCTATTTTAGCGAAGTTTGCAAAAAGAGGCCATGACCAGAGTATGGTTTAAGCCACTCATCGCGATTGATTTGTTCTATTTTCCTGGGTCTTAGCGTGCCCGATGCAGCAGGTAACCCCCAATACCGAACATGATCAGAATCGGAATAAAGACAAACCATGCCGGAGATGGTGCATAGACCAGACTGGCATAACCGAGGAAATCCTGCAGATAGAAAAAGCCCAGACCGGCAAATAAGGCAATCACCAGACGAAAACCCATGGATTGCTGACGCAGCGGCCCAAAAATAAATGAACAGGCAATCACCACCAGTGCAATCAGGGCAAAAGGAGAACCGAGTTTCTGCCAGAAAGCCAGTTGATAGGTTTTTGGCACCTGACTATATTCATGCATATAACTTGTGAAACTGACCAGTTGGCTCGGTGACAAGTCTTCAGGATCGATGGTGACCATATGCACATATTTAGGCTGCAAGGCCAGCGCCAAGGGTTGCTGTTGCTGCTTGATCAGGGTGGCATTACCATTTTGTAAAATATCGAACTGCTCGGTGTTGCCTAGCGTCCAGGAGCCATCTTTGACGAACTCGCCCTGATCTGCCTGCAAGGTGCCGCGCAAGCGATAATCGTCATCAAAATCCAGCATCTGTACATTTTTCAGCTGGCCTTGCGAATTGGCATAATCAATATAAATAAAGCGCTGCCCTTCCCGTGTCCAGTAACCCCGTACTTCGCCCAGTTGCGCGGCTTTACTCGAACTTTTTACGCTCTTGGCCTGTTCATTGGTATAAGGAATCACCCACTCGCTCAAGGCAAATGACAAGACCACCAGCAGTAATGCTGAACGGATCACCCAGCCGACAATCCGCCACAGACTGATCCCGATCGAGCGCATCACAATCAGTTCACTATTTGAGGCTAATGTGCCCAAACCTAAAACCGCACCGATCAGCGCCGAGATCGGCAGAATTTCATAAAGATAATTCGGAGCACCCCAGAGCACATATTTCAAGGCATCCCAGGCGCCATAACCTTCTTTTAGTGAACCCAGCTCACCCAGATAAGTAAATAACACCTGTAAACCCGCCAACACAGCGGTTGCACCCAGCATCGCCAGCGCAGTGGTTTGGGTCACATGTTTTGCAACTATACGACGTGCCAACATTATTAAGACCTCACTCGCTGAATCTGTTTCTTGATTTTCGGGGCCAAATTCTGTTTACGTGAGAACAAGGCACCCGCAATCGCATAAGCAATCAGGATCAATGGATAAGCCCAGATCCCCATTTCCTCTTTACTGATCCGGGTTTTCACGGCCATTAACGCCACAATCAGACTGGCAAAAATCATGAGCGCCGGAAATAACTTGAGATAACGACCTTGGCGTGGACTCACTTCAGACAAGGCCACGGCCAGAATCAAAGCAATCAGAATCGCAAATGGTACAAATACCCGCCAGCCTAATTCACTGGCCACCACAGGATCCTGACGGTTCTGCCACAATTGCGAGGTTGGCAGGGCTTCAACTTCAGCACTGGCAAACTGTGCTTCCTCATCATTTTCTAAACGCAGACGATAGCTTGCAAATTCAGCCTGGGTATATTGCGGAGTGCCCGGATAGATTTCATAACGGCGACCTTGAATCAGATCGACCACATTGGCCGCATCATTTGGCACCTCAATGCGGGTGGCTTCCTGGGCCAGAATCATCACATCCGGTTTACCGGGTTTTTCTGCTCGCTGATAGAAGAAAATATCTTTTAAGTTTTTACGGTCTTCGGACAGATCACCGGCATAAATGGTATAGGGGCCAGAGGAAATAAATTCTTTGGGTCGTACCAGATCAAAGCCGGTGCGTACCGCCTGACTGGTGGTCAGCGCTTCAAACTGGCGGATTCCCCATGGCGCTGCCCAGAGCATCAAGCCGGCTTGGGCAATGAGAAACACCAAGGTCATCGGCACCAGAAGGCGCGCCAATTGATGCCGGCTGACACCACTGCCATTCATCACCGCCATTTCATGGTCGACATATAAACGGCCAAATACCAGCATCAGGCCAATAAAGAAACCGAGCGGAAGAATTAAGGTCAAAAACTCAGGCAAACGGTAGCCAATGATGCTAAATAAAATGCCTGCATCCAGACGGCCTTGCGCTGCGACACCAAAATACTTGATCAGTCGGCCACCCATCATGATCAAGGTCAATAAGGCAATCACCACCAAGGATGTCGAGACAACTTGCTTGACCAGATAACGCCGAATAATCAAATTAATTCTTCCAAAATAAGGTCTATAAAACGAGTGCTAGTTTACCCGAATAGCAAAAATATAAAACCTACACGGCCCTACCCATTGAAACTCTATTCAGATAAATGGTTCAATGACTGAATGATTTACAAATCTAGACAGGCGTGAAAACAGAATATGAAACTTACAATTAATACGTCATTCCCAGAGAATGGATCAAGTCAATCTTTGTTGATTTTAGTTGACTCAGAACAACTTCAAAATACCACCTCAACCTATCAAATCAACAATTTAGACAGATTAATTGAAGCATCTCAGTTCAAAGCAGCTTTGGCTGAAAGTCTGAGCCTGATTGGCCAAGTCAGCCAGTCCAGCCATGCAGCACTGATCGGTTTAGGCAAAGTCGCTGAATTGCAACCAGCAAAACTCGCAAAAATTGCCCAGACTATTATTCAGGCCACTCAAAAAAAATTCAAACAGATTTCTGTAGACCTGACACAACTTCCACAAGAATTGCATTATCTGTTTGCTCTGGCTTTGACCCAAGCCAGCTATGGTTATGATGAATATAAGTCGAAAAAGAATGAATTTGTACTTGAACAGATCGACCTGATTGCCACGCATAGCGTTTTAACGACAGAACAGCTGCAACTGGTTCAAGCAGTACAGAGCGGGCAAAACCTGGCACGTGATCTGGGCAACCGTCCGGGCAATATCTGTTTCCCGGAATATCTGGCAGATCAGGCCATCGCCTTGGCTGCTGAATATCCGGATTTACTGAAAGTCACGGTACTGGATGAACAACAGATGGCATATTTAGGCATGGGTGCCTTCCTTGCAGTCAGCCAGGGTTCAGAGCGTCCGGGTCGTATTATCAGCATTGAATATCAATCAGAGCGTAGTGAAGCGCCAGTGGTACTGGTCGGTAAAGGCATTACCTTTGATACCGGTGGTATTTCACTCAAACCTGGCGCAGGTATGGATGAAATGAAATACGACATGTGCGGTGCAGCCTCTGTACTGGGTACCATGCGTGCATTGTGTGAGTCCCGCTTAGCTCTGCATGTGGTAGGAACCATTGCCGCAGCAGAAAATATGCCTTCTGGTAAAGCCACTCGTCCAGGTGATATCGTCACGACGATGAGCGGTCAAACGGTTGAAATCCTGAATACCGATGCCGAAGGTCGTCTGGTGTTATGTGACACCCTGACCTATGTGAAACGTTTCAACCCTGCTCTGGTGATTGATATTGCGACCTTGACCGGTGCATGTGTGGTGGCTTTGGGTTCCGTGCTGACAGGTCTGTTCACACCAGATGATAAATTGGCAGCAGAACTGGAAACTGCCGGCCAGCATTCATTTGACCGGGTATGGCGTATGCCGGTCATAGATGACTATCAGGAACAACTCGATTCACCATTTGCCGATATTGGCAATATCGGTGGCCCAAAAGCTGGTTCTGTCACTGCAGCCTGCTTCTTGCAACGTTTTACCCGTGAATATCGCTGGGCACATCTGGATGTTGCAGGTACAGCATGGAACTCAGGTGCCAATAAAGGCGCAACTGGGCGTCCAGTGCCATTATTGATGCAGTTCCTGGCCAACCGCGTTCAAACGAATGGCTAAGGTCAGCTTTTATTTATTTGAAAAAAGTCCTGAACGACAAGTCGAAAGTGCTTGTCGTTTATGCCGCAAGATTCTGCGCCAGCCGGCGCGGATCTGGTTACTATGTGCCGATGCAGCGTTACAACAGCAGCTGGATGAACGCCTGTGGAGCTTTGATCGCGCGAGTTTTATTCCGCATGGCATTGATCAGCCTGAGGCGAGCGTGTGTATTTCGGCAACATTGCCTGAACAGTCCGACTGGATTATTTTCAATTTTAATCCGGAAGCACTTGAACCTTACGCAAAATTTAGTCACATTATTGAGATCATTGAAAACCATGAAACGGCTAAACAGCTGGGTCGTGAAAAATTCAAACAATATCGTCGTTTAGGTATTGAGCCCAACACCCATAAGCTTTAACCGATATCACCCACAAGGAGAGGCATGTGGCATTAAATGTAGGTCCAGATTTTAAACAGCGCTGGTTAAATGTGCCGGAAGCTGTACGTCAGACCTTTATCGATGACCTCTCTCGGATCTGTGACATTTTAAAGCCTGAAACCTCTTTAGAAGAATGGCAGATTCGTGATCAGCGCTTACAGCAGGAATCTGAACGCAAGATTGAAGAAGCCTATGCGCAGCGCAAGGCTGAATTGATTGAGGCTGCACGTATTCGCAGACAGCTGGCACTCGAACAGGCCTTGGCCGATAAACGTGCTGCAGAGCAGGCTGCGATTGCACAGCTATATCAGGATGAACAACGTAAATTTGCTGAACAGACCCAAGCCCTCGCTGACATAAACCTCAGTCTAAAGACAGAAATGCAGCACTATGTTGCCCGTTATCAGAAAAATCCTGAGCATAGTTTTGACTTTGCCCAAGGTCGTATCCAGATTGAAGACCACACCATTTTATCTGAATTAGAGAGTGTGCGTTTGCGTCTGGAACTTGAAGCAGAAACGGTGATTGAACAGACCATCAATGCACTAAGAGAACAAATGCGTGTGGCGGCCCAAGAAGAAATCGACTACATACTGAAAAATTCAGAATTTTCCGAGCAAGTGAGACCTGATTAAAAATCCCAATTCATATAGAAAGTCCGCTCATTCGGTAATGCTGATCAGTTAAGGAGTTTAGAAATAGATGCTTTAACTGTTTAGCCGTTCACGACGAAACCTTAAGGTTTTACATCAAACATCTGTAAATTATTGGTTAATTTGGTTTTGCCCAAATGAGAAGCAGAGCTTCGCAAGGAGGACATCTCGCGGTGCAATACACCGCATACCTCAAACAGTTGCGGATGACTTTTCCACCCATCAAATATAATCATGAATTTAAAAAAGAAAATGCCAGTCAATTGCTTAACTGACTGGCATTCGGCTGATTCGGATTTTTAATTTGATCTTTTAGAGCACATCGGCCAGCATAAAGGCAGCATTTCCAAGCAAATAGCCAATAGTTAATAAAGTACCAATCCAGAGAATACCACCCGTAATATTATAAAAGCTGAATGTGGCAAAACTCATATGGGCTGAACCGGCGGCAAAAGGACCAAATGAACGAACAAAGGGAATAAAACGGGCAATCAGAATGGTTTTACCGCCATGTTTCATAAAATAGTGATTGGTTTTCACCATATATTCCGGCTTGAAATAGCGTGAATGCCGATTAAAATATTTTAGACCCAGCACTTTTCCAGTGTAATAATTCACGGTGTAGCCGAGTACCGATGCAGTAAAGAGCAGTAATCCCATCGAATGCAGGGTCAATATATCGCTGCTGGCACACAAAGCTCCTACAGCCAGCAATAAACTGTCACCGGGCAGAAAAAAGAAAAATACTGAGCCGGTTTCCGCAAAAATCACCAGAAACAGGATCGCGTAGATCCATACCCCATATTGATCAAGCAATAGCGGTAATGACTGTTCCAAGTTGAGTAAAAAATCGAGCATTCGACCCGTCCACCAAGGCAATATTTGCAAATTGAATTGCTGATTATCCCGAAAAATAAAAAAACAGTCTAATTTTTCAATCAGACTGTTCAGTATTTAAGCATTCCGCTTATTTTAAAAAGCCATTTTCAGCCAGAAAATCCATGCTGATCTTAGACTGTTCAGTGGTATCTGCGGCTTTATCACCGAGCAATAAACGCTCGATATAACGTGCCAGCACATCCACTTCCAGATTGACCTTGCTACCCACTTTCCAGGTACTGATATTGGTACGTTCAGCCGTATGCGGAATCAAGTTCAGACTAATCACACAGCCACGCAAGTGATTAATGGTCAGGCTAATACCATCGACTGTGACCGAACCTTTTTCTGCCAGATATCTGGCAATTTCAGCCGGTGCAGTGACTTCATAATAAATCGAGCGTGCATCTGCACGCACCAAAGTGATCTCGCCGACTGCATCGACATGACCTGAAACAATATGGCCGCCAAAACGCGTGGTCGGCAACATGGCTTTTTCGACGTTAACAGGTTGACCGGCTTTCCAGTTGCCCAGTGTCGTCCGGTTCAGACTTTCACGGGACACATCAGCTGCATACCAGTTTTCGCCCCAGTCTATGACTGTCAGGCAGATGCCATTTGTAGCAATAGAATCACCCAGATGTACATCCGACATGTCCAGGTCAGTCTGGATACGTAAACGTACATCACCACCCACACTTTGCAGACTGTCTACTTTGCTAAGGCTTTCGATAATACCTGTAAACATTTTTATTTCCTTTTCTATTCTTTTACCAGAGTGCCAACTGGGTACTGACACCGGTGGTATCCACACCGCCCAATTCTGCATAATGATGCAACTGGCTGAGGAGTTGACGGATCGGTGGACCTGACCTGGCATGGGTATCGGTAATCACAATAAATTCCAGTACGCGTGCACGTTCAGATTGGCGCTGTTTGCTGACCCGATAACGTGGTACATCCTGAGTCAGCAAGGTCACCCGGCCACGTTTCAGGTTGGCCTGCAATAAATCAGTGGCGCTGATATTACCATCCGTTGAATAACTGGTCAGAATGAAACGCGCATTGATGGTCGCCAACAAGTTTTCATAGGCTTCTTTGGCATATTTGGAAGAGTTGTACTGGCTCGGACGCTCTTTGCGCCATGCCCGGTCAATCCCGCTCTTGAAGCCCTTGGTATCTGGCGTCGGTAAATCGGCCTGATCCCATAAGGTCAAAGCATTCAGGACATGGTAATTACTGCTATAGGCATGCTGATTATACGGTGGATCCAGATAAGCCACATCTACTTCAAAACCGCTCATCTGATTGGCCAGATGCTGGGCATCGACACACCACATTTCGGCAGCCATACCTTTCTTCTGATCCGACTCGCAAAAGCGGCTTGGGGTCAGCCACAGTAAAGATTCAATCCGTTCCAGCGCCGTTTGGGTTTTTCCGCCCCAGCCGTGGTGGAAACTCTTGAAAACGCCCGAGGTATTGCTGACAAAACTGGCTGAATACAGTAATGGTGCCAGCAAGGCAGACATCTCTACATCGTCAATGGCACCTTGGGCCTGCCAAGCTGCAATCTGCTGACGAATCGCATCAATACGCATGCCGTTACGACGTTTAAAGAACAAACGGTCACGGGCGGGATCATAAATTTCATCATTGCGCGGACACAGGTTATGCGTGACCCAGCCTTTCACTTCCGGCAGACGGTTCAGATAATCAATGGCTTTCTGATAGCCACCCAATTCTTTAAACGCCGGTGCTTCAGTACAGGCCAGCACCGCATGATTCAATGCATGGCTATAGGGTTCCCAGTCATTGGCAATCACGCGATAACCATTTTGACGGGCTAAGCGTGATACCACACCAGAACCAGCAAAAAAATCAGCAAAAATCGGCGCACGGCCATCTTCACGCTTCAGAGTTCCTGTAATTTCAAGTGCTTCCAGAATCAAATGTAATAAACGGCGTTTGTTGCCCAGATAAGGAACCAGCTGATGGAAAAGATATTCATCGGTGGTACGTGCCGCATGGCGACGTTTATGATAAACCGTAGACTCTGAACTCATAGTGTCTCTTGAAAAGGAATTAACCTGAAGCGCACGTCATCACCCAAGCGGGTCACATCGCGCAGCTTAAATCGGAGTTGTTCTGCCATAAGGCTGAATTCTGCATTAAACATAGTACGTGCAGACTGACCCAATAAGGTCGGTGCAACGTAACTGATCAGTTCATCAACCAATTGTTCTTGTAAAAATGCCGTAGATAAGGTCGCCCCTGCTTCCACCAAGACATCATAAATCTGATGCTGCTCAGCCAGCTGGGACAATAATTGTTTTAAAGGCTGTACCGGCAATTGTAACACACCCAGATCGGCCAGCTCTTGCCGAAAAGGTCCCATCACCAACACGGTGTCGGCTTGCGCTAGAATTTTCGCCGTTAATGGCAAACGCCCCTGACGATCCAAAATGATACGCTTGGGCTGTACTACTGTTTCAATATCTTCAATGCCATCGAGTTGCCGCACATTCAGCTGACAGTCATCGGCCAGAACTGTTTCAATCCCAGTGATGACTGCACCGGAAATGGCCCGCCAATACTGCACGTCCTGACGCGCCTCGGCTCCGGTAATCCATTTCGATTCACCGGATGCCATCGCCGTACGGCCATCCAGACTGGATGCAATTTTAAGTCGCACATACGGCATGCCGGTCGCCATGGCTTTCAGGAAACCTTGATTCAGCTGATGCGCTTGTTCCTGACCAATCCCGACTTCAACATCGATACCGGCATCTTTTAAAATCTGTACACCCTTGCCCGCCACCAGCGGATTTGGATCAGGACAGGCCACGACCACTTTAGCCACACCAGCTTCAACCAGACCCTTGGCACATGGCGGCGTTCGCCCATAATGCGCACACGGCTCCAAAGTGACATACGCGGTTGCACCACGTGCCTGCTCACTAGCCTGACGCAGCGCGAATACTTCAGCATGCGGCTGCCCTGCTTGAGGATGAAAACCCTCACCGATAATGACGCCATCTTTGACAATGACACAGCCGACATTCGGATTGGGCTTGGTCGAGTATTGACCTTGCTGGGCAAGCTGAATTGCGCGGCGCATCCAGACTTGATCTTGATTCAGTTCAGACATGCTTATTCTTGTGATTCTCGCTGTTGCATCTGTTCAATTTGATGACGAAAAGCTTCAACATCCTGGAAATCCTGATAAACCGAAGCGAAACGCACATAGGCCACGTGATCGAGTGCGAATAAAGACTGCATGACAATTTCACCGATGGTACGCGATTTCACATCACGCTCACCCAAACGGCGAATCTGTAACTGGATATCGCTCAAAACTGTTTCAATCTGCTCTTGGGTTACCGGACGTTTCTGCAAGGCATGCATCAGGGAACGACGTAATTTGGCTTCATCAAAGGGTTCATTCTTGCCATCCGATTTAATCACGCGCGGCATCACCACTTCATAACTTTCAAAAGTCGTAAAACGTTCATTACAACTGACACATTCACGGCGACGACGAATCTGACAGCCTTCAGCTGCCAGGCGTGAATCAATCACTTTACTGTCGGCAGTATTGCAAAATGGGCAATGCATAGCGGTTTAATTGAACAAATCCAGATGGATTCCGAGTGTAGCAAAAATTGCAAACTTTGTAGAGTCTTACGCAACATATAGAAAAAAAACAGCCCATTTGGGCTGTTTTGCACTATATATTGATTATTGTGTGTTTATTATTATTCGACACGTTCACCATGCTGGCTCAAATCCAGACCCATGCGCTCATCATCAGATGCGACACGGATACCAATGATCAAGTCAATCACTTTCAGGATGATGAAGGTCATGATGGCAGAGTAAGCGATGGTCGCAAGTACACCTTCAACTTGAACCCAAAGCTGGCTCATCATGTTGGCTGGCGCAGCATCCCCCATAATGAATTCGCTGGCAAAAAAAGCGGTCAAAATTGCACCGACCACACCACCTACACCATGCAGGCCAAACGCATCTAAAGAATCATCGGCTTTCAAGGCACGTTTCAGCGCAGTAATCCCCCAGAAACACACCACACCACCGATCAGACCCATCGCCAATGCACCACCGACCGTCACAAAACCTGCGGCTGGCGTAATCACCACCAGACCAGCAACTGCACCCGATACGCCGCCTAATACAGATGCTTTGCCACGTGCCAGTTTTTCAGTAATCAGCCAAGAGAGCGCTGCCGCTGCCGCTGCCACCTGAGTCACCACCAGCGCATAACCTGCAGAGCCGTTCGCACCCAAGGCAGAACCACCGTTGAAACCGAACCAGCCCACCCAAAGTAAAGATGCACCCACCACAGTAAGGGTCAAGTTGTGTGGCGCCATCGATTCACGGCCCAGGCCCATACGTTTGCCCAGCATATACGCTGCTACCAGACCGGCAACACCCGAGTTGATGTGAACCACTGTACCACCAGCAAAATCGAGCGCACCGTCATTACCCAACCAGCCGCCGCCCCAGACCCAGTGAGTAATCGGCGCATAGACAATCACCACCCAAAGTGCAATGAAAGCAACGAAAGCACCAAATTTCATCCGTTCTGCGATCGAACCACTAATAATTGCAACGGTAATGATGGCAAAAGTCATTTGGAAAATGACAAACAGAATTTCAGGAATGGTGCCTGAAAGCGCCTCTGTGGTAATACCGGCCAACATAAATTTGTCCAAGCTACCAATGAAGGCATTTCCTTCCCCGAAGGCCAGGGTATAACCGATAATCACCCAGACAATGCTGACGACTGCAGCGGCAATAAAGCTATGCGCCATGGTCGCCAGGACGTTTTTCTTACGGACCATACCGCCATAAAAGAGTGCTAGACCCGGAATGGTCATGAGTAAAACTAATGCGGTGGACGTTAAAACCCAGGCAGTATCACCTGTATCTAATGTTGCTTCTTCTTCTGCAGGTACTGCTGTTTCAACTGGCGCTGCTTCAGCAATTGCTGCTGGAGTATCTGCCGTATTATTCAGTGTGGTTTCGCCTGTTTCTTCAACAAGCACAATGTCTTCTGCGGGTGGTGTTGCTGTTGCAGCATTTTCAGCCCATGCAACAGAACCACCAAAAAGTGCGCCGGCCATGCCGAACGCAAGTAGCATTTTTTTCATTCGTATCCCCCAACCAAGTTTTTGTGAGTTCTTAGGTACTCAGCAAACTTCGTGCCAAGTTAAACAGCGTCTGCACCTGTTTCACCTGTACGAATACGGATGACTTGTTCTAAGTTCGTCACGAAAATTTTTCCGTCACCAATTTTTCCAGTGCTAGCAACACGCGTAATAGATTCAATGACGGAGTCAACCATGTCATCGCTAATCGCGATTTCAATTTTGACTTTCGGCAGGAAATCTACAACGTATTCAGCACCACGATAGAGTTCAGTATGGCCTTTTTGACGACCAAAGCCTTTCACTTCAGTTACAGTGATGCCTTGAACACCAATTTCAGACAATGCTTCACGAACATCATCCAATTTAAAAGGTTTTACGATTGCAGTTACGAGCTTCATGTTTGTTTTCCTTCGGCTTATTTCACCAGTAAGGTTTTACGTTCAAATTTCATGCCAAGATTCCTAAGGTCGGGGGAAATTAGAAAGCCCGGCATGCGGTTTATTTATACCTTATTTTATACTTATAAAGGTTTTGAATCTTTAAAAAACCGACATTTTTTATGTGGATTTTTACAATATCTCTTATCGATTAAGCCTATATTTTGTCTGAAATACTAGGGTCTGTATTCGAGCAATGCTAAACTGTCGCTTCCTTTCGATGGCGATGGATCAGACAATGATTGAAACCCTATTACAAGCAATTTTGCAGCAAGTTGAACAACCTAAGAAAGATCTGGAACAGAATATTCGTGCTCTATTAAATGAAGCTGTGACAAAAATGGATCTGGTGTCCAAAGAAGAAATTGAACGTCAACGTACTGCCCTCGATAATGCCAATCATCGCCTCAATGATTTGCTGAAACAGGTTGAAGCCTTAGAAGATAAAATTTCGAATAAAAAATAAGCACAAGTACAGTGCACAAAAGACCTAAGACCGATAAAAATAATGCACTAAATTGGAACAATAATAATGTCTTTTGCCAAAATTTATACGCGAGGCTTGCTTGGCCTGCACGCGCCTTTAATTGAAGTCGAGGTTCATGTCAGTTCCGGCATGCCTTCACTCACGATTGTGGGGCTTCCTGAAGCCGCAGTCCGGGAAAGTAAAGACAGGGTGCGTTCTGCCATTTTAAATAGTGGCTTTCAGTTTCCGACCAAACGCCTGACCATTAATCTGGCTCCAGCAGATCTACCGAAAGATGGTTCGCGTCTGGATTTACCGATTGCTTTAGGTATTTTGGTCGCCTCCGGACAGCTTCCGGAAAACTGCACCGATGATCTTGAGTTTATTGGAGAATTGGCTCTCGATGGTCAACTTCGCCCAGTCACAGGGATCCTGAGCATTGCGATTGCCTGTCAACATGATCAGCATCAACTGATGCTGCCGGGTCCGAATGCACAAGAAGCCTGCCAACTCCCGGACTTTAAGGTCTTTGCTGCCAATCATCTAAAAGAGGTGTGTGAGCATCTTGCTCAGACGCAGTGCTTAGCAGAAATACAAACCATCCCAGTCGATACCAACCATTTTTATAAATGTGATCTTGCCGATGTCAAAGGCCAATTGCGGCCACGGCGTGCACTGGAAATTGCAGCAGCGGGTGGCCATTCCCTGCTGTTTCGAGGACCACCGGGGACAGGAAAAACCTTACTCGCATCTCGATTGGCCAGTATTTTACCGCCTTTAAAAACCCAGGAAAATCTGGAAGTTGCCAGTATTTATTCAGTCGCCAATGCTAATCATCCTTTTGGCCAGCGGCCGTTTCGAGCACCGCATCATACTGCTTCTGCTGTTGCACTGGTCGGTGGCGGCTCACACCCCAAACCGGGTGAAATTACGCTGGCGCATTTGGGCGTGTTATTTCTGGATGAATTGCCTGAATTTGATCGAAAGGTACTGGAAGTTTTGCGCCAGCCTCTGGAAGCCAAAGAAATTGTGATTTCTCGTGCATCACGTCAGATCACTTTTCCAGCCAATTTTCAGCTGGTGGCTGCCATGAATCCCTGCCCATGCGGTTATGCCTTTAATCAGGATATTCGCTGCCAATGTTCGCCTGACAGTATCAAGCGCTATCAGAACCGGATTTCAGGGCCGCTGCTGGATCGGATTGATTTACATATTGATGTACCGCCCCTACAGGCGCATGAGTTACAGGATAATCGGCCGACAGAAGACTCTGAAACGGTCAGACAACGCGTGATAGCAGCTTATGAGATTCAGATGCAACGGCAAAATAGCTTGAATATGAGTTTGAGTCCAAAACAGTTAGAACATTATGCTGGTTTAAATCCGACTGCCCAGAATATGCTTGAACTGGCTCAACAAAAACTGAATTTATCCGCACGTGGCTATCATCGGGTATTACGGGTGGCACGTACTATTGCTGATTTAAATCAAAGCACAGAAATCCAGAGTCAGCATCTGTCTGAAGCTTTGTCTTATCGGGGACAGCAACAGATCTAAATCAACAGATAAAAAGCGACCTGAGGTCGCTTTTTATCTAGAGGAAATTAGAAGCTGTAAGCCAACCCGAAGACCACTTTATTATTTTGTTTTACATCATTACGATCATAACCACCCAGAATATAATTCATGCTTGCCGTTACGCCTGTATCGGCAAGCGGCTTGCTTAAACCGATATCAAAATGACGGAAGCCAAAGCTTTCAGTTGAGTCAGGAATATAATCACCACTTTCTTTATAAATATACAAACCCAGTGCGGTATCCAGACTAAAATCATGAGGTAAGGCATAGCTATAGCTGCCTTTGAGGTAGGTATCGCCAGTATTGCCCCAAGCGGTATCTTCCAAAAGTGTTTGAGCGCTTATACCGAAATCTTTGTAGCTCAGACCTAACATGGTTTCAAAGCCATTCGAGTCTGTATTTCCGACATCATAGTAATAATAGTAAGTTAAACCGATGGTATAAGCCAAATCATCATTGATTGAACCGTTATAACCTGCATAAAAGTTATTTTCGAATTCGCTACCATTATCGCTGCCATAATCTAGGGTTGAACCCCACCATCCTGCATAAAAACCAGAGGCATGGTTATAATCGAGCCCACCTTGTAATGTCGCGCCTTTATTTTCAGGTACATTGGTGATACCACGCAAGTTATAGCTCGAAAGTACGCCAATATTTCCAGAGAATGTATGTTCCGATGCAGGTTCATCTGCAAAAGTAAAAGTAGATGCAGCACCCAACACAGCAACGGATAAGGCTTTTAAAATTAGTTTCATTATATGGCTCCCCAAGACCGTCCTCAGACGTTTTTATGATCATTTATTGCACTCGGGATAAACTTTGCAAAAGCTATGCCAATCGAGAAAGAAATACAAATGAGCTAAAAATAGAAAAATACTTTCTACTTTAATTATTTGATTTAAAACTAAAAAATAGAATATTTAAAATACCTTTACGCTGGATAATTCATTCTCAAAATGTTTTTCAATACTCTCTTATTGTTTTTTTAAACAATATATATTTATTTACATATTGCCTCTTTTTAACCCCATTTCCATATTGATTAAAATTTATGCTAAAAAACAGTGCATCATCACCACTCTTGATCTTGTTGTAGAATTTTAACTTTAAAAAAGTAAATAGACTGAACAGTTCTAGGATGAAGATGCTTAAGCTCATTATTTTGATATTTAAATATAATATTGTTTTTAATAAATTTTATATGATAGATAAAAAAATACACCACTTAATATTCAATCAGATTCTTATGTAATCTGTAAAAAATCTTAACTTTAGTGGAATATGCTCAATAAAAAATGACATTTTTTCAGCAATTCTTATACAATTCCTAAAAATTCCGATCAATTTGTATAAGGCTCTCTCCCCAATGCAAAATTCAAAAAAATTAATGTTGGCAGTTTTGATTCAGGCTGCTTTGGTTTCATCTGTATATGCAAATGAACAAAGTGAATCTAAAGGCTTTGTAGAAGACGCAAACGGTTCGGTTTTATTCCGTACAGGTTTTGTACATCGTGATAAAAAAGATGGTCTCACTAATGACACCAGTTCTGCTGCCCAAACAGCAATTGTCAATTTAGATTCAGGCTTTACTAAAGGTGTAATTGGTTTTGGTGCAGGGATTATTGGGGATGCTTCATTTAAACTCGGTAAAAATGGGCATACTGGTAACCAAATGATCCCAACTCATAGTCAAGATAATGCCGATGGAACTAAAGATGCCTATGATCATTGGGCACGTGGCGGTGCTTATGTAAAAGCACGTGTATCGAATACCACAGCTAAATATGGTACACAAGTATCTGAAATTCCAGTAATTGCAAGCAATACTGCTCGTTTAACCCCTGAGTACTACACTGGTCTTTATATTGAAAGTAATGAAATTAAAGACTTGACCTTAATTGGCGGTAAATTTACTAAAAACCAATGGTCTAATGATATCAGCTCAGACCAACAAAATTTGGACAGTGCTATTTTCTGGGGCGCAAAATACAAGTTTAACGACCAAGTTAATGCCTCTTATTATGGGGTAGACGTTAAAGATAAATTAGAACGCCATTATGCCAATGCAAATTACAACTTTGCTGTACCAAACGATGCAAATGTAACCTTAGATGCTGTCGCCTATAACACACAATGGGAAGCTGGCGCAGCCACAGGTTCACATACTACAGATAACCTTGCAGACCGTGAAAACACTATTTGGGGAGTTTCGGCAACCTACAATAAAGATGTTCACAATGTAATGCTGGCTTATCAAGATAATGCTGGCAATACAGGTTATGACTATGCATACAATGCAGATGGTCTACAAAGTATTTATGTACCAAATTCATACTTATCTGATTTCAACGGTAATGATGAAAAATCAGTAGGTTTGCAATACAACTACAACTTTAAAAACCACGGTTTACCTGGCTTGAACTGGACAAGTGCATTTGTTTACGGTTGGGATATTGATGTTGCGGAACGCGACAACCAAACTGAAATTATTGATCAAGCTGAAGAACATGAGTTTTTCAACCAAGTGAAATACACGGTTCAATCTGGTGCCTTCAAAGATGCGAGCTTACGCTTACGCTACTCGTACTTGCGTTCAAGTAGCAGCTACAATAACCAAAAAGTGAATAACAGCGAAGGTATTGGCTCAACCAATGAATGGCGTATCTGGTTAGATATTCCTGTGAAATTATTCTAATTTCTCAGAATAGAAACCCAATAAAAAACCTGCACAAAAATTGTGCAGGTTTTTTTATCTCAGCTTTAAAATAAAAAGCTTAGCAGGCTAAGCGCAAATTATGGATTTGCTGCTTTATAACCTTCAATTGAGTTCAATACTTCTTGTTTTGCAACATCTGCACCTTCCCAACCACTTAACTTCACCCATTTACCTGGTTCTAAGTCTTTATAGTGTTGGAAGAAGTGTTCAATTTGGCTGATCAACAATGGTGGAAGATCAGTATATTCTTGAACATCTTTATAAATTGGGGTTAGTTTTTCGTGCGGAACAGCAACCAGTTTCGCATCAATACCACCGTCATCTTCCATGTTCAATTTACCCACTGGGCGGCAACGAATCACAGAACCTGGCTCTACTGGATGTGGTGTTACGACCAATACGTCTAACGGGTCACCATCCAATGAAAGTGTATTTGGTACATAACCGTAGTTCGCTGGGTAGAACATTGCTGTACCCATGAAACGGTCTACGAATAATGCATCAGAATCTTTATCAATTTCGTATTTGATCGGTGCTGCATTGGCAGGAATTTCGATAATGACATAGATGTCGTTTGGCGCATCTTTACCCGCTGGGATATTGCTGTAGCTCATAGCATCACTCTTTAACAAGTTATATCTTTTAAAAAACCGCGACAATTATAACGGTTTTTAAAGAAATTTTTGGATTTTAAAATATCGAACTGTAAATATGTCCGCGAACTGTAATTGATTGCTTAAACGATCTTGATGATCAGCAGCAATAAAGCCACAGGACATAAAATTGAAAGTAGCCAGACGATCGAACGTAAAGTCGCCCAATTGGCCAGATAACAAATGCCGTACAACACACGAAATACCAGATAGGCTATCCCGAAGGTCATGACCAGGGTTTGAGGAACCACCATATATTCAGCCATTAAAATAGCGGCAATAAACAATGGTAAACTTTCAAAACTATTTTGTTGAACCGCATTGGCACGGCTCGAGAGCCCGGTTGATTTTGCTAAAAACTCTCGTGGGTTCTGATTGTCTTTCGCGCTAAAGCCTGCCGATTTCTTTGCAATCAAAGTAAATACATAAGGCAAAAGACAAGCGGCTAAAATGAGATAAATCACCCCACTAATGCTGTGCATCTGTTTTTTCTCATGAAAATTTTATATCTATCATAGCATGGTGTTTCGTGAATAAATTTTGTTAAATAGAGTGTTTTTTATTACTTAAGAAGGATTCACTATGGTCGCGCCTGAGCAAAATGAAATGTTCGATGTCCTCGATAAACAGCGCCAGCATCAACGTCAAGTGGATCGCGTATTAAAAATCGTGCTGCCGATTGTGGCTTTTTTGATGGCCGTGATTTGTGCCAATATGAATATCTGGTCGCCGATCTTTAGCTTTGCCATTTTATGGATTGCCTTTTATGCCGTCGGCATCAAGCGCATGCCAATCTGGCACTGGGTGGTAGCCATTTTGGTCTATTGTGTGGTCGACAATATTCTGAGTTATGGCAACTTTAACCAGACAGGATTTACCCGCCAATTTGGCACCATGTTTATTTTTCTGGGAGTAGTCGGTGTAGGACGTCCTTATTTTGACCGCTGGCTCATGAAAAAATAAAAACCTGCAAATAAAAAAAGCGCCATCAGGCGCTTTTTTTAATATCGAGTTTAAGCTGTTTTACGTAAATCTTTACGCAGGATTTTACCCACGTTCGATTTCGGTAATTCGTCCATAAACTCCACATAGCGTGGACGTTTATAACCGGTCAGATTTTCTTTAGCGAAGGCCAAGACTTCTTCTGTGGTCAAAGACGGATCTTTTTTCACAACAAACAGTTTCGGTACTTCACCAGATTTTTCATCTGGCACACCAATCGCAGCCACTTCCAGTACTTTTGGATGGGTTGCAACAACTTCTTCAATCTCAGATGGATACACGTTAAAACCAGACACTAAAATCATGTCTTTTTTACGGTCTACGATTTTCACATAACCACGTGAATCCATGACACCGATATCACCAGTACGGAAGAAGCCATTAACCATGACTTTTTCAGTTTCGTCTGGGCGGTTCCAGTAGCCTTTCATGACCTGAGGACCACGGATTGAAATTTCACCTTGCTCACCCAGTGCAACTTCATTGCCGTCATCATCCAGAATCGCCACTTCAGTTAATGGCAATGGAATACCGATGGTGCCACTGAATTCTTCAGAAGCAGGCGGGTTTGCCGTTGCAACCGGAGAGGTTTCAGACAAGCCATAACCTTCAACAATATTGGTTCCAGTGAGCTTTTTCCACGCTGCTGCTGTAGAAGGAAGTACCGCCATACCGCCGCCCATCGCCATTTTCAATTTGCTATGATCAAGCTGTTTGAACTCTTCATTGTTCACCAGCGCATTGAATAGTGTATTCACTGCCGGGAAGAAAGTCGGCTGGTATTTACGTAGTTCCTTCATCACCGCAGGAAGATCACGCGGATTCGGAATCAGGACGTTGGCCTGACCTTTATACATGCCATAAAGTGCGCACACCATGAATGCAAAGATATGATAAAGCGGCAAGGCACAGAAAATACGGTCATCTGGCTGGCCATCTTGTGCACCAAACTTACTCTGGAAGATCCCGTCACACTGCAACATGTTCGCAACCAGGTTACGATGTGTCAGTTCAGCCCCTTTCGATACGCCCGTAGTACCACCAGTATATTGTAGAACCGCAGTATCGCTCAGGCTCAACTCAGGACGTTTGTAATTGCTCGGGCTAATTTTATTTAATGCCGTATTGAATTTCACGTGGCCTGGAATGTCCCAAGCTGGAATCTGCTTACGCACAGAACGCAAGACAAAGTTCACCAGAGTTCCTTTCAAAGCACCCAGCATATCGCCTACAGAAGCAATAACCACATGTTTTACCGGGGTTTTACCCAGAATCGCCTGGTAAACAGAGGCAAAGTTCTCAATAATCACCAGGACTTCAGAACCTGAGTCATTGAGTTGATGCTCAAGTTCACGCGAAGTATAAAGTGGATTGACGTTGACCAGTACCAACCCTGCGCGGAAAACCCCAAGTGCCACGACCGGATACTGAAGAACGTTTGGCATCATCACCGCCACACGTGAACCTTTTGCCAACCCCAAGCTTTGTAAATACGTTGCAAACTTACGGCTCGCCTCTTCCAGATCATTGAAAGTCATGGCCTTATCCATAAAGATAAAGGCATCACGCGAACCAAATTTTTGGAAATTACGTTCAAAAACATCGACTAGAGAAGTATTCTCTGCCGGTAATTCTACTGTTTCCGGAATCCCTGTCTTTTGGTATTCAGCCAACCAAATTTTTTCCATAATGCCCATCTCTCCAATCATAATCCTTAGTGTTTTCAACTGTTTTTTTCAATATCACACGCCATTTTTAGACTTGTATATGTGCAATATTGCATCCATCTTGTTGAATCGTTGTTCATATATAACGTATTTTACAGGATGGATGCTAGTCTTATCTTTGAATCAACAGTTTATTTGCTTTTTGATATCCGCGTGGTAAAAGCTGTCCTTTTGCACCGCGCTTGCCGATATATTTCTGCAAATCATCCCCTTTTAATTTTAACTGCTGTTGTCCTGCAAGCACTTGAATTATTTCATCAAGCTTCAATATTGTCATGGACAAAATTTGATCACCACCTTCAAGTTGTATCAATTTATTTCCTTTACCTTTGTTCAATACAGGCAATTCTGCCAAATCGACAATCAACAGGCGTCCTGCTGAACTGAGCAGTGCAACATGCGTGGCATCTTCGAGTGGCTGCAGGCTCATGACTTGCGCCCCATCGGATAAGTTCAGGAAGGCCTTCCCTGCTTTGGCATTGGTATCCAGCTGTTTGGCCTGCGTTTTAAAACCATAGCCCTTGTTACTCAGCGCCAGGACTTCCGTCTCATCCTCTGCAACAAAGACCTGTTTAAAACCGATGCCGCTGGCAGGTGATAATTTTGAACTTAAAGGTTCACCCAGACCACGCGCCGACGGCAGGTTATTGATTGGCAAGGCATAACTACGTCCCGATTCATCTAATATATAGACACGCTGATTGGATTTGCCCTGTGCATGGCTGAGATATTGATCACCGGCACGGAAATTCAGATTTTCAGCGTCAACATCATGGCCTTTGGCACAGCGAATCCAGCCAGCTTCCGACAAAATAACGGTCACAGGATCGGCTGGTAACATTTCATTTTCATTAATCGCAGCAGCTTCGGCACGTTGCACCAGTGGCGAACGGCGATCATCGCCAAATTTCTTGGCATCATCTTTCAGTTCATTGATGATCAGCGCTTTTAAAGATTCCGGATTGGCCAGCTGTTCACGAATCACCGCAGCCTTCGCTTCCAGCTCGTCCTGCTCACGGCGCATTTCCATTTCTTCAAGCTTGGCCAAATGACGCAATTTCAGCTCCAGAATGGCTTCGGCCTGAATCTCATCAATGCCAAAGCGTTCCATTAACACGGGCTTGGGCTGATCTTGTTCACGAATAATCTGAATCACTTCATCGATACTCAAGTAGGCAATGATCAGCCCCCCCAGAATATGCAGGCGTTTTTCGATTTTGTTCAGATGATATTGCAGACGGCGGGTCACCGTGGTTTTACGGATCTCGATCCATTCCAGTAAAATGCGACGAATCGATTTCACCTGTGGACGGCCATCAGCACCAATCATATTCATGTTGACACGGTAGCTCGATTCCAGATCAGTGGTGGCAAATAAATGACTCATCACCGCTTCGGCATCAATCCGGTTAGAACGCAATACAATCACTAAACGGGTTGGATTGGCATGATCCGATTCATCCCGTACATCGCTGACCAAAGGCAGTTTCTTGGCCTGCATCTGGTCGGCAATCTGGGTGATGATTTTGGAGCCTGAGACCTGATATGGCAGTTCGGTAATCACAATTTCATTTTTATCGACGGTATAGACCGCGCGCATACGATAACTACCACGACCTGTGACCTGAATTTTTAACAGTTCAGCAGGTGGGGTAATAATTTCTGCTTTGGTCGGCAAGTCCGGCGCAGGAATATATTCTGAGATTTTTTCATCGGTCAGATTCGGGTTACGAATCAGGGCAATGGTGCCTTTAATCACTTCACGCAGGTTATGCGGCGGAATGTCGGTGGCCATACCGACGGCGATTCCCGTTGTACCATTTAAGAGAATATTCGGTACACGTGCCGGCAAGTTCACCGGCTCTTTCATCGAACCGTCAAAGTTGTCCTGCCAGTCACAGGTACCCTGACCCAGTTCAGACAGTAACAGTTCACTGTACTGAGACAGTTTGGCTTCGGTATAACGCATTGCGGCAAAAGACTTCGGATCATCGGGTGAGCCCCAGTTGCCCTGTCCTTCAATAAACGGATAACGATAGCTAAACGGCTGTGCCATCAGCACCATGGCTTCATAACAGGCCAAGTCACCATGCGGATGATATTTACCCAGTACGTCACCGACGGTACGTGCAGATTTCTTTGGTTTGCTGGTCCATTTCAGGCCCAGCTCACTCATGGCATAGACAATACGGCGCTGTACCGGTTTCAGGCCATCACTGATGTGCGGTAATGCCCGATCCATAATCACGTACATGGCGTAATTCAGATAAGCTTGTTCGGTAAATTCTGCTACGGAGCGGTTTTCTGTCGCATGATGCGCAAGGCTTGTCATAACAACCTATAGTCCTAAATAATTCGTTTTTGTATCAATGTTTCTTATGCTATGTCGCGGCTGGGGATGACACAAGAGCATCAAATGCCTCAGCGCGACAATTTGTGTCTTATGGCCTAAAAATATCCACTTTATAGACCCTAAGCAACTAAAAATTCATCAAGTTTATAAGCCCATCGACTCAAGGGTCTTGCCTTTGGTTTCTTCACCCAAAACCAGAATCACGATTGCAACGGCAACCAGAACCGCAGTAAACATGGTGAAGACATAACTGAAACCATTTGGCATGCCCATCAGATGGGTGACAGCAAAAGGTGCTGCGATGCCCCCAATTCGGCCTACTGCGCCAGCCCAGCCTGAACCAAAAGCACGGATATTGGTTGGATATTGTTCTGGTGTATAGGTATAAAGCACGCCCCAAGCACCCAGATTAAAGAAGGACATCAGACAGCCCCAGATCACAATTTCGGTGACACTGCCCGACTGGCCAAAGAAATATGCCGAGATGGCACACATGCCGATGAAACCTGCCAAGGTCGGTTTACGACCGAGTTTTTCGACCAGCCATGCTGCCACCAGATAACCGGGCAACTGCGCTAAAATCATAATCAGCACGTATTCAAAGGACTGGACGATGCTATAGCCTTCTTTGACCAGCAAACTTGGCAACCAGGTAAAGATGCCATAATAAGAAAATATAATACCGAACCAGATCAGCCACAGCATGAGGGTACGACGCGCAAAGATACCCGACCACAACTGGGTAAATGAAATATACTGTTTCTCTGCGACCGGCTTCACTTCAAAGATTTCATAAACTTCAACGCCGCATTGACGCTCGATCTTTTTCACCAGTGCCGAAGCTTCTTCTACACGGCCACGGTTAATCAGAAATGGAATAGATTCCGGCACCATTTTCCAGATCACAATCGCATATAGCGCAGGCAGACCACCGATCAGGAAAGCGGTTTGCCAGCCAAAATCCGGAATGACAAAGCGCGATACCAGAGCCGCAACCAACCAGCCCAGTCCCCAGAAGCTTTCCAGCAATACGATAAAACGGCCACGCACATGCGCAGGAATATATTCACTGACCAGCGTCACTGCCACGGGTAACTGTCCACCCAGACCTAAACCGACGATAAAACGAAACACCAACAACCAGGTCAAATTCGGTGCAAAAGCGCAGGCCGCTGTAGCCAAGCTATAAATCACCAGTGTCACAGCGAATACGGTTTTACGGCCGAAACGGTCTGCCAGACCACCTGAACAGATTGCACCGATTGCCATACCAACAAAACCAATCGACACTACCCAGCTTTTTTGATCCGCAGTCATCTGCCAGTCTTCAGCCATTTTTGCCAGAATAAACGAAATCAATCCGGTATCCATGGCATCAAACATCCAACCGAGTCCAATCACCACCAGCAAGGTGTAATGAAACCGACCAATCGGTAAGCGTTGTATGCGAGAAACTAAATCCATAACAAAAATCTCTGATCAGGTGGAACGGGAGATGCTGCTTTCTCAACAGGTAGGCTGCTTTGTATTTTTTATACTATGAATTAAGCTGAATGCGGCTATTTTTTATAGCCGCATTCATGACGATTACAAATCAGGATTCGTCTTTGGAAGATGCCGAATGTTCATCATCTTCTTTATAAATGAATTTTGGCATTTCCAGTCCAAAATAGATGGCGATCAAACGCAAGCTAAAGCCGAAAATCAGGGTGGAAAGAATGGTCAGGTCCTGCGACAAGCCGTAATGGCTACAGAGCCAGTAAAAGATCACTGAAACAAAAGCAATACTGGCATACAGTTCACGACGGAAAACCAAAGGTACATCATTACATAGGATGTCACGCAAGATCCCGCCGGATACACCGGTCAAGACACCTGCAACGGCACTCACCACAAAACCATGTCCCATTTCCAGAGCAATCTGGCAGCCAATAATGGTAAAACCAATCAGACCCAAGGCATCCAGTACCAGGAAGACATTACGTAACTGGCGCATCCATTTTGCAATCAGGATGGTGACGAAAGCAGCGCAACAGGTCAGCACCAGATATTCGGGGTGTTTGACCCAGGTTAAAGGATAATGTCCCAGCAGAACATCACGAACCGACCCACCACCCAGTGCCGTAACACAGGCAATGATCATGACACCAAACCAGTCCATGCTGCGCCGGCCAGCGGACAGTGCCCCGGTCATCGCTTCAGCGGTAATTGCAATAATATAGATGACGGTCAGTAACATCGCCCTGCTTCCACCTGAGGCTTTGAGATGGCGCTTATTCTAAGCTAAATCTATGTGAAAGTTATAAAAATCCCGCACAACATTGCTTAAATTTTTTCCCCGAGCCACAAATGCAAACCTGTTTCATGCTGAGTTTCTGCTCCGTGGTCGGGTCCAGAAAATACCAGTGGCCTTCAAATTTTACAAAATGCGAAGCTTCATGATGCACGTGTGCCTGCTTGCCAGCATGAAAATACGCCTTAAACTCGACTAAGGCATGATTTTTATCTAATTTTTCATTGGCTTGAATAATCTCAAGCTTTAACCACTGATTGGCTTTGCTCCAATCGCTAATGGCTTGCAAATCCAGTGCCTGCTGCTGACCCAGCGCAGTCGTGGTTTTGATGTAATCGATTTCATGCTTGGCAAAGGCACTATAACGGGAACGCATGAGTTGCTGTGCAGTCTCTGCGACCTGTTGTCCTGCATGCAGCGGCTGACAACAGTTGTGATATTCGCCTTGTCCACATGGACATGCTTCTGACATTTCAGTTCCATAAAAATAGCCCGACAATGCGGGCTATTTTAGCAAACTTTACAGGCCAAACACTGGCTAGAGTCTAGTCCTGTGCAGGAAGCTGCGGAATGATATGCACTTTATCGATCTTATGACCGTCCATAGTCACGACCTCAAAGATATGCCCGACTGCTTCAAACTTTTCACCGCTATGTGGTAAACGTGCCATATGGAATAACACATAGCCGGACAGGGTTGAATATTCTTCGGTTTCATTGACCAGATCACGATCCAGCAGCAAGGAAACGTGACGAATATCGGTAGAACCATCCAGAATCAGGCTACCATCATCCAGACTTTCTGCTGCCACTTGCAGCTCATCTTCATCTGGAAATTCACCGGCAATCGCTTCAAGAATATCAATCGGCGTGGCAATCCCTTCAATTGAGCCATATTCATTCAGCACAATCGCCATCTGTAAGGGAGCTTGACGCAACTGATCCATCACCATCAGTACCTGAGCATTTTCATGTACGATGACTGGCTCACGTAAATGCTTTTCAAAGTCCAGCACCCCAGTTTCAATATATTCATTCAGGACTTTATGGGTCAGCACCACACCGGCAATATTGTCCAGTTCGCCGCGAGCGATGATCAAACGCGAATGGCTCATCTGCAACAATTGTGCTTTGATGCTGTCGGCATCATTGTCCAGATCGATCCATTCCAGTTCGGGACGCGGCGTCATCACCGATTTTACCGGACGTTCAGACAGACCCAAAACTCCCTGCACCATGACACTGTGATAGATGCCGTTGTCATCATTAAAGACTTCATCAGCAAAGGCACGGGTTGCCAGAACATCTTCCGGCTCCGAAGAATCATTGTCCTGAGCAGGTTTACCACCGAGCATCCGCATCACTGCAGAAGCAGTTCGGTAACGCATATCCGTGGTGGTCACCATTTTTTCCTGATTGCGTTTCATGGTCTGATTAATAAACTCGACAATGACAGAGAAGCCAATTGCTGCGTATAAGTAACCTTTCGGAATATGGAAACCAAAGCCTTCTACCACCAGCGAGAAACCGATCATCATCAGGAAGCCAAGACACAGAATCACCACGGTCGGATGCTTATTGACGAAATCCATCAAGGCTTTGGATGCCCATAGCATAATCCCGATGGCAATAATCACGGCAATCATCATCACAGACAGGTCTTTGACCATGCCCACCGCAGTAATCACGCTGTCGAGCGAGAATACCGCATCCAGGACTACAATCTGGACAATGACCATCCAGAATACCGCATGTACCGGATTTTCTTCTTTAATGACAGGTTTGGCTTCCAGACGCTCATGCAGTTCCATGGTGCCTTTGAACAGCAGGAATACCCCACCAAACAATAGAATCAGATCCCGGCCCGAGAAAGCATGATCAAAGATCTGGAACAGTGGATCAGTAAGAGTGACCACCCAGGCAATCGAAGCCAGCAAGATCAAACGCATCACCAGGGCCAGCATTAAGCCCACAATCCGCGCGGCATTACGTTGTTCTGGTGGCAGTTTCTCCGCCAAAATGGCAATAAAAACCAGATTGTCGATCCCGAGTACAATCTCAAGAACAATTAACGTGAGTAAACCGACCCAGGCTGAAGGGTCCGACATCCATTCAAAGATCATACGCTTGGCTCCTGAAGCTCAGGACTGCAGCATTGAATGAACCGAGACTGTAATGAAACAGCATAATATTTTTGATATTGAACAATACCAATTACTTGACGGCGATTTATAGCGTTACACGGCCAACTACCACTACCCATTTTCGTTCTATTGTTGTGAAACCAATTTTCAGTATATCAAGATCAATTTGAAATTCACCTGTTTTCATGGCTGTTTATCGATGAATTTTGCTGAGCCCTATTGCAGTGAAAATGTAGCCGCACACAGAATTGTCATATTTATTAATTAAGCTAGAGTCACCAGAAAGAAAAATGATAAGGTGAAGAAAATAAATGCAAAGCGTAATTCAAATGACAGATTATTTTAAAGACAACTCCCCAAAAACAACTCGCCCTCTAGTGGCACTCTATTGTGGTTCACGTGCAGGCAACAAACCGGTTTATTTAGAAAAAGCCATTCATCTCTCGCAAGGACTGGCAGAACATGGTTTCGGGC
Organism: Acinetobacter sp. YH12208; assembly: GCF_013418055.1. Taxonomy (NCBI): domain Bacteria; kingdom Pseudomonadati; phylum Pseudomonadota; class Gammaproteobacteria; order Moraxellales; family Moraxellaceae; genus Acinetobacter; species Acinetobacter sp. YH12208. The sequence continues at coordinate 262,576 of NZ_VPCT01000002.1, forward strand.
TAGTCTATGGTGGCGCCAGTATTGGCCTGATGGGACAGGTCGCGGATGCCATGATCCAGCATGGCGGTGAAGCCGTTGGGGTGATTCCCGAATTTATGCTGGATTATGAAATTGCCCATAACCAGCTCACTGAATTACATGTGGTGACCAGCATGCATCAACGTAAGGCTATGATGGCTGAGCGGGCCTGTGCCTTTGTGGCACTACCGGGCGGACTGGGCACGTTTGAGGAAATTCTGGAAATTGCCACCTGGGGTCAGCTGAACCAGCACCAGAAACCGATGATGCTGTATAACGTGAATGGTTTCTATGATGCCTTGATTGCGCAGCTGGACCGTGCAGTCGAAGATGGTTTTTTACCACCACAGCATCGCGCCAAACTGATCATTTGCGAACACGAAGAAGAAATTTATACAACTTTAACCAATTTAGGCCATCCGCAAAGATTTGTGGTTTAAACCGTTCCAATTAATAAAAAAGCGAGCACCTGGCTCGCTTTTTTATTGGATTTTTAATATCAGGACTTATTGACCATAATTCGTCACGAACTCGTAAAACATCGGCAAAGTTGTTGCCAGAATGACAGACATAGCCAGACCGAACATCAGTTTCATGGCATCTGCACTGACATTACGTGAAGTACGATGTTTGTTGACTTCATCCAGAATCATCGACATGGCAAATTCACGACCTGCGAGTAATCCCAGGAATACCCAGGTGGTACTCATTGGAATGTTGCTCCACTCTTTAAAAACTAACAGGATAATGGCATACATGAAGTCAATAATCGTTGCAGCACGAATGTCGGTCACACCGGTTTTGGTGTCGACAATGTTCTGGATCGCCCCGCCACGTTGATACAGAATGACGCCCAGCAAGACCACGAATACCGTAATCGCAAACATCAGGAATTCAAATGGAACCTGACGTGGCACATACACGAAGATGTTAGCCAGATCCTGAATCAGCCATTGACTCCACAGGAAACCGGTAGAGACCCACTGCAAGCCCATCCAGACCTTGGAGTGCTCCTGATGACGTGTCTTGGCAAAATGGCGTGCCAGCTGCTTGACCACAAAACGATAGATAACAATCGCCACGATAAAGGCGACGGCATAGCCCATCATCGATTTGACCATCATCGAGCCCAGGCTGGCAGGAGAGAAAATCGTAAGCACCAGGAAGGTGGTACTGACTGGAATCCCGTATCTGGTCAGTAGTAACAGGAGAATTGGCGGCACAATGTACAGCCAGGTAATGCCACCTTCAGGGAAAGGAATGGTTTCTAAACGACCGTATGAGGCATCACCCACCCCAGATGCATACCAACCATAGACCAATACGACAATTAAAATTGAGCTGATATAAATCCACAACACCCACCATGGGCGATGTGAATTCGAAGAAATAAATGTCCCTAGGGTTTGAGGTACATCATTTCCGACAATAGAATAAGCGGCTAAACAGAAGCCGATCACCATCAAAATCTCGATTGTCATAAAAACAAACCTATACGCGAGGAGATTTCAGCATTGCTGAAAAGTTGGCCCAAGATTATGACGGTTTTATTTCATTTTCATGACAATTTTGTCATATTTTCATTTGATGAAGATGAAATTGACAGAGAAAGCTGTTTATAAACAAAAAAGTACTGCTTTAATTTTATTTTTATCGCTCTTTACAGCTATGGAGCACCGATCTGATAAATACTCACTTTGTTATGAGTTTTACACTTATAACTGATTTATATCTTGCAAAAAAGTTCACACGTATTCACTACACCTGTGCCTTACTCTTCCTTTAAACTATTCAAAATTTTCAGTTTTCCAGAATTATGAATGCCACGCCTACGCATCAAGCCTTAGATCCCGAATTCAGACTGCTGGTCTTGTTGGTATCGATCGGATTTTTTATGCAGGGGCTGGATACCACCATTATTAATACAGCTCTGCCCGCGATTGCACATAACTTACAGGCCGATCCTTTACGCATGCACAGTGTTGTGGTGGCTTATGTCTTGTCTGTGGCAGCCTGTATTCCCTTGAGTGGCTGGCTGGCAGACCGTTTCGGCGTCAGAAATATCTATTTTGCTGCAATTATTATTTTCTCTTTGGCCTCTTTGGGCTGTGCCTGGTCAGATAGTCTGAATGAATTACTGGCTTATCGGATCTTGCAAGGAATGGGTGGCGCCTTACTGCTCCCCGTCGGCCGTTTGGCCATGCTCAAGATCATTCCCCGTACCCAGTTTCTGGCTGCCATGAGCCTAATGAGTCTGGCCGGCCTGATTGGCCCCCTGATTGGTCCAACTCTTGGGGGCTGGATGGTGGAATATCTGTCCTGGCAATGGATTTTCCTGATCAATCTGCCGATTGGCTTACTGGGAGCGCTGATTACTTTTAGGGCCATGCCGAATGTCATTGAACCGCTGGTCGCTCGCTTTGATTATTGGGGCTTTGTCTTGCTGGTTGTGGCCATGGTGGGACTCTGTCTGGGAATTGAAAATTTTGCCAGTCCACAAAATTCGCTGTGGTGGAGTCTAAGCCTGATTCTGGCCGGAATCTTGGCGGCCTTGATGTATGCCTATCATTCGCATACGCATAGCAATGCCCTGTTCCGCAGTCGGCTCTTTAAAAATAAAATTTATGCGATTGGCATTCTGGGGAATTTTTTTGCCCGTCTTGGCGGTAATTCGATTCCGTTTTTACTCCCCCTTATGTTGCAAGTCGCCTTTGGTTTTGAGCCCTTTATTACCGGTCTATTGATGATTCCAATCGTACTCGGCTCTCTGGCGTCTAAACCGATTATCCGAAAAATCATTCAGCGTTTTGGTTATCGTCGGGTTTTGCTGGTCAATACCTTATTGGTGGGTCTGTGTATTGCCAGTTTTGCCCTGACCACGGCGGACACCCCGATCTGGCTGCGTGCAATTCATTTCTTTATCTTCGGCATTTTAAATTCCCTACAATTTGTATCGATGAATACCCTAACTTTAAAGGACTTAAGCCAGCAGGATGCCAGTAGCGGCAACAGTTTCCTGTCGATGATCATGATGCTGTCAATGAGTATCGGGGTGGCGCTGGCAGGCACCCTGGTCAACATGCTGAGTGCCTATTACGGCGCTGACAATCTGGTGGCTGCTTTTCATGTGTCACTGATCTGTTTAGGCTGTATCAATATTATTGCGGCTTATATTTTCTGGCATATTCCTAAAAACACCCCTGTTTAATACGATATATTAACGCCAGGCGAATGCAGCCTTTAAGCTCAGGTTTAGATACAGGTAAGAACTGAAAATGCAAAAAAATCTGGCTCTGAACAGATTCAAACAGCCGCTTTTCATCGGGCTTGGCATTCTGATCGCCGTGATGATTATCGCCATGATTTATCTTTGCCTGATTAAAGCCCCTTCTGCGCATGCAGCAGATTATCCGATCCAGGGTTTCGATGTATCACATCATCAAAAAGAAATTCAATGGCAGCAGATTTCGCCGGAAAAATACCGTTTTGTCTATCTGAAAGCCACAGAAGGTGGTGACTTTAAAGATACGCGTTTTCAAGAGAACTGGCTCAAGGCCCGGGAACGCGGCTTTCTGGTTGGTGCCTATCATTTCTATCGGCTTTGTCGCGATGGCAGCATTCAGGCACAGAACTTTATCGACTCCGTCCCCAAGCAAGCCAATGCTTTACCGCCGGTGATTGATCTGGAATATGACAGCAATTGCATCAATACCTATTCCAAAGAGCAGCTTCTAAACGAAATCCAGATCATGCACGATGCCCTGCAAAAGCATTATGGCAAACAGCCAGTTTTCTATATTTCTAAAGCATTTTATAATATTGTATTGGCAGGATATTTTCCCGAAGTGCCACTCTGGGTACGCGAGTATAAGGGCCTGCCCGATTTAAACAATCAGCCCAAATGGACCTTCTGGCAACATAGCAATCAGGGTAAAATTCCCGGCATTAGTACAACTGTGGATCTGAATGTGTTCTATGGCTCAGAACAGCAGTGGCTGGATTTTCTGAGAATGAATGCAATTGCAGTACCATCATCTACTCATCAGGCCAAATAAAATCGATCGATTGAAAACAAGCGCTTTATAAAAGTAGAAAAATAAGGAAATAAAAATCTTGAAATGGATTAAAGGTATTTTACTCGGTCTGGTGATTGTTCTGCTGCTCAGCGTGGGTGTGCTGGCTTATCTGCTGCAACCTTCAGGCAAGCTCAGTGACTTTCAGAACTGGCAGCCGCAAAGCAGTTCCTCTCGTTCTGGACTAAACGTTAAATTTTTCGGTGTTTCCACCCTGTTGCTGGATGATGGTCAGGATCAGATCCTGATAGATGGTTTCTTTAGCCGGCCGTCGTTGTCGCAAGTGCTTAGCGGTCCAATTCAGAGTGATAGCGTGCTATTAAGGCAGCTAATTCAAGAGCATGAACTGCACCGGGCCAAAGCCATTCTGGTCAGTCACTCGCATTATGATCATGTTCTGGATCTACCGGCTTTACTGGAAATGCTTCCTGAAACCGCTGTCATCGGTTCACCCACTAGCCTGAATATCGCCCGGGCAAATCCCAAAGTAAGTCCGCAGCAGTTACACTCCGTCACGCCTGAGCAAATACAGCACGTCAACAAATTTCAAGTAACCGCAATTCCTTCACAACATACGCCAGCCACAGCGGTAAATGATGACCTAGGCGAAGAGTTATTCCAACCTTTAGCCCTGCCGGCCAAATTTTCCGAATTTAAGGAAGGCGGCAGTTTTGATTACCTGATTGAGCATTCAGGACACAAGATTCTGGTCAAGGCCAGTACCGGATTTATCCCGGATCAATTTAAAAACCTGCAGGTCGATACGTTATTTTTGGGTATTGCCCAGCTCTCCAGACAATCCAATGACTATCAGTAGCACTATCTGGCTGAAACCCTGCAAACGCTCAAACCCAAAGTGGTCATCCCGATACATTGGGATGATTTTTTCCAGCCTTTAAGCCAGCCGCTACAATTTTTACCCCGCCTTGCAGATGACACGCCAAAAAGTTTAAATCTGCTGATTCAGGCCGCCGAGGCACAAGGCACTAAAGTCATCCTGCTCAGCGGCCCACAGCCTTACTTACTCCGCGAAGCGGTCTCTTCCCAAGCAGATTAAAGCCCCTTAAGATAGCGGCTATGCGCAAAATTATTCATATCGATATGGATGCGTTTTATGCCTCGGTCGAGCTGCGTGAACGTCCAGAACTCAGACACCTGCCTGTGGTGATTGCCTCGCATCATCCCCGGGCGGTGGTTGCGGCTGCCTCCTATCCGGCACGCGAATATGGTCTACGTTCTGCCATGTCGATGGGACAGGCGCGCAAGCTCTGTCCGCAGGTCATCGTGATTGAGCCGGACTTTGCCAAATACCGTCAGGTCTCTGCACAGATCCATCAAATTTTCCAGCAATATACTGCCCTGATTGAGCCTTTATCGCTAGATGAAGCCTTTCTGGATGTCACAGAAAATTTACAGCAGATTCCGAGTGCTACCGAGGTCGCCATGCGGATTCGGGAGGATATTGTTCAAGTGACTGGACTGACTGCTTCTGCCGGCGTGGCACCAAATAAATTTCTGGCCAAAATTGCCTCGGACTGGCACAAACCGAATGGCATCTGTGTGATCAAGCCCTCACAGGTGCAGCGTTTTATTCAGAATCTGCCGCTGAAGAAAATTCCCGGGGTGGGTAAAGTCACCCAGGAAAAACTGAAAAGCCTGAATCTGGATACCTTGGGTGACTTACAACAGATAGATGAAGCTATCCTGATTCAGCATTTTGGTAAATATGGACGGCGGCTGTTTTTATATGCGCAAGGCATTGATGAACGACCGGTCGAAGTAGAACGGGAACGCCAGCAGATTTCCAAAGAGACCACCTTTGATGATGATCTTTATTTAAATCAGTGCCATCCCTATTGGGAAGCTTTAGTTACACAACTGTGGCAAAGCTTGCAAAAAAAGCAGCTTTCGGCTCGCGGCGTTACGGTCAAATTAAAGCTCAAGAATTTTCAGGTGATGCAACACAGTAAAAGTTTTAAGCAGCTCTTGCGCAGTCCGCAGGAATTAGCACAAGCCTTAGACTTACTATTGGATGATCTGCATATCGCGCCGCAGATGCAATTCCGGCTGATCGGTGTCGGCGTCTATCAACTCAGCGCCCCCGAGACTGAAACCCAATTATTACTGCTCTAAACGACTTTTGTTCATGTTTTGAACATCAGTTTAAAAATACAGCAACTTTATTTTTATATTTTGATTTTTTAGAGTACTCTATCTGCGCAATGCATTATCCATGTATATGCTGAGATGCTGAAAATCACCTTTACTTTCAGCATGCTGTCCTGTGATTGGCGTGACGATCAAATCCGAATATTACAGGGCAACTCTGATGTAACTCATGGACTTCCTTCCTGCATGTCTTCTGTAAATCTTCTGTAGTTCAAAAACAACACGCGTAAAGCTGCGCTGTCTAGTTTTGTTGGTGCTGTTGTCGATTGGTATCGATTTTCTCCTTTACGGCATTGTTGCAACCTTAATTTTTAAAGATCAGTTTCCACAGCATTGGTGAGAATATGGACACTCTGGCGGCATTGGCCACTTTTGGTGTTGGCTTTCTGTTTTGCCCTTAGATGGCATGGTCTTTGGTCACGTTGGTCACTAGCTTGGCCATAAGAAAATGCAGGTCTTAACCGTCGTCCTGATGGGAATTTCTAGCAATTACTTGGGCATGGACAAACAGTTCTTCTGGAATATCACCTTGATGGTCGGTGCAATCCGCTGTTTCAGCATTCCGTTTTTTGCCTGACGGGTGGATACATTTCATCATCAAAAAATGTGTGGCTAGAATAGTTTGATTGGTGCGCTCTCGGCCTTTTCATTCTTTATGGCACTCGATGCACAAAACACCTGAATGATCATTGTCGACATAATTTTACTGGCAAATGTTGCATACGACAGGGTGGTCAGGGCTCATCAACCGATTTTCACTTCCCTGTTCGGTACCGAATATCGCTACAGCGGTGCCGGCGTTGGCTATCAGATGGGCAGTATTATTGGTGGTGGTTTTACCCCCATTTATTGCAGCAGTACGGGTGATTTGGGCAGACGGTTCATGGCATTATATTGCCCTCTATCTGGCAGTGGGTTGCTTGCTGACCGCACTGGTCGCAGCCCTGGTGCCCAAAACGCAGGATGAATAATATGACAGTGGAACGCTTACATATCTCGAAACGCTTTTCAGAAATTGCCATTGCAGGCAATCTGGTACATCTTGCCGGGCAACTGGCCACAGATGTTGAGCTGGATATCAAAGGTCAAACCCAACAAACTTTAGATATTATCGACCAGTTTCTGGCAGATGCCGGTACAGACAAAAGTCACATCATGTCGGTGACCATCTATTTAAAAGACATTGAAAAAGATTATGCGGCATTTAATGAAATCTGGGATGCATGGGTGGCTGATATCGAAGCATTACCTCGTACCTGTGTCGAGGCAAAACTTTATGATCCACGGGTTTTGGTTGAAATGACAGTCGTGGCCGTCAAACCAGAATAATGTGGCAAAATCGATATGCATAAAAAAGCATGCTCATGGCATGCTTTTTTATTTTAACCTACTGCTTTGATTTTACTGCGCTCTAAATCTGAATATAAATAATACTTTTTCAGATCATTGCTGACCGTATATTTGGGCATTTTCTTCATTTGCGCTTGCTCCTGCAGAAAATCTTGCCGCAACTGGTAATATTCCGGCACATCATCGTAGCGAATCACCCGATAACCGGCCATACTCAACAAGGCATCCTGAAAACCAGTCTGCTGTGGACGCTTCAAGATTAAAGGATCATCCACAGCCACAATGGCTATAATCTGATGCTGTTGATCCATAATCACAAAATCTGCAGTCAGGTTGCGATATTTATGTCGCGTCCGGTTAAATTTGGTGGTCATTAAGGCGTCATAGGACACATGGGCCAAAACAATATATTCAGGTAATACTTCCTTCAAGCGCGTGAAGGTCAATTGCTCATTCAGGTTAAAAATAGCACGCTGCTTTAACGCGCTGTCTTGTGGTTTGGAATTATTTCCGAGCGTTTTCCATGCCATGAGCACGACACAGAAGAGCAGGAAACTCCCAATCATAATATAGGTGGTCATGCCTCAATCCTTGCATTCTTATCATCATTTTTGTTTTATTGTGGTGCAGTATAAACTCACACTTTATTTTAAATAGGTCTTACAACTAATCTGCTTAGATACCCATACAACCGGTATCAAAACCTGATTCTGCGTTACCTAAAATGACATCTTTCCCTATGTCAATGAAAGTGGATTTAAAGTACTGATAATGCACTCTAAAACATCCCTAGAATTGATCGCAATACAAATCTGCCCAACTGTAGAACAATTCCGATAAAGTGTTATTTTTATATCACTTTTAAGCCAGACTTAATGTAAATAATACATCCTTTTACATTTTTCAGTCCTCGTTTCAAGCTACGTTACTTTACCTAAGTGCTAAAAAAAGACACCGAAGTGTCTTTTCTATTAACTCAATTATGCACGTGATTTAGGCTTTGCTTTCGGCTTTGATCCACCAAATGGTTTTTTGGCATCCCCTGTTTCACGCGGCGGTAGGCCTGTGTGCTGGGTCAGGATTTGACCACGCTCAGGACGCTTCTTGGTATTTGAAGGACGGGACTGAGCTTGTGCAGCCTTGCCACGATTTCCCTGCTCACCGGTACGTTTCTGCGAATCACCCGCCACTGTCGAGTTTTTCTTGCGCGCAGACTGGTATTGACCTTCTGCACTGCCAGCAGGCTGATAAGTCGGAATCAAATGCTGTTTGGAGTTACCAATCAAATCCTGACGACCCATTTCTCTCAGAGCTTCACGCAACAACGGCCAGTTGTTTGAATCATGGTAACGCAAGAAAGCTTTGTGCAGACGACGACGTTTATCACCTTTGACAATATCTACTTGCTCAGTATAACGTGCCACTTTGGCAAGCGGGTTTTTACCGGTGTAATACATGGTGGTAGCCGTTGCCATCGGTGATGGATAAAAGGTCTGTACTTGGTCAGCACGGAAACCGTTCTTCTTCAACCAAATCGCAAGATTCATCATGTCGTAATCGGTAGTCCCCGGATGCGCTGCGATGAAATAAGGAATCAGATACTGTTCCTTGCCGGCTTCCTTACTATAACGTTCAAACATCTGTTTGAAACGATCATAGGTTCCGATTCCCGGCTTCATCATTTTATTGAGTGGGCCTTTTTCGGTATGTTCCGGTGCAATTTTTAAATAACCACCGACGTGATGGGTTACCAATTCTTTGACATATTCAGGGTTTAAAACCGCTAAGTCATAACGTAAACCAGAACCAATCAAGATCTTCTTAATACCCGGTAATGAACGTGCTTTACGGTATAACTGGGTCAATGGTGCATGATCGGTATGCAGGTTCTGACAAACGCCCGGGAAGACACACGACGGTTTACGGCAGTTCTTTTCAATCTCTGGATCTTTACAGGCCAGACGGTACATGTTGGCTGTCGGGCCACCTAGGTCTGAAATAATCCCGGTAAAGCCCGGCGCCGTATCACGGATTTTTTCCACTTCACGCAGAATCGACTCTTCAGAACGGTTCTGGATAATACGACCCTCATGTTCTGTAATCGAACAGAAGGTACAGCCACCAAAACAGCCACGCATGATATTCACAGAGAACTTGATCATGTCAAACGCTGGAAAACGCGCTTCACCATAAGCAGGATGTGGCAAACGTGCATAAGGCAGGTCAAACACATAGTCCATTTCTTCCGTGGTCAACGGAATTGGTGGCGCATTTAGCCAGACATCACGTTCACCATGCTTTTGTACCATGGCACGGGCATTGCCCGGATTGGTTTCTAAATGCAAAATTCGGTTGGCATGGGCATAAAGCACCGGATCTGCAGCCACTTCTTCAAATGCAGGCAAGCGAATTACGGCCAGTTCACGCGGTGGTAATTTATGTTTAATTGCTTTTGAAGCGGGTTGTAATTGCACGATTTGCGTATCAGGATCTAGCTCATCGCCGGCCCGCACAATCGGATTGGCGACAGGCTCTTTCTGGAAACCTTGATATTGAGTCAGACTATCTTTGTCTTTTTCAATTTCACAACCTTCCAGATCTTCAGTCATCACATAAGGGTTAATGATTGGATCGACACGGCCAATCGCATCAACATCATTCGAGGCAATTTCGACAAACTTTGCTTTCGATGCACGGTTATGTTTATTGACAATGAACGCAGTACCGCGAACATCGGTAATCTCGTGAATTTTTTCGCCACGCGCCAGACGATGCATAATTTCGGTAATTGAGCGTTCGCCATTGCCGTACATCAAAAGATCGGCTTTTGAGTCCATCAACACTGAACGACGGACTTTATCTGACCAGTAATCATAATGTGCAATACGACGCAGAGAAGCTTCAATTCCACCTAATAATACAGGCACATCTGGATATGCTTCACGGACACGCTGACAATATACAGTTGCTGCACGGTCTGGACGTTTATTTGGCTGATTATCTGGGGAATAGGCATCATCCGAGCGGATTTTACGGTCGGCGGTATAACGGTTGATCATGGAATCCATGTTCCCTGCCGTTACCCCCCAAGCAATATTCGGTTTACCCAGAACGCGGAACGCATCCACGTTGGTCCAGTCTGGCTGTGCAATAATACCGACACGAAAGCCTTGGGCTTCTAATACCCGGCCAATAATACCTGAACAGAAAGACGGATGATCAATATAGGCATCGCCACAGACCAGAATAAAGTCACAGCTGTCCCAGCCGAGTTGATCCATTTCCTCGCGTGACATCGGCAAAAAAGGCGCAGGGTCAAAACAAGACGCCCAATATTTGTCGTAATCAAACAACGCTTTTGGCGCAGTCTGCATGGTATAAGCAGTAGACATGGCTAGCAATTCTCGGCTGGCAGATGATAGGAGATCTAAAATAAGATCAAAGATGAAAGCCGATCATTTTACCATGAATTAGACCCAGCTTGCTTGATTATAATTTATACAAAATCAGGAACTAAGCGAATCAAGGCCTGGTCATCATCAGAATTGAAAGCAAAATGATCCGCAAGATAAATGCACAGGGTTTATTTTATAGAGAAAAATCTAAATACGATGTTCTAATCTGAGCGGAGCTTGAAACTGAATGCCAGACCACTCAGCAACAGTAGTGTAATAAATGCAGTTAATCCACTCCAACCATAATTTTCCCAGACCAGTCCACTCGAACTGCCCAACACACTGGAACCGAGGTAATAACAGAATAAATATAGCGAAGAACCGACTGCCCGATATTGTAACGACTGGATCGACACCCAGCTACTTGCAGTAGAGTGCGCGGCAAAAAATGAAAAAGTGAAGATTAGTAATCCGATAAAGACCAGAGCCAGCTGGTTGAGCAGCATGAGCGTTAATCCAAGGAGCATCATCAGCATCATGACGACCAATGTCTTGAATTTACCATAATGCCGACCCCAATGTGCCGCTCGGGGGGAGCTATAAATACCAGCCAAATATGTCACCGAGATTAAACCAATCCAGGCCTGTGATAATTCAAAAGGTGCCTGAAGCAAACGATAGCTGAGATAGTTAAATATCGAGACAAAACAGCCCATCAGGATAAAACCTTGCAGAAATAAAATCCGAAGTTTCGGATCGGCCAGATTATGCCTGAATGAGTTTTTGAATCGATTAAACTTGATCGGATAAGCTTTAAAATGTTGCGATGCCGGCAACAGATAATAAAATAATCCTGCAATACAGATATTTAAGATACCAATTATCAGAGTAGCAGATTGCCAGGAGATAAAATCAACTAGAACTCCGGCAATCAAACGCCCGCCCATCCCGCCAATGGCTGTACCAGAAATATATAAGCCCATGGCGAAACCGATATCTTTTTCGGCAATTTCTTCCCCGATATAAGTCATGGCGACTGCTGCCACACCACTGACACAGAGACCAATCAAGATCCGAAGCAATAAAAATACCGACCAAAGAGATAGTATCGAACTGAGCATTAACAAAATTGCAATCAATGCCAGGGAACAGACCATCACCGGTTTACGTCCAAAACGGTCTGAAATCAGTCCGGTAAATAGCAGACCAATGGCTAAGGCAAGGGTAGAAAGTGATAAGGGAAAACTACTTTGAGTCGGACTGACCTGAAAATAATCTGCCAAAATGGGCATCATCGGCTGTAGGCAATACAAAGATGAGAAAATGGCAAAGCCGGCAAGAAATAAGGAAAAAAGTACTGCTTTAAATGCGGTAGTACCATATTCAATATGGCTAGAAGATGAATTTGAGGACATATCCGCTCCTTAGATAGATCCAGTATACGCCTTTCGCTCATTTTTTCTGTGGAGATTTCATCTGAGTGATCACCTAAGCCTTTCTTCACGCACAAAAAAACACCCCCAACTGTTAAATTGGGGGTGTTTGGAATAATGAGCTGGCGATGACTTACTCTCACATGGGTAACCCCACACTACCATCAGCGCAAAGAGGTTTCACTTCTGAGTTCGGGAAGGGATCAGGTGGTTCACTCTTGCTATTGTCGCCAGCACAACTGTTTATGGATACTCGCTTTGGTCTTATTTCGTCACTTTTCAGTGTATGCCAATGCTTTCTACCAAATGAGTTATTAACAGAATATTTGGGTTGAATTAAGTTTGTTTAGTTTAACTAGCTTGATCACTAAATCAAGTTATTTTGCTGAATATCGAATCAATTGATGCTTAATACAACAACTGTTTGGGTGTTGTATAGTCAAGCCTCACGAGCAATTAGTATTGGTCAGCTTCACATATCACTATGCTTCCACATCCAACCTATCAACGTCGTAGTCTTCAACGGCTCTTTAGAGGA
>NZ_VPCT01000030.1:0-7609 GCF_013418055.1 Acinetobacter sp. YH12208
GATATAGGGCTGTATCTGATGGAATACTACAATCGGATACGACCACATCAATTTAATAATGGTATCAGCCCTTTTGCAGTTGAACAAAAACTTAAAACTGTGTCCAATATTTGTTGACCACTACAGAATGCCTCCCTTTAAAACGGGAGGCTAGAAAGGATTTTAATTACACAAAATCTCATTTTTTAGCGTATCTACTAAACGCTGATTTTGCTCATCTGTACCAATCGTAATACGCAAGAATTGATTAATACGAGGTTTGTTGAAATAACGCACGATAATACCACGCTCACGTAACTCACTCGCGAGCTCACCTGCATCTTTAGATACGAATGTGGCAAAAATAAAGTTTGCACTCGAAGGTAATACCTTAAAACCAAGCTCATTCAGCTGAGCTACCAACTTTTCACGACTGGCAATGACTTTCTGATTTTGTGCCTCAAAGTATTCCTGATCTTCAAAAGAAGCCACCGCTGCCGCAATCGCAAAACGATCCATCGGATAAGAGTTGAAACTATTTTTGACTGCTTCAAGTGCTGCAATTAAATGTGGCTGAGCAATGGCAAAACCCACACGTAATCCTGCAAGAGAACGCGACTTCGATGTAGTTTGACATACCACTAGGTTTTCGTATTTCTCAACCAGCTTGACTGCCGATTCAGCGCCAAAGTCGACATAGGCTTCATCAATCACCACCACTGAATCTGGATTGGCTTGCAGAATTTCTTCAATCGCAACCAAACCAAGATCAATACTGGTTGGCGCATTCGGATTAGTGATGATAATGCCGCCATTGGCTTGTTTATAATCATCTACCACAATTTCAAAGTCATCATTGAGTGGTAAAATTTTGGTTTTTACCCCAAAGAACTGACTATATACCGGATAGAAACTATAGGTGATGTCTGGATAAAGCAATGGCTGTTCTTGAACAAAGAATGCTTTAAAAATGTGCGCTAAAACTTCATCCGAACCATTCCCGACAAAAACCGTCTCTACAGGCACATGTTGCTGTTTCGCAATGGCCTGTTTAAGTTCAGATGCATCAGGGTCAGGATAAAGACGCAGCACATCAGCTGAATTGGCCAATACCTGCTGCACTGCCGCAACCACTTTAGGCGATGGCGGATACGGATTTTCATTGGTATTCAGTTTTAAAATATTCTGGATTTTTGGCTGTTCACCCGGCGTATACGGTTCTAATTCACGTACGTCAGGACTCCAAAAACGCATTTGCTCTGTGGTGATATTCATTTTTAAATTCTCAAAGTTCCCTCTCCTAACCTCTCTTACATTCACTTTAAAACAATGCTTAAAGCTCATTCAGAGAGAGGAATATTCATTCTTTATAATATTTCCCCTCTCCTTAGTAGGAGAGAGTTAGGGAGAGGTTTTATATTTTTAATTACTGGTAACGATAACGCGCCGATCTCGCATGCGCATCCAGATTTTCCTGCTGTGCCAAAATATCTGCTGTTTTCGCCAAGGTTTTAACACCCTCTTGTGAACACATGATCAGGCTTGATCGCTTCTGGAAATCATAAACCCCCAGCGGTGATGAAAAACGTGCTGTACCTGAAGTTGGCAAGACATGGTTTGGCCCGGCACAATAATCACCAATCGCTTCAGGGGTGTAACGACCCATGAAAATCGCGCCTGCATGGCGAATATCTTCTGCCATCTCTTGTGCTTCATCTAAACATAGCATGAGATGTTCTGGCGCCACTTGGTTAATCAGCTCAGCACCTTCAGCACGGTCTTTTACCAATACCAAAGCACCGCGGTTCTCAATTGAAGTACGTGCGATCTCAGCTTTTGGTAAAGCTTCTAAATGTTTTTCAATCCACTTTTCAACTTCATTTAAAAGTGCTTCATCTGGTGTAATGAAAACGGCTTGTGCCACAGTGTCATGTTCAGCCTGTGACAATAAGTCCATCGCCAACCATTCAGCGTTATTCTCGCCTTCGGCATAGACCAGAATCTCAGAAGGGCCTGCAATCATATCGATACCGACCTGACCAAACACCGCACGTTTTGCTGCAGCCACAAACCGGTTACCTGGACCAGTAATTTTATCGACAGGTGGTACGGTTTCTGTACCATATGCGAGTGCTGCAACGGCTTGTGCACCACCAATCGTAAAGACACGTGTTACGCCAGCCAAATATGCAGCAGCCAATACCAATGGATTGAGTTCACCATTCGGGGCAGGCACCACCATAATAATTTCAGGGACACCCGCCACATGTGCAGGCACTGCATTCATCAGTACTGAGGATGGATAAGATGCCAGACCACCCGGCACATAAATCCCGACACGATCCAGTGGAGTCACTTTCTGACCGAGCGTATTCCCCAAAGCATCGACATAAGTCCAGCCATCTTGTTTTTGGGCCTGGTGAAACTCACGCACACGCGCTGCAGCTAATTCCAGTGCTTCACGAACTTCAGTCGTTAAACCTTCAAAGGCAGCTTTGAGCTGCTCTTGTGTCAGTTCTAGCTCTGAAAATTGATGCGCCGGATGTCGATCGAACTGTTGAGTGAGTTTAAGAACATGTGCATCACCATGCTGACGAACATCAGCAATAATTTGATCTACAGTTTTTAAAAGTTCAGGATCATTCACAGTCTCAAAAGCCAACAAGTCAGCAAATGCTTGCTTGAAGTTTTGATCTTGGGTCGATAAACGTCGCATCAATTTACCCATCAGGTTTGAATTCGAAGGCTTTAGTTTACCTGTTTTCTAGGCTTTTGTCGGCAGACATAGTGCTCTAGCTCTATGAGTTTTATTGAAAATAGCTTTGGGTAAAATTGATGAAAGGATTTAAATAGAATCTGATATATAGAGAAATAAGAAACCGCCCGGATTGGGCGGTTTCTTAAGCAATCAATTTTAAGCCTGTTTTGCCTTTTCGCGTTCTTCGACTGCTTTTTCAAGCTGAGCCAGAATCGGATTTAACAAGGCTTGCTTACGTTTGAAGCTGGCTTTATTGACGATTAAACGTGAAGAGACTTTACAGATTTCTTCAAGTGGCTCTAAACCATTGGCACGTAAGGTATTACCAGTATCGACCACATCGACAATGTAATCGCCCAGACCGACCAATGGTGCAAGTTCCATTGAACCATACAACTTGATCACATCGACTTGCTCACCCAAGCTGGCATAGTATTGCCGGGTTAAATTCACGTACTTGGTCGCAATTTTCAAACGACCTTTAGGACGCTGCATCCCGACTTTACCAGCTGTCATCAATTTACAAACCGCAATTTTCAGGTCTAATGGTTCATAGACATTTTGCGCACCATGTTCCATCAATACATCTTTACCCGCTACACCAATATCGGCTGCACCATTTTCTACATAAGTCGGCACATCAGAAGCACGTAAAATTAAAATACGAACCTGTTTATGCGTAGTGGGGAAAATCAGTTTACGTGATTTATCCGGATCTTCCAGTAAATTAATCCCTGCTGTTTCAAGCAGTGGCAATGTTTCTTTTAAGATACGACCCTTACTTAATGCCAAAGTTAAACCATGATCAAAATTGCCCATTACGTCAAAGTTTGGATCATCGTTTCTCATATCGCTCATTAATTTACTCGCTTAATTTGGGCACCTAAACTTTGTAACTTTGCTTCTACATTTTCATAACCGCGGTCAATGTGATAAATACGGTCAATCAGTGTTTCACCTTCAGCGGCAAGTGCTGCCAGTACCAAAGAGAAAGAAGCACGTAAATCTGTTGCCATTACGGGTGCGGCAGAAAGTTTTTCTACCCCAGTTACGACAGCATCATTACCTTCGACCTGAATGTTTGCCCCCATACGGGCCAACTCAGGAACATGCATAAAACGGTTTTCAAAAATCGTTTCTGAAATTGTCGCAAAGCCTGCAGCAATGGCATTTACAGCCATGATCTGGGCTTGCATATCAGTTGGAAATTCTGGATGTGGCAAGGTCTGGAAGCTTACGGCTTTCGGACGTTTACCCAGCATATCTAACTCAATCCAGTCGTCGCCACGAGTGACTTCTGCGCCCATTTCTTCAAATTTATCCAGCACAGCTTCCATGAGGGATGGATCTGTGTGTGTGGTTTTGATACGACCACCTGTGATTGCAGCCGCCGCCAGATATGAACCCGTTTCAATCCGGTCAGCCACCACTGCATATTCACAGCCATGCAGACTTTCAACACCAGTCACGATTAACGTATCGGTATCCAAACCTTCAATTTTGGCCCCCATCTTGATCAGCATTTGCGCAAGATCAGTGATTTCAGGCTCACGTGCTGCATTGCGAATTGTGGTCACACCATCGGCCAAGACTGCAGCCATCAGAATATTTTCTGTACCACCGACAGTCACCATATCGAAAACGACTTCGCCACCTTTAAGACGGCCATCGACTTTGGCATGCACATAGCCTGCTTCAACTTCAATCTCTGCACCCAAAGCTTCCAACGCTTTTAAATGCTGATCAACAGGACGTGAACCAATTGCACAACCACCCGGCAAAGACACTTTTGCACTGCCATAGCGCGCCAATAAAGGGCCAAGCACTAAAATAGAAGCACGCATGGTTTTCACGAGCTCATATGGTGCAAACTGGTTATCTAATGTCGAGGTATCCGCAGTAACGGTATCACCTTCATAAGTCATGGTGATCCCAAGACCGGCAATTAGCTTCACCAATGTATTCACATCTTTCAGATCAGGAACATTTTTGAGCGTAATTGGCGTATCGGCAAGAATCATTGCTGCTAATAATGGAAGCGCGGCATTCTTAGCACCAGAAATACGCACTTCACCTTCGAGCTTGATACCGCCCTGAATTAAAAATTTATCCATTAATTTATTAAGCTCCAAATAAGCTTGCTTTGCGCCATTCTTCTTTTGTCATTGCTCGAATTGTCACTGCGTGAACTGCACCACTGGCAATATGGGCATTGAGAGGAGCATAAACAGCTTGTTGACGTGCAACTGGACGCTTACCTTCAAATTGATCATCCACAATACGGAGATCAAATTTTCCGCCCTGACCACTCACAGCAACATCCGCCTCGGGAAAAGCGGCTTCTAAAATTTCAGCGAGCTGTTCATTATTCATCACAAGACCTCTTATAGGACTAAGGGTGTAAAACGAGCCATTTTACTATAAATAGCAAAAATAATTCATGGATCCATACATTATATATATAAAAAAAAGAGGCTTTTAAAACCTCTTTTTCATCATTTGTCCTTTACAAAGCCAAAGCATGCTGCTGTAAATGTATTTCCCGATATCGATCGATCTGGCGTTTTAATTTTTCTGTCAGAAGTTTAATGGAAGTATACATATCATCTGCTGTGGCATGGGCAAAAAACTCGATGCCCGGCAATCGGATAATCGCTTCTGCGATATGATTACTACTGCCTTTTCTGGAGCGTTTATCAATTTGATGATCTTTAGAGAGTTTCACTTGCATACTATTCACCTGATCAAGATGCTTGGTCATTTGTGAAAATTTGGTTTTTATACGTTCTTCAATTGCTGGCGTAATAGATAAATGATGTCCACGAATTGTTATTTGCATAGTTCTATCCCTCACCTTCGTTAGGATTAGAAGAGTCACAATATAAAATAATTTAAATACAGCAACTTATAACTCAAAAATCGTATTTTAAGCACTGATTCAAATCATTTTCACTGTTCCTCAAAAGAAAAAAGATTCATTATGCTGTCATAATGAATCTTTAGAATAGCCAGATTTTAAATTTTAGATCAAGACCTTTCGCTCAGAAGATGAAGGAATATGTAACGATTCACGATATTTCGCCACCGTCCGTCTTGCCACATCAATCCCTTCATTTTTCAATATATTGGCGATTGCATTATCAGACAAAGGCTTACGGGCATTTTCTTCAGAAACCAGTTTTTTGATCTTGGCACGAATGGCAGTAGATGAAGCCTCTCCACCTGAAGTCGTACCCACATGACTCGAGAAGAAATATTTTAATTCAAATAAACCACGCGGTGTCAGCATATATTTATTGGTGGTCACACGCGATACGGTCGATTCATGCAATTCTACTTCTTCGGCAATATCTCTTAAAACCAAAGGTTTCATCCCTTCAGCGCCAATTTCCAAGAACATTTTCTGATGTTCGACAATACAGGTTGCCACTTTTAATAATGTTTTATGCCGCTCATCAACGCTTTTAATGAAATTTTTTGCTTCTAGCATCTGGTTACGTAAATATTGATTATCGTCACTTTGATCTGCACGACGAATCATTTTGGCATAGAAAGGATTGACGCGTAATTTTGGCAGTACATCCGGATTTAAATTGACATGCCAAGCGTTATTCTTTTTCATGACCACAACATCTGGCACCTGATAATCCGATTCTTTATTTTCAAATTCCAAGCCCGGGTGAGGTTTCAGAGTTTTTAATAAATCTACCGCACAGCGTAACTGCTCTGGATTTAGCCCGGTTTGTTTAATCAGTTTAGGAAGTTCATTACTAATCAGTAATTCATAATGTTGTAGAAGCTTGATTGCATCATTTCGGTAAGGCGTTGAGGCAGGTAAATGATCAAGCTGAACCAACAGACATTCTGCCAAACTTCTAGACCCTACACCCACCGGATCTAAACGCTGAATATGCTTTAATACGACCGCAACTTCATCATCTTCAATTTCCTCCTCACTCCCCATCGAAGATAGAAGATGTTGTACCGATGCAGTAATTTCAGTCAGCTCAGCATCTAAAAAGCCTTTGTCATCCAGGGAATCGACAATGCAATAAGCGATCAATTTATCAAGCTGTGAAAAATTTAACAGGTTAATTTGCTCAAGCATATATTCCTGTAAGCTCTGATGCCCTTGACGATTGTCTTCGCGCTCTTCGAATTCAGCCGCACCTAAGCTGGTAGGTTGATGAGTATAGACATCATCCCAATCGGTATCTACAGGTAGGTCATCGGGAAGGTGATCCGCATTGAGCTCATTAGTTAGGTCTTTGTGTTCATTATTTGATTCAAGTGTCGATAAGCGTTCAAGAGTAATCTGTTCTTCAACTTTTTCTAATAGAGGGTTACTATCAAGTTGCAGTTGAACTTCTTGTTCCAGTTCCAGACTCGATAATTGTAATAGCCGAATTGCTTGCTGCAATTGTGGAGTTAATGACAGCGAGTTCGCAATTTTTAAGCCCACTGATAATCTCATTATAACCCCCTTAATTAAAAATCTTGTTCTATAAGCAATTTTTATGCCGTTTTAATTTTTATAACACAGTTTTACCAAAAAACATACGAACTGGCTTTCAAATTCTTATATTTCCCAAATTAATAATTCTCAAATATTTGATTTACAAGAACAAAAAATACCCATTAACGATTTCGCTAAGGGGTGTTTTGAGTAAATTCAGAATATTATTTTTACTATATTTAATTTTACTATAAATCCCGCGCACAAAAAAACACCCCCAACTGTTAAGTTGGGGGTGTTTGGAATAATGAGCTGGCGATGACTTACTCTCACATGGGTAACCCCACACTACCATCAGCGCAAAGAGGTTTCACTTCTGAGTTCGGGAAGGGATCAGGTGGTTCACTCTTGCTATT
>NZ_VPCT01000031.1:0-7384 GCF_013418055.1 Acinetobacter sp. YH12208
GCCATTTGCTACAGTTCCCCAAAATCAATTGATGCACATCTCACCAACCAATTTCTTTCTCTGTAATGCTCCCCTCAGTGGCATATCTTGGGCGGTATTCCTACCCAAGACAGGAGTTCTAACGTCTAGACAAATCCTAAAGCAGATTTGGTTCGACTCCTCTTCATTTTGGCATTCATGGTCGCCCAAAAACCACACAGCTTGTCATATAGACGGCTGTGCAAAATAAAATTTCCTAAAAGGAACGGGTAGAGGACGCAGAGATGCGTATTTTTGCAAACAAGCAAGCTCTCCATCCGCCCCCTGCGTAGCGTGACCGAGCCATTTGGCATGGCAGTCCGCTTCGCCGAGCGTGGGTAAAACTACCTTCCTATTAGTACGCAGTCGAAAATAAATTTTCGACTGCTAGGAAAGCTAACAAGTGATTGAAAGAGGATGGTCAGTCCTCCCGATCAAAGAGAAACAGGAGGGTTGGTCGCCCCTCCTGTTTGAGATAAGTCAAACGATTAGGGCGCATCCATCTTTCAAAAAGAAGAAAACTTGTTTTTAAAGAATTGCGTCATCTGATGGCTACTTTAGGTGAAAAAATCGTCGGGGGCAACGTCTACCTTCGTTAATTTTAGGAACGACTTAACTACGGAATCCGTTGCCCCCGAAACGGAGCAAAGCTCCGTTTGACAAACAGCGAAGCTGTTTGTTTCTAAAAGCTTTGCTACGCAAAGCTTTTATTTCTTTAGCTTCAAATTCATAAAGGACTATTCACTTTTATTGATTTTACTATTACAGTTTTACTACTACAGAATTTTAAGCGCAGGGAAGGGGGCATGATTTTTTACGCTACATCAGATGAAATTGCTATGATCGGCATTCTCAAGTGTGTATCTATCGGCAAAGCTACTTACTATAAGAAAATGCTGATTGATCTAGATAAAGCGGAAGGTGCTTTGACTTCTCTTATTAAGAAATACAACGTGGCACTTGGCAGAGCCACGACTTCCCCTGAACACCCATGTGCTGGGCACATGGTTGTGCAGTTGAATCAGACATTACTTGCCAAGCAAAAGTGTATGGTTTACCTCTTGGTCACTTTGCCGATTGCTGTCCGTTCCCAAGCCGATGTATATAAAAAAATGGTTGACGATCTCGAAGTCGTGGAAACAGGAAATGTTACGCCTGAGCATAGAAAAAAGATTGCTGTGCAATGGCAGAAAGCCTTTATCAAAAAGGCTTTCACCACCAAAAACAACCCAAATCCTGATGACTTCTCTTGCTTAGAGTGGGAGCATGAACGGCTTTATATCTACACCAAAGATCAGATTAAGAAGCTTGTTTTACGCAGATCCGAGTACACAGATCGGCAGAAGAAGAAGCAGTCTGCTTTGGATGCTAAAAGAGTCGAAAATGGTGAAGTGCCTAGAAATCTGAAAACTGTACGTTGGACATGGCATCTCACACCACACTATGCCAAGTACCTGAAACGCATCGCTGAGTTGAAGATAGACCAAGCAATTTTGGCGAAGAAGTCGCAGAAAAAATCTGAGATCGAAAATCAACGGAAGATTGAAAACAGGAAGTTGTCGGATGATGCCAAAAAAGCAAGCTCACCGACTAAGGCTGAAATTGGACGCATGGTTAAGCTGACCCCAACTGAAGTTGCAGGCTGTGTCAGTGACGCAATTTTTTTGGTAAAGCACATGCCTGCATTTAGCGGTACTGCGAGTGATGTAGGTAAGATCGTCAGTGAGATTGAATGGCGGTTTAATGGCAAAGCTATCAAACAGTCGAAAGCCGTTCGTGCGAAAGATAATAAAGCAAAAACTGCTCCCCTACCGATAACCAATGCTTTTAAAGTCAAAGAGTTAGCAAGCAGGGCAGGCTTTAATGCTTCAAGATTTGAGTTTAAATATCATTCCTTTGCCGAGCTGAAAGATGCAATCGAGAACTATAGAGAAGGCTTGGACGAGTCGCAGATCGTAAAAAAAGAAAATGAAATCCTTTCACTATATGAAATCGAAAGACGGCATGTAACCAAGAGCTTAAAACAGAAAAATACAGAAGGTGCAAAGCTTAGCGGTGGCGTGGTTGAGGAAAAAATTAAAGACAGCCTTGCTAGTAGATTCCTCAAATTCACAGGCTTTAGGAAAACCGCACCTGATGGTAGAGATAAACCAAATGAATAAGCAAACCAAAAAAAGCATAGCTTTTTTTCTTGTCGTCCTCTGCGGTGTCGGCTTCCTAAACTGCAAGTCGAAAGAACCATCACAAGCATTAGATGAGCAAAGGGAACAAGAAGAAAACATGGAACACTACAAATGAAGTATTTAATCTAAGTACAGAACTGAATTTTTTTCTATTTTGATAATCTTCTTTCGCTGTAAATTAGAGATTAGAGTTGTTCTATCCTCTTCTGAAATAGATCCTTTGAATTGAAACATGGCATCAATGAAATTTTCCAAGGTTTTTAATTTACTTGGGCGATTTTTAAGTAGGCGTTCTGATACGTAATCTACATCGAGAAAGTGTTCCTCTTTTACTTTTTCAACATATTGTTCTTCTTCTTCTTTTCTTCCGACTTGAAGAAGAAGCTGAGCTAATCTAAATTTATCTCGATAAGATAGCTGTAAAGTTAAGTCTTTAATTTCTTCGTACGTCATATTATTAAATCGATATTTTTAAAACCCTATTAATTATAAAGATTTAGTACATAAAATCTATTCTATTTTAAGAGTAATCAAAAACATTGACCAAGTTTACAGGGTTACAGTAACCTTGTTGTTGTAAAATTACAGCAAGTTACAGGGTGTGTAACCTATGAAAAAAATGAGAGTAGGAGAGCTTGCAAAGCTGTATGGAATTAATCGACAAAGTATCTATAAGCGCATCAATAAAGGGGAGCTTTCTAAATCGGCAGATGGTTTAATAGATTTTTCAGAAGCACTGCGAGTTTTAGGTGAACCCTCCGAAAGGGGAGTACCTGTAACCGAGTTACAGCAACAGGTTACAGAAAATATGACAGAGAGTTACACCCTAAAGTTACAGGTGGAAATTCTCGAAAAACAAGTAAAAAAATTAGAAGAAAATGAGAGATTTTTAAAGGAACAAATTACAACTAAAGATCAGAGTATTCATCTTTTGCAGACTCTACTTTCAGCACCAAAGCCGAATGAGCCAAGTATAAAAAATGAGAAAGTCACCGAAGAAATAGCTCCCCAGGTTCTTACTGAATCATTGCCGATAGAAACCGCGTTGTATTCAGGGAAACAGCAAAAAGACAATGAGCCAAAATCACGTAAAAAAGGTCTTTTAGGGCGTGTTATTGGTGCTGTCTTCGATGTTTAATTCCTGATGGTAATTTTTTAACTATTTAAAAACAGCAACATACATTTTTGTTTGTTGTGCATTTTTTTAATAATTCGCAATAAAATGAATAACTTAACAAGGTTGTAAAATTGGTGTACACTTTTTCGCAGACGAAAAAAAACTCGATGTGGCGTCGAGTCTTCTTTCGGTAACTTGATGAGAAATTAATCTCAACTAGCAACAACAGATATATGAAGCCTGATTGTAGCCTAGTTGAGCCGACTAATTCAAATATTTTTGAAGGACAACATGGCTCTAAAAAAACAGCTAGACCTGTTTTTTGATGATCTTGCGTACTATCCGCACTGCACAGATAATTTTGCGGATGGACAATACAGAACGAAAAAAACAGAAGCGATTAGAAAGAAATATATCGAATTTAATCAGCCTTGCCTGATTAGTTACTTTGTCTTTGATCTCGATTACCCTGAATCTGCACTTGCTTGGCGAGAAGAAAACTTGCCTGAGCCTTTTTGGGTAGCACAGAACCCGAAAAATGGGCATGTGCACGTCTGTTATCGCCTTTTGTTTCCTTACCCAACAACCGAAATTGCAAGCATTAAGCCGATGCAGTACGCTGCAAAAATTCAGGCTGCTATGGCTCGAAAACTCAAAGCTGATGCAGGGTACAGCCGAAAACTGACCAAAAACCCATATAACCCTGCTTGGCGGATGATGTACTTCACAGATAAGTCTTATTTGCTCGATGAGCTTGCCGACTATGTTGTGGTTAAAGCACTTAGGAAAAGCGAGCAAGATCAAGGTTTAGGGCGTAACTGCACCATGTTTCAGCAGGGCGCAGCATGGGCTTATACCGCAGTCATGGAGTTCAAACAGGCAAACACCCCTTTCCAAATGTGGCACAACGCTGTCAAAGACCGCCTAAAGGACATAAACGCAGGTTTTCCCGAAGCCTTACCCTACTCAGAAGTTAAAGCTACAGCAAAGAGCATAGCGACTTGGGTATGGCAAAGATTTAGTGAACAAGGTTTAAAGCAATGGCACGCTGAGAAAGGGCGTAAAGGTGGGCAAAAATCTAAACGTGGAGCTAAAGCTGATTCTGAGCGTTCTACAAAGCCGTGGGAAGCTATGGGAATCAGTCGAGCAACTTACTATCGCAGACAGAAAAAACAAGAGAAAAAGTGAGACCAAATAAGCTATATCAGATATCCCCTCGAAGAGGGGGTATTTTGGCTGTCACTATGGTCAATTTTAGGAATGTTCCACGATCTCAGCCTAGGCTATTTTTAGCTGTTTTTACCTAGTTAATTTCTTTATTTTAAGCTTCATTATTTCAAGAGAGTTTTATAATTGTTTCCTAAATTAAGATTTAAAGAGTTTGATGGTGATTGGCAAAAAACTACGATTGGTGCTAAATCGGAAATAGTTACAAGTGGTTCGCGTGATTGGGCACAATATTATTCTGATTCAGGTGATAAATTTATTCGAATGACTAATCTTGTTCGTAATGGGATCAATTTAGATTTATCAGATTTAAGATTTGTTCAATTGCCTGTTGGTTCTAATGAAGGTAAAAGAACAAGTTTAGAAAAAGGTGATATTTTGATTTCTATTACCGCAGAGTTAGGAAAATTAGGTTGGATACCCGAAGGATTAGGAACTGCTTATATTAATCAGCATACAGCTTTGGTCAGAATGAAAAATACTCTGGACTCTAAGTTTGTTGCTTATGCGCTTTCTACTGAAAAATATAATAATAAATTAAACAGTTTAAATGATTCAGGTGCAAAAGCTGGATTGAACCTTGGATCTATTAGGAGTTTTGAGTTAACTATCCCATCTAAACCCGAACAAACCCAAATCGCTTCTTTTCTTTCTGCTGTTGATGAAAAGATTAGTCAACTGACCAAAAAACATGAGCTGCTGAGTCAATACAAACAAGGAATGATGCAAAAGCTGTTTAGTCAGCAGATTCGTTTTAAAGCGGATGATGGGAGTGAGTTTGGGGAGTGGGAAAGTAAGACACTTGGGGATGTTGCTGACATAGTTGGAGGGGGAACTCCATCTACTAATAACGAAGAATATTGGAATGGTAATGTTGCATGGTTAACTCCATCAGAAATAAATAAAAAATTTATAGGGAGGAGTAAACGTACTATTTCAGAATTTGGCGTTCAAAAGTCATCGGCAAAGAAACTCCCTATAGGGACAGTTCTTTTTACATCTAGAGCAACAATTGGTGAAGTGGCAATATCGACTGCTCAAGTTACAACTAATCAGGGGTTTCAATCCTTTATAGTCAACTCAAAAATTTTAAATGAATTTTTATATTATTGGATTGTAAAAAATAAACAGCAGTTTATTGAGCGAGCTAGTGGATCAACCTTTCTCGAAATTAGTAAAAGTAAAATTCAACCGATGAAAATATTGTTACCTTGCATCGAAGAACAAACAAAAATCGCCAGCTTTTTATCTGCCATTGACCAAAAAATTGAAGTCGTTGCACAGCAAATTGAACAAGCCAAACAGTGGAAAAAAGGCTTGTTGCAGAATATGTTTATCTAAACGTTTAAACCCACATATTTCGCTCTATTTTGGCCTTTTAAAGGCTACTCCTTAAGGGAGTGTTACTTTCTTGGAAAAGTGGCTAAAAACGCAAATGGTGCGATTCTATGGCTATTAAAAGATAAAAGGACTAAAGCAAAAGTGCGATAGTCCTTTTAAATTGTGATAAATCTCGTTTGATGGAGATCAATCGCTAGATTAAGAAATTTCAGCTAAGAAATTAAATAACCTAGTTGAAAGTTTAGTAATAACAATAAGTTAAAACTAATTTGGAGTTTTGAAGCTCCATAACTAAATTTTTATGAATCTTTAACCTCGATTGCATCTGCAAAAAAACTCAGTGACCAAACTGAAATGCGAGCAATGTCATCAAAAAAGACATAAAAATTAAAATGTTACACTACCATAGGATAGTTCTCGTATCGCTGAGAATTGCGTCAAAACCTCAAAAGCCGTTTTGAAAGCTTACAAATTTAGGGAATTGCTCCTGAGTTGTTTAGCCCAAAAAGGGGCAGGGTACAAACACCTCCTGTCATTTCAGTGACAAGCTCCTAGCTCCGCATTTTTAACGTCTTCGCTCACGTTCCGACTTAACCTGTCGGGGGTGATGCTTAAGTGCATCAATCTTTTGACTTCTCTCAACTGAAACAGATCTACAGAAACCACTCTGTATCCAACATCGTTTGTAGTAAGGGCGACCAAACCCTTACCCACTTTGCTGAATCACTATAGAAACCACCCATAGCAAAATCAAATTTCGTTCTCTTCTTTACTTGTGACCACATTAAAACCTTACGGTTACTCTGCTTAGCCTTTCGTCCTCAGAACTCTTTAACAAGTCGAATTATTACCAATAAACAACATTGGTTGACTCACGTCACTTAGAAACTTCGTTTTGTACTTGACCGTTTACTTTTGGTAGTTACTCCAAAAGCTCGTTTTCGCTCTTGCTACTGCGATTCGTGAAATCGCTCCTACTTGGCTAATCTCCCAATGGTTGAATTGGCTATGAACCAAAACAGTTGCTCTAAAAATCAAGCTGAACATGCTTACAATCGCATGAACCTGCACCATCTTCCCCACTTATCTCCAAAACTACTCGAATGCTATCAGCCTTCCTATAACCCTTAAAGCCTTGTCCATTACAGACGTGTCACACGTAAGTCGTCGTTCCGCAAACTTACTTAACAGGTGTCCAACCCAATATCAGGTCGGTTTCTTTAAAGGTCAGGATAAAGCTCCTACATACTTTCCCACTTGCTTCACACTTTTCGGTTTTAACCGAAAAGCCAGAAGCTTGTTCGGTTGAGCTATTTACACGATGCTTTCATTTCTGAAAGCACCACAAACTTCGAAATATCATATATTTCAGCCATTTGCTACAGTTCCCCAAAATCAATTGATGCACATCTCACCAACCAATTTCTTTCTCTGTAATGCTCCCCTCAGTGGCATATCTTGGGCGGTATTCCTACCCAAGACAGGAGTTCTAACGTCT
>NZ_VPCT01000032.1:0-7286 GCF_013418055.1 Acinetobacter sp. YH12208
AGTGCGCTCTTCGAGGAAAACATTACTATACATATAGCACCTTGAATGCATATTCAAGTGCGCTTATGTTAGGGATGGTTTCCCAGGATGATGGTATTGGATTAATGAGCGTTACTGAAACACTAGACAGCAAAATTAAAGCCCAGGAAGAAAAGCTGAAACAGCTCAAAGCTCAAAGACAGGCAGCACTAGCAAGAGAACGAGCCAAAGAGAAAGAACAGGCTCGAAAGGATGATACTAGACGCAAAATTTTAATTGGATCCTGTATGTTAAAAATCACTGAAGATGATGAACAAGCCAGAGCTAAACTAATTGCTCAGATGGATAAGTATTTAACGGATGAGCGTGACCGAAAGCTTTTTAATCTATAAATTTTGAGAGATGAGTAGTGGAAGATTCAACACTTAATGAGTTAATACGTAATACAGAATTATTCTTTGAACATCACTGGAATGTAGATCTATTAGGAAAGCCTCCTGAATGGTCACCAGTACATTTTAATTTTGGAAAAATTCCTAATTACGATAAACAAGGTGTATATGCGTTTATCAAAGGAGATTTAGTGACTTATATCGGTGTTGGGACTTCTAGAGGGGCTGGCCGTTATCGTGGTAATGGCTTAAGCGCCAGGGTAATGAAATATTGCCGATGGAATGAAGATAAAACTGAATATATTGCGATAGATCCAAGACTGAAAGATGCTGGATCCATCATTACAATAGGCTTTGAACGTGATACGGCTTATTTAGCAAATGCCTTAGAAGTTTTTCTTATCTCTAAAATCCAACCTGTCCACAATGTGGTTAAAGTTGGTATGTAATTTCGCATAAGAGATTTTATGTTAAATCTATGATCAAAAGGCCCATGAATAGGGCCTTTCGTATAACGTGTATTATGTTATTTTTAGGAAGTCTTTAGAGTTGGCCTTCAAGTAACTGACCTATTTCTAACCTGGTATAGCCACGTTCTTTAAAGATCAAAATAATTGCTTTTTTATAATCTTCAGAAGTAGAAGTCTTATATTTAGTTATCAGTTGATTCTCGGAATTCAGCTCAAGATCATTTTTGATGGTCAATACTTCGCTAGAGATCTTATTAAAGATATTTAGGTTAAACATACAGGCACTCGTCATCCGTATTATAGCGGCCCGACTATAACTAATACCTGTCTTAGCTACGCTAGACACCCTTAGCCGAAAGGATTACAAATTAAGAAAAATTCCGCAAGTTTTTGTCTATTGAAAGAATAAATAATCTCCCAACTTTTATTTATTTAACATAATGGCGGTTACGCGAAACGAGAATGTAAGCCCCAAATAGAAATGTCCGGTTTCTCCAAAATAAAAATGTCCGCTTTTAGAATATGCGCTTTTGCGATTTCCTTAGCGGACGGTTTGATATGTTGGTGTCTATGTCGGATAAAGAACTTATAGGACATTTCTATTTGGTTATTAGGTAGGACATTTCTACTTGGGAATAACAGAGAACCTATAGCTCTCGTTTTTTTATTCTAAAACTGCTAAAATTCTTATACGCCATTGACGTACTTAAACCTATGCTATTCATTGAAACTAGTATTTTTACCAAGCAAATCAAAGAGCTTGTAAGTGATGAAGAGTATCGTCAACTCCAGCAAGATCTCTTGGTACAGCCTGATAAAGGTGACTTAATCAAGAATGGCGGTGGCATTCGTAAAGTACGCTGTGCTCAAGGTAATAAAGGTAAAAGTGGCGGTATCCGTGTGATCTATTACTGGGTCACAGAAGATGATCAGATATTTTTCCTGGTGGCTTATCCAAAGTCTATGAAAGATAACCTGACAGACAAAGAGACCTCTATTTTGCGTCAATTAGTGAAGGAGCAATTTCATGGATAACAACTTATTTGATGACCTGGTTGCTTCAATCAAAGAAGCTGGTGCCATCAAACGCAATGAAATGAAAGCAAGCCGGGTAACTGAGCTTGAATTGCCGGATATTAAGGAAGTACGTGAGAAGACAGGCTTAACCCAAGCTGAATTTGCTGCACGTTTGCATATCAGTGCCAGAACCCTACAAAACTGGGAACAAGGCCGTCGTTATCCGACTGGTCCTGCAGCGACTTTAATTCGCATTCTGGATGCCCATCCAACTCTGATTTAAAAGTTTAGATAATAAAAAACCCCGGCATCCTGCCAGGGTTTTTTATTGGAACTTTAGGTCTGTGCAGGCTTAGTGCTTGTGGTATCTGGCCCCATCCTGGTGCTCATTCTTTGTAATTCTAAGGAACGTCCTGTTCCTGACCACTTAATCATATGAAAATTCCACTATTACGAATAGCAGCAAAGCACCGGAATTTATGTAAGCTAAAGCTTACAAATGGTTTAAATTTTATCCCCAGAAATTGGGGATAATTTTCGCCCTGGGCATCTGATGGAATCAGGAAAAACCGCAAAATTGGTTACTTTTTAAACAAAATTATTGGCAAGAAGTATCAAAATCGCTCATAAAAAAGCCGACTTGTTTCCAAGTCAGCTTTTCGACATCGTCGAGCATTATCACTATAACACAAGTATTTGATTTTTATGTGTTTAAAATATGCATTTCGTATAACGCCCATTATGTTAAATAGAGGGAAAATCTATTTTTAAAGTGATAAAATTATTGTAGTTATTTTAAGAATAGCTGCTTTTGATACTTGATCATCTATCCTAATTAAAAACTGTTTTTTAATAATTTGGAATATAAATAAGATTTAGTTAAAATTAACATTATTCATATAAATTAACATTATGTATTACATTTACTAATAATTTAAAATAATTAGTAGAAAAAAATTATGTTTTAATTATTTCTTTGATTATATAAGTTGAGAGTAAAAAATGATTAATACGGAATTTTCAAAGTGTATTTCTGCATGTACAAACTGTTCACTTATTTGTACTGAATGTGCAACTTCTTGTTTAAAAGAAAAAGATTTAGAGATGATGCGTGAATGTATTCAACGTTGTCTAGAATGTGCAGATATTTGTCAGTTATGTGTGCGTATGCAACAACATAACTCACCTTTCCTCAAAGAGATTTGTGAGCTTTGTGCTAAGATCTGTGAATATTGTGCGGAAGAGTGTGAAAAACATTCACATGATCATTGTAAAAAATGTGCTGAGGCTTGCCGTCAGTGTGCAGAAGAATGTCGAAAAATTGCCATGTAAAATACTTCAATAATGTTAATTATATGGCTCTAGACTAACATAATCATTCTGCTAGTCTTAGAGCCTTTCCTAAAATTAACATAATACACCTTATACGAAATCATTAATAAAACCTTAATATAATCAATGTATTATTCTGTACAAAAAAGCCTAAGAGACCACTCTTAGGCTTTTTCAGTGATTTTTCGTGTTCCACGCTCAATAACTAAGCAATGTTCCACAAGTTTATTCAGTTTTAATAAACCTCATCCGGTTTTTTGATGAGTCATTATTTCATGTGCTTGCACTGAAATTGGCTCATCAAAAAATTGGAGTCCTGGCTAACCATAAGGAAGGAAGAAACGGCTCAGGAAGCCCCTCTTTTTAGGCTCAGGCTCAACGTGTTCAGGGACAGGGATACGTTTATTGTCTTTCTGAGGAGTAGTCAATCCGTCATAGTTTGACTCAGTCTGTGGCCGAGGATCTGTTGCTATATTCGAATTAGTAGATTCATTTAGTTGATTAATATTTTCTTGTTTTGGCTGTTCTAAGGTGCCCTTAAACTCAATTCTATGAGTAAGATCTTCAATATGTTGCATCAAAGACTTTTCTCTTTGATTTGCTAACTCTAACTGATTTTTGAGTAAAGAAATTTGATCTTTTAATACATTTTCAACTTCAGATTGAACGTGTACTTGTACATCCTTTTGAACTTGTTCAGTACGTGCACTGGACTGAACACCGACTGGATTGCCATAAACTCTGATAAGTTCAGACAAGTCTATAAGTCCATCATGATCTCTTGATAATTCACCACTTTTTAAAGCCTCGTATATTGTTGTACGTGATTTTTTAAAGGCTTTACTTGCGTCCATAACGCTAAATTTTGTTGTGTTCAATGGAATCCCTCAGTGCGTGTACAAGGATGTTTATGTGAACATCCAATCTGAACATGAAGTTTATTTTGTATTAAAGCCTACTTTTTTTAGATATGGGAGTAGTTCTTCAAATTTTTGTGGATCTCGTAGCATTTCAGAAATTCGAACTGCAAATTGTGAGTAGCTTTCAGTACCTTGAGAATATTTATTCATCTCTGGAAGCTCAGACAGTTTACTGGCAAAAAGATGACGCTGTGCATCGGTAAATTTTGAGAAAATCTCAAGAGCAGTTTGCTCTTTGTTATGAGCTATAACGACTTTTTTCAGTTTAAAGTTGAATGAAAAACCAGAAATATTACGTCCCTTTTTATGTTGCTGACATTGGACGTTAATATCCGTGTGTTCATTAATTTGGGCAATAGCTAGATTTAATACTCGATCTTTGAAATTTCCCATTCTTGTATATTCATCATCAAGAACGCCTATTTTTTGTCTGAACTCTGCTAGTTCGATAATTGGAGTTTGACCCGTACTACGCCAAGCAATTAATAATTCATACAACCGCACAGCATAAGCACTGCTGAGATTACTAATCTGTTGTAACTCATATTTAGTGAATTGTTCTTCTAAACGTGTAATAAGTGGCACGATTGCAGGGGCAAATATTAACTTTACTGTAGCCTCATCATCGATATATCTAATCTCGCTCACCCAGCGACTTAAAACATTCTCTACATTTCCTCTTTTATTAATTTCTTGATAGCTAAATTGACGTACAAATAGATCCTTACAAGCATCTTTTAACGCTTGGTAAGCTGTTTGTCTTGCAACATTAAATTGATTTACATAACTCTCAGCATGCACTTCTAAGGGGTCATTTGCATTGATTCCTCGACCACTATCTCTTGCTTCGACGATAGCTAATAAGATCAAACGTTGTTCTACTAAGTCTAAGTTATAACTCGCATTAATTAAGGCATTATCTTTAACTACTAAGTCCCGCATTTTATTTGTCTACATTATTACTTATGAATATAAATCTATAATAATAAATATGTAGATTAATGCAAGGTAAACGTAGTTAAATCTACAAAAAAAATAATGTAGATTATTGGTAGGTAAACGTAGTCATATTGGTAGGTAAACGTAGTCATATTGGTAGGTAAACGTAGTCATATTGGTAGGTAAACGTAGTCATATAAGATCTAGAAGCCTTTATTTACAAAGTCTTGAGCATGTCTAAAAGCATTTAAAAGCTTAAAAATAATTAAAAGCCCAGGGAATGAAAAATTGCCCTTGGTTTTCGCTTCGCTCAAACTCTATTGAATCTCGCTTTCGCTCGATTCGTCGGGGCACTTTTTGGTTCATGTTTTCGTGACTTTTAGAAAAAGCAAAAGCAACTCGGAATTCGCTTCGCTCATAAGCTTTT
Source organism: Acinetobacter sp. YH12208 (assembly GCF_013418055.1). Lineage (NCBI taxonomy): Bacteria > Pseudomonadati > Pseudomonadota > Gammaproteobacteria > Moraxellales > Moraxellaceae > Acinetobacter > Acinetobacter sp. YH12208. The sequence continues at coordinate 5,477 of NZ_VPCT01000032.1, forward strand.
TTTTCTCGCTACGCTCGGTTTAGGGATCAAAATTGGAAAGTTCGCACCCATTCGGGATGCTCTGTAAAGCAGGTGATTGATGGATAGGGAGCTTGTAATCAGGGAAAGGGATGGGCAAATTTTCTCAGTTCGCTCGTAGACACTCGCTCTGTTTAGCGACTCATGCCACGAGATTTCATTCTAGGCGCATGTTGCTGTGCTTTGAGTTGTTGTTCTTGTCTGAGTTTCAGCTGTTGTTCTGCTTTGATCTCATTCACACATTTTTTAATGACTTGATAGGTTGAGTATAGAGTCTGGTATTGCTTGGCTTTGGCCGGATGTTGTTGTTGGTACTGCTTCCAGGCATGTTCTTTGAACTTTTCATTTTCCAATAAATCCTTCATACCATGTTTTTTCTGGTGTTCATGCTGACCTTTTAGCTTTTTGTGTTCCTGATAAACCTCGTCACGTTGGGCTTCCCAGGCTTTTTTTCCAAACAGTAAGGGTTTGTTCTGGGTTAATTCATTGTGTTGATCGACCAGACTTTGCAACTTGTCATGACTTTGTTTGAGTCTGTTTTTCACGATGTCTTGGGCGAGCTGCTGACTAAACTCATTTTTATGCTTTTGCATCTTGCCCAAGGTGTTTTCTGCCTTTTTAAAAACATCCTGCATAAATTCTAGGTCTAGATTCGCGTCTTTTGCGCTGATTTCGCGATTTAGCACTTTGCCAAGGGTTTCCCTCTGTTTTTCTTCAAACAGGGCTTTTTCGTCAATTGGTGGCGTTTTAGCACTATTTTTGATTTGGATCTGCTGTTCAGTTTTTAGTGTATTGAGTTTGATCTCATTTTCAGCAATCAGCAGATCCATATTTTTGCCGTATTGCAACTGAGCCTGATTTCTCTGTTTGATTTCGTCATTGCTTCGGCTGATTTCGGTCTCAATCCCTTTTCGGCGCAGTTCGGTGACTTTCGGCCCTTCGTGCAGCGTGGCTTCTAAACCATTCTCCTGGTCTTTGTAGCTGCGGTGGTCGACTCGGGCAGTGTATCCAGCCAGATCCAGGTGCATATTGCAGATATCGGCAAAGTGTTCGCGCCAGTGTTCGATTTCTCCACTGTGTTTCTGATCCAGTTCCCGGGTTTTCTCGGTGAAGCCTTCCGGAGTAAGTTTGCGTGTGCTCATCAGGATATGCGCGTGATAATTGCGTTCATCACTACCAGATCCAGTATGCGGTGCATGAATACAGGCATCGACGGCCACCTGATGTCTGTCCACGATACTGGCGCATAGCTCTTTGAGCATGGCCAGGCGTTGTTCCTGATTTAATTCACTTGGAAAAGCGATTTCAAATTCTCGGGCAACTGTCGAGTTTTTTCGGGTTTCCCGTTGTTCAACTTCGTTCCAGAGTCTTTCCCGGTTTTTTAAATGTTCTGGTGCGCCTTCGGGTAAATAAATTTCTTTATATTCCACACCTGTTTTTCGGCTGTAATCATGTTCTCGGCCCTCACGTTCACAATAGATCTTTTCACCTGCCCGATAGGCAATCGCAGCAGTAGCGGAACGCCCTGCTGATCGTGCTACGGTTTTGACTGAAAAGTGGTAAATCGCCATGCCTATTTTTCGCTTTTAAATTTTCACGTAGTGAAATACAACCGTGGATACGGTTGTCGGGGTATTGGGGAGACCCCAATCGGACTTGCAAACGAAGTTTGCATAAGTGCGCTCTTCGAGGAAAACATTACTATACATATAGCACCTTGAATGCATATTCAAGTGCGCTTATGTTAGGGATGGTTTCCCAGGATGATGGTATTGGATTAATGAGCGTTACT
>NZ_VPCT01000033.1:0-6982 GCF_013418055.1 Acinetobacter sp. YH12208
AGCAGTTTTTTGGGGTTAAGGGGATACCCCTTACGCAAACTTTGACTTGGATGAAATCCAAGTCGTAAGTGCGCATTTCATGAAAAACACGATAGCATATAGCCCGCTTGAATTTCAATTCATAGGGTTTTATGCTTGAGTGGTTTTCTATATCCCGAAATTAACCGTTATGACAAAATCTGCTGAAAATATCGAAAAGAAAATTGAAGCCCAATTAGAAAAGTTGAAACAGTTAAAAGCTCAAAAACAGGCTATTGATGCAAGAGAAAAAACCAAGCAAAAGGAACAAGAAAGAAAGGACGATACAAGACGTAAAATTTTGCTCGGTTCTTACTTAATTAAAAAGATGCAATCTAATGAAGCCAATAAAGAAAAAATACTCGCTGAACTCAACGAATATTTAACAGAAAATAGAGATAGACAGCTTTTTGATTTGCCCGATATTGAAGCCTAATTTTTCTTAGCTGTTTGGTTGTTCTGTTCGGCTTGATACTCGGGAATGAGCGTATTTAAAACCTTTTGAATATTGTCTTTGTCCTCTATCTGCAAATTATCTCGATAGTAAATTAAGTCCTGTATTTTGCTTTCCATCTGCATTTTTTTGGTGGGTTCTGCATTTTTGGATATTCGAGATAATAGGAAGATATAACCGCATATATTTTCCCTCGCAATTTCATAATTTACGATGTCGAGGTATTCAACGGTCACATGTTTTAGATCAGTTGATAGGTTGTTTAATTTAATCATGGCTGAAATCCTGATTTTTCTAATATTGGATAAAGCTCTCTGAATTTTTCAGGCTCTAAAAGCATATCTGCTATACGGATAGCAAATTGTTGGTAGCTTTCTGTACCTTGTGAATATTTCCCCATTTCAGGCATTTCTGACATTTTATTGGCAAATAAATGGCGTTGTGCATCGGTCATTTTGACAAAAAAGTCAGGTGTGTTTGGGTCACGCTTAGAATCTAATTTTTTCGGCTGTGATTTTTGCTTAAACTTAAATGAAAAACCAATAATTGAACGACCACGTTTGTGTTGTTCATACTCTGCTTTTATATCTGTGTACTCATTAATTTGATCAATGGCAAGGTGTAAAACTTTTTCTTTAAATTGCCCCATTCTCTTGTATTCGTTGGGTTCTATGCCTAATTTTAATCTTAGCTCTTCTAGCTCTACCATAGTCACTTTGCCTGTACTACGCCATGCGATAAGCAACTCATACAAGCGTATAGCGTAAACACTAGTTAAACTGCTGACTTGCTCTAGTTCATAACTGGTGAAGTGTTTTTCTAAATTTGTAATCAACGGTACAACATCATCAGAAAACTTAATACGAACAAGAGCTTCATTTTCTACATAAGATATTCGTTGTACCCATCGACTTATTACATTCTCAATGTTGCCCTTTTGAGTCAGCTTTTGATAGCTAAATCTACGATCAAATAGGCTTTTGCAAGCATCTTTAAGAACTTTATAGGCTGTATTTCTATGAACATTGAAATGGTTGATATAGCTTTCAGCATGAATCGTCAAATCTTTATCATTGGGTGTATTTGATTGCCTAGCTTCAAGTATGGCTAACAGTATTAAACGTTGTTCTGATAGGTCTAAATTATAACTGGCATTTATTAGTGCATTATCTTTAACGACTAGTTCCTTTTTCATAAGCACACATGTTTTTTAAATATATAAGTACACTCTATTTTATTGAGTGTCACTTTGCAAGATAAAGGTGTACTTATTGCAAGATAAAGGTGTACTTATTGCAAGATAAAGGTGTACTTATTGCAAGATAAAGGTGTACTTATTGCTATTTTTATTCTTATATATCAATTAATTGTAGAGGCTAAAAATTAAAAAATTAAAAAATATTAAAAAGAGGGGAGTGCTTAAAACTGCCCTATGTACTCGCTAAAGCTCGTACTCTATTGAAGCTCGTTCCTCGCTTCATGGGGCAGTTTTTGGTTAATCCTGTTTATGAAATCTAAAAGCAAAAGCATTGGTAATGTATTCGCTTCGCTCATACTTTTTGAAAAGCAAAAGCTCCAAAGTTCGCACCCATTCGGGATGCTCTGTAACTACCGTTTAAAATCGAAAGGGAGCTTGTAATCAGAGAAAAAGCGAGGTCGAAATTTTGATGATGCTCAATCGCTCGTAGACACTCGCTCGGTTCTTATTATCTAGGTTTTAATTATTTACTGGAGCTAATCAAAGTTGTGAAACATTGATGAAATATTAGTCGTGGAACGTGAAGAATCATAAAAAAAGCCCGAGCATGACGTTTCGGGCTATTAAGTATTGACTATAACATTGAAAGATAATGAAAATATCTAAGCATTTCGGATAAGGTGTATTATGTTAATTTTAGAAAATCTTCACTACTATTATTTTAAAATAAGCCTTATATCCAAGCATAAAACAAGGTTGTCTAGACTTCTTTTAACAGTAAAGTTATCATAAAACTGAATTTTATTTTTTAGGTAAGTTTATGCATTCTATCCGCATTCGTTAAGACACAACTATTTGCATAGTGACACTATTTTATAATGGTGGGCTTTTGTTGTGTCTTTAAGAATATATGCGGATATATAAAGTAAAAGTATGCTTAATTTATAAGTATGCTTTTAGTGCATAGTTTCCAGTTATAACTTAATTGACTAGCTATTTGTCCACCCTGTGGATGAATAGCTTTTTTTTTGGGAGGACACTGTGATGCTAGCTTTTGTTTTCACCTAAATCCTGTTTGCTGCATAAAAAATTTCAAGAGCTAAACAGGAGTAAATAAAAATGAGTTTAATTATTAAAGCGAGAAACATACGCTTGGATTATGCTGGGCGTGATGTTTTGGATATTGATGAATTGGAAATTCACTCTTATGACCGTATTGGTCTTGTGGGTGATAACGGAGCAGGAAAGAGTAGTTTACTCAAAGTACTTAATGGCGAAATTGTTTTAGCCGAAGCGACATTACAGCGTTTTGGTGATTTTGCACATATCAGCCAACTGGGCGGAATCGAAATAGAAACGGTCGAAGACCGGGCAATGTTATCTCGCCTTGGTGTTTCCAATGTACAAAACGACACAATGAGTGGCGGAGAGGAAACTCGTGCAAAAATTGCTGCCGCATTTTCCCAACAAGTACATGGCATTCTAGCGGATGAACCAACCAGCCACCTTGATCTCAATGGAATAGATCTACTTATTGGTCAACTTAAAGCATTTGATGGAGCATTACTTGTTATCAGTCATGACCGATATTTTCTTGATATGGTTGTAGACAAGATATGGGAGTTAAAAGACGGTAAAATTACGGAATATTGGGGTGGTTACTCGGATTACTTGCGTCAAAAAGAAGAAGAGCGACAACACCAAGCCGTAGAATATGAGCTGATGATGAAGGAACGGGAGCGATTAGAATCTGCTGTGCAAGAAAAACGCCAGCAAGCTAATCGATTAGACAATAAGAAAAAAGGAGAAAAATCCAAAAACTCTACCGAAAGTGCTGGACGACTTGGGCATGCAAAAATGACTGGCACCAAGCAAAGAAAACTGTATCAGGCAGCTAAGAGTATGGAAAAGCGTTTGGCTGCATTAGAAGATATTCAAGCACCAGAGCATTTGCGTTCTATTCGTTTTCGTCAAAGTTCAGCCCTAGAACTGCACAATAAGTTCCCGATTACGGCAGATGGTCTGAGCTTAAAATTTGGTAGCCGTACTATCTTTGATGACGCTAACTTTATAATACCGCTTGGCGCTAAAGTCGCTATAACTGGATCGAATGGAACAGGGAAAACGTCCTTGTTAAAAATGATATCAGAACGTGCTGATGGATTAACCATATCTCCAAAAGCTGAAATTGGCTACTTTACACAAACAGGATATAAATTTAACACGCATAAATCTGTGCTCTCCTTTATGCAGGAAGAGTGCGAGTACACAGTTGCGGAAATTCGTGCAGTATTGGCTTCAATGGGGATCGGAGCGAATGATATTCAAAAAAACTTATCCGACTTATCGGGAGGTGAAATCATCAAACTGCTTTTATCCAAAATGCTTTTAGGAAAATATAATATTTTGCTTATGGATGAACCAGGAAACTATCTTGACCTAAAAAGTATTGCCGCATTAGAAACAATGATGAAGTCCTATGCAGGAACTATTATCTTCGTATCTCATGACAAGCAATTGGTCGATAATATTGCTGACATTATCTACGAGATCAAAGACCACAAAATCATCAAGACTTTTGAGAGAGATTGTTAATGATAGCCAATCTAATCCGAACATTAATTATTGAACTCTTTAAAGGAAATTAAAAATGACAATTCAAGATATTCAATCACTTGCTGAAGCACACGGCTTGTTGCTTACGGACAAAATGAATTTCAATGAAATGGGCATTGATTTTAAGGTCGTTTTTGCTCTTGATACAAAGGGGCAACAATGGTTGCTGCGTATTCCTCGTCGTGATGGCATGAGGGAACAAATCAAGAAAGAAAAACGCATTTTAGAATTGGTAAAAAAACATCTTTCTGTAGAGGTTCCTGATTGGAGAATTTCATCTACAGAATTAGTGGCTTATCCCATACTTAAAGATAATCCTGTTTTAAATTTGGATGCTGAAACCTATGAAATAATTTGGAATATGGACAAAGATAGCCCGAAATACATAACATCTTTGGCAAAAACCTTATTTGAAATCCATAGTATTCCTGAAAAAGAAGTTCGGGAAAATGATTTGAAAATTATGAAACCTTCAGATTTAAGACCTGAAATAGCAAACAATTTGCAGTTAGTAAAATCTGAAATTGGTATAAGTGAGCAATTGGAAACCCGCTACAGAAAATGGTTGGATAATGATGTTCTATGGGCAGATTTCACCCAATTTATACATGGCGATTTATATGCTGGGCATGTACTAGCTTCAAAGGATGGAGCTGTTTCAGGCGTTATTGATTGGTCAACAGCCCATATAGATGACCCAGCGATTGATTTTGCTGGGCATGTAACTTTGTTTGGAGAAGAAAGCCTCAAAACTCTAATCATCGAGTATGAAAAACTAGGGGGTAAAGTTTGGAATAAACTATATGAACAGACTTTAGAAAGAGCAGCGGCCTCTCCTTTGATGTATGGTTTATTTGCCTTAGAAACTCAAAATGAAAGCCTTATCGTTGGAGCAAAAGCTCAGTTGGGAGTTATATAATTTAAAAATATGATTGCTGAGAACTGCCTTGTTTTGAAACTTGGTTGGCTTTAATTAGTTTTTAGTATTCTTTATAGAAAATGCCTCGATCAAGGGGCATTTCTAACAATCATTTAACATAAAATTTCATATACGAAATTCGGGTGTTAGAACCCATTCAAAGTGTACTCATCAGTACACTTTGAAATTTTGATATAAAAAATTTAACATAAAATCTCATATACGAAATTCGGGTGTTAGAACCCATTCAAAGTGTACTCATCAGTACACTTTGAAATTTTGATATAAAAAATTTAACATAAAATCTCTTATACGAAATTTCAGCTCGATGCTTTGAAACATGGCTTTAGCCATGTTTCAAAGTCGGGCAACTTTGCGCTTGCTGTAATCTGATCAGTAATGAGAAAAACCAAGCAAAGTACCGATCATCTAGTATTTTTTAGGGTCGATCTGACACCAGTCATAGGTTTTTTCTTTGACGTTATTTGGTTGGAATGAGTAACACGGCTTTTTCGTCATGATTCTGACGAGTGTTTCTCCATCATCAACTTTGATTTGAAGTGCATATTGTTCTAATGCTTTCTTATCTGCTCTGCGCTGTTGAATTTCATCAAGGCTTGGAACATACAAAAATATAGCCAAAAGCAATACGAGAACCAAAGCCACAAAAGTACTGGCAAAAAACAGGATAAATTTTGCATTTAGTTTAGCTGTAACTTGGTTTAAATGCTGAATACTGTTGTTCAATGCGCCTGTATGCTTCTTATTTGCGTTTTCTAGCGACTTTTCAGCCTTATTGAGCACTCCGCTAGCCACTTCGTTGTAAAACGTCTCTAATCGCTTGTTATCGTCTGCTATGGCTTCTCTGTATTCCTTCATAGATGCCAATAGAATATATAACTGATCGTCTAGGTCTAAATCATCATTTTGGTTACTCATCGTGACCATCCATCATTATCTAAATCTCGTGATGCCTTACGATTTGCTTGTTCGGCTCGTTGTTTATCTAATTCTTGCTGTCGCTTCATTTCCGCTTGGCGTTCCAGTTCTAGGCGTTTGCTTTCTTGGTTCTTCTGCCATTGCTCAAAACCTTGATCGACACGGTTTAAACCACGCTGTAAAACGCTCTCTTTCTGCTGTTTCTGTTGGTCAAGTTGTTGGGTATTCTGCTGTTTGACGTTGTCATTGAAACGGCTAATTTCAGTGTCTATGCCTTGTCTGCGTAATTGAGTGACTTTGGTGCCTTCATGGATGGTGGCTTGTAGTCCGTTGTTCTGATCGGCATAGCTGCGGTGATCTATTTTTTCTCGGTAGCCTGCACGTTCCAATGCTTTATTGGCTAACTCTGCCCATGTTTCTCTAATTTGCTTAATGTCTTCTTGGGTTGTCCCCATACCAAGGCTTTTTCGTTTGGCGTTGCTGAGTTCAATATCGGTTTTGGTGGTCAGAGTGAGTTTTTTGTCTGCGTCCAATTCGGCTTTTCGGGTTGTGAGCATGATATGGGCGTGATGGTTTTTATCATTACCGCCTTTACTCGGTTCATGGATGGCTAAATCTGCGATTACGTCATAGCGATCAACTAAGGACCTGGCAAAGTCTTTTGCCAAGTCCTTACGTTGATCAGCGTCTAATTCATCAGGCAGGGCAATCACCCATTCTCTAGCGGTTCGGGCATCTTTGCGGTTCTCGGTTTTTTCTGCCAAGTTCCAAAGTTCGCCACGGTCAATTTCAATATCTAAATTAGAGATAATTTCAGAATGGGCGACACCGTCTTTTC
>NZ_VPCT01000034.1:0-5988 GCF_013418055.1 Acinetobacter sp. YH12208
TAAGCTATACATGTATATCAAGTGACCATTGGGATAGCTTTGTTACGACCTTTAAAGAATGCAAACAGTTGATTGGTAAATTTTTCACTGTGGGTATAGAAGGCAATAATTGTCGATTACGGCATCGGATCAGGCGAGGCTTTAGGAGAAGCTGCAACTTCTCCAAAAAGCTTGAAAATCATTACAAAGCCTTTGATTTAGCGTTCTTTTATATCAATAATGGATTCGTTTAATGCCAGCATACTTTTTGAAACACCACCCAAAATCATAGTCATGATAAGAAATTACAGCATATCGGGTATTTTTCTTAGTCGGACTTTTAATATAACCTTTAACTGTTGCCTCCCCTTGATCAAGTAACTTTTTCAAATAGAAATCTTTGATTTGGTTTTCTATAAGCGCATTACCTCTATAGAACCTAAGCTTCTGACTGATTTCCGCCTGTTCTTCCAGGTTGTCTTCATCAACAAGTTTTAGCTGTTCGGATTGGTCAAGGAATTGAGCATAATTATATTGAGCAAGTTCGGATGTCCAAATCAGTAACTGATCAAGGTTTTTAGGCATAGGAACTTTCAAATCATTCAAATCAAGCTTTTTAATGGGCGCAAGTTCTTCTTCCTTAAACTCTGTTCTTTCTAAACTTGATTGCTTTAACATAATAATTTCCTTAACTTCCACTAATTTTAAAACATAATAAAAACTATAAATGAGTGCTTAGAGCTTTCATTTTTAGATTTAGCTATTTGGGGTCAATAACGCATAAATCCCCATACTTCCCATAGCCACACTGCTCTTTCATCACTCGGACGCAAGGCTTGGACTCTTCTCCAACGGCACAACTTTGAATATCAAACTGAATACCTTGCTGCCTTAAACTCTCGATCTTTGGAATATTCTCTAAAGGCTTAATATAAGATGCAAATAGCCACGTCATAGTCAGTATGAGAACTGAAAAAATACCTAAGAAAATGGTAATTAACTTCCATGAAAATTGATCACTGGTTGATTCAATCGAATTTTTTAAATGTCCAAGTGCTTTGGCAGTCTTAATAAGTTCCGCTGTACCCTCCTGTAAGCCCGTATTTAGCGATTTTGATACAGTATGATGGGTTTGCCCTGCGATGACCTTCTGAATGCGTTCCTCGGTGATTTGAAGCTCTTTAACGGCCTGATTAACTAAGTTTTGCTGTTGTTCTGCAACTGCCATCAGTGCATATAGCTTTTTTTCATCAGGTGTCATCGACTCATCCCCTTATAACTCATGGTTTTCTGTTGCTCTCGTTCTAATTTCTGCTGTTCTTTGTACTGTTTCAAAGCAAGCTGTTTGAAGGTATCAAAATCAGCCTTAAAGCTTTCAATACCCTGTTTAATTTCTTTGTCTGAAATTGGACTGTCTTTAAGGTCTTTCAGGTCTTTTTTCGGGTCGCCTAAATCAAGTCGTTCAAGCTCTTTATGGACTGTTCGTGACTGTTGCAGGGCTTCCCTGATTTCAGGATTCTTCGCTTGGCTTGGTAGCAGTTTTTTCTCAGGTTCTTTCTCTATGCCTTGCTCTTTGTAGCTTCGCATATCAATACGGCTGTCAATTTGATGTTTTTCTAAATGGCTGTTGCATAAATCTGCCCATCTTTGGCGTAGGTCTTTAATATCGGTTTTTCGTTCCTGGTAACTCTTGCCTGTATTGTCTTTTTTAGCTCCGCCACGTTCAGGATTCTTGCTGTTATAGCGTTTAAAATATTGCTCTGGATCTCGCTCGATTCCATCTTGTAGACGTTCATTAAACATGAGGTGAACGTGAGGCTGATCGTTGCCGTCCATTGCTTTAGGGTTATGAATCGCAAACTGATACGGATATTTTGAGCCAATTTCAGACTGAATGAAGTCCTCAACCAGTTCTAGGCGTTGCTCGGCATTCATCTCTCTAGGCAGGGCAATTTCATATTCTCGGTAGGTACTACCATTTTTGCGCTCATAAAGGTCGGCTGCCTGCCAAAAGTTAATCGGATTATGTTCTGCCCATTTCGGCATGTTTCCATAGTCACTATGTTCAAGGTCAGTTTTAGCCTGTTCCTCTTTTTTCTTTTTTTCTTCATCCCGATCTATATATTCGGCATGCGGTGCTGCCTTTCCTGCCTTACCGACTTTGACACTTAAACGAGCAATCGCCATTAGGTTTTATCCTGTTCCTTTTTTCGGTTGCGTTCCTTCTTAAACGCTCTTTGATCGAGTATCGAAGCAAGCACCATAATGAGGATGAGTAGCGGTGCTGCGATCACGCCAAAAATAATATCTTTGATCTTTCCCAATACCTGTTTTAGTTGCATGTTGTTGCTCCTAGCTTTGGTACTTCTTTTTTTCATTCAATTTTCAATTGAACGAAAAAAAGAAGTTTCAGGGTTTTAGGGATGAAGTCCCTAACGTGCTTAGGTTTCTCAATGAAATTGAGAAACGTCTAAGCGCGCCATCAAATTTTTGATGGAAGTACAGGCGAACTTCTCTAGGACGAACTTTAACAAAATTGCGGACATTGGACGTAATTATTTTGTTATCGTTCTTTGAGAATTGAGCCTGTACTTTTGCGGTATCTTACTTGAGGAATTGAATATGAATAATGATTGGCTGTCTGAAAAAATTACCTATATTTCTGCTTTAAAGAATCCCAGTGATGCACAAAAGCTTTTATTAGAATTAGCTCAAATCCAATACCGTACCCCTGACCAAGAGAAAAAACTGAATGCCTTGATCAAAGCAGAAAAAGCCATAGATCGAGCGAATAAACAAAAGGTAGTGGTTAGAAAATTATTGAATGCTGAAAAGGAAGCTGAACGTAAAGCTCGTACACGGCACCTTATTCAATTAGGTGCACTTTTTGAGATTGCAAATCTAGGTCAACGGGACCCAGCAGAATTACTTGGAGTTCTGCTTAAAACTGCTGAAATCGACCCAAATGATATGAAGTGGCAGATTTGGAAAGAACTCGGACAAGAAACTTTAAATCAACGTAAAAAGACTTAAAATTTATATTTCAATATATTCTTTAATTTAAATAATTAAAATCATGAAAAAAATCCCAACTCTGATAAGTTGGGATTTTAAAGATATTGAAGTTTAATAATAGAAATTTTTGTAAAGTACATTATGTTGATTTTAGTGAAAATCAAGAATTAATCATTAAAAAAATCAATAAGATTCCATGAAATACTAGCTGAATATCTTTCATTGTTATCAAGTAAATTAATAATTTCCATTTCATAACCAGCTAGTAGTGCTTCACCAATATTAGAACGTCCAAAATGTAGCTTTAATTCAGACTTTACAGATGGAATATTTACAAATTCCTTTAATGGTAATGATATTCTATCTATAAAATCCTGATCTTTAATCAATTCATCATCATATTGATAGTTAGTTTTTAAATACTTATTAAGCTTATCTATGACTTCATTTTCAATACCAGATAGAAATAAATGAGCTAACCATCCTTTTTGACTTTTAAATGTATAACTCTTAAAACTGTTTCCAATTAGCTCTGAATAAATATAATTATCTTGGTCATTAATATAATAAAAATGAGTACTATCTACCGACACTGACTGTCTAGGATGATCATATATAAATGCTAAAAACTTTATTTTTTCAACATATCTTACTTTATAATTCTCATCAATCTGAATTAGCTCAAAATTTTTAATATCTGAATAATATCCTCGGCTGTAAGCATTAATGAAAACTTTTTTCCTTAATTCATAATTACTAGGAAAACTTCTAGAAGGATTTCCATGCACTACTTCAATTTCTTTATCTTTCTTTGAAAAAAACACAGTTAATATCTCTATTTCATATTTTAATTTAACAACTAATAAAAAATGGTTGAATCTTTGGACGCTGTTTTTGTGATTCAATCCAAAGTGAGTGCTTAGATTGAACACGCATTAACAAGTCTGCACTGATACCTAAAGCATCATGTAAACGTAAAGCTACATCTGCCGTTACAGGCGCTTTGCCATTAATAATTCTAGAAAGTAATGGACGTGTTATTTGAATGCGTTCAGCAAGTTCTGTAATTGTAATCGCTTGTCCTTCTTCTTTTAAACCATCTAACCATTCAGAAATTAACTCGCCTGCATGAGCTGGATTATTCATCATCATGTTCACCTCAATGATAGTCCTGATAGTCCACGATATACGCATTGCCATCTTTAAAAATAAAAGTCAGACGCCAATTAGCATTGACAGTAATTGCCCAGTGATCTTTTAATTTACCCTTCAAAGGATGAAGCTTCCACCCAGGGAAATTCATTTCATCAATGCTTTGCGCTTCATTCAAAGCAGTTAATTGTCTTTTTAACTTTGTTGAATGAACAGACTGAATACCTGCTGTAGAACTGGTTTTAAAAAATCGTTCCAGTCCTTTATGATTAAAATCTACAATCACAAAAAATCATCCTTTGTATAGTTTTAATATACAGTAACTCGTTCAGTAAAACTATACACAACACATAATATTTAGTTTGGGTAAATAGCCTAAGCATTATGAGAGATTGAGTAAACACACTCTCTATCTCCAAAACTAACTAACTAAATGCTCTCAACTCTCTCAACTCTACCCCAAAGCGTCGCACTTCGTGCTTTGGCTTTGGTGAACGGTTGAGAGAGTTTCGGCAATACTCACCCTAAGGGCGGTCATTTTAAAAAATAACCTATCCCCTAAGTATTGCCGATTTACCTGTATATATTTGGCTTCGGAGCCACGTATATCGGTCGTATCCGCACATAGCTTTGCTGACTATGCAGACAAGGACTCAAAGTCTTGCACTTCGCTCCACGCGCTCCCTGTCGTTACATTGCCTGTATCTCTGCGAGGGTTTCCCCAACTTACAACTTAACAAGTCCTATGTAACTACTCCCAACGCTCCGCCTATGTGAAGTTCCCCTGTAAGCGGTTTAGCCTTTCGACCATAGCTACAATACGCCAGTGACACTTATTCCTACCACACGTACTGCATGCCGACCGTAAAACGGACACGCAGAAGCGGGCAAAGCTCGATCTAGGATACTTATTTGACGATTTAAAACACGAATTAACGAAGACTTATCATTTTGAGGCTTGATATAAACACTGTTTATTGTGAAAATAGAATTCAGGTACAAGCCTTTTGGTGAAATCATAACGGTCGTCAAACCTTATGATCTTCGTTACTTGATGTTCTAGCATCAAATAACTGCGTACCGCTGAATTTACTGGAAAACCCCTCTAAGTTGCAAGACTTAGAGGGGTTTTTGTTTATAATTTTAAATTACAAGTTACTTATCCTTGTTTAAAGCAAATTTTCGCTTCTTAATTACAGTAATTGGCTTTTCTTGTGGAGCCATATTTTTCTGAATGGCTCCCTGCTTCATCTCTACTGGGACAGCACTATTTTCAGTAGTCTTTGGACTAGATTCTTTAGGCTTTGACTCTGTTGGCTTTTGCAGAGTTGCTTCCTTATTTTTAATTTTTATATAAATTTTATGAGCAACTGTATTGTGCTCCTTAATTTCCCTGTTCTTATCAGCCAATTTTTTATACTGTTCTTTAAAAGGTCTTATAAATTTTTTGATAGCTGATAAGAACACGGCTTCTTCAGGGTATATGTCCGCTAATGTCTTAGGTGTTTCCTTTTGCACGAAATTGATGAGATCGGCTGGAAATTTATTAAGAATCTCTGGAGTAGCAAAGCTTACAAAATCAGGTGGTGTTTCAAAAAGTATGCTGGCATTAAACGAATCCATTATTGATATAAAAGAACACTAAATCAAAGGCTTTGAAATGATTTTCAAGCTTTTTGGAGAAGTTGCAGCTTCTCCTAAAGCCTCGCCTGATTCGATGCCGTAATCGACAATTATTGCCTTCTATACCCACAGTGAAAAATTTACCAATCAACTGTTTGCATTCTTTAAAGGTCGTAACAAAGCTATCCCAATGGTCACTTGATATACATGTATAGCTTA
>NZ_VPCT01000035.1:0-5949 GCF_013418055.1 Acinetobacter sp. YH12208
ACTTTGCCAGGTCCTTAGTTGATCGCTATGACGTAATCGCAGATTTAGCCATCCATGAACCGAGTAAAGGCGGTAATGATAAAAACCATCACGCCCATATCATGCTCACAACCCGAAAAGCCGAATTAGACGCAGACAATAAAATCACTCTGACCACCAAAACCGATATTGAACTCAGCAACGCCAAACGAAAAAGCCTTGGTATAGGGACAACCCAAGAAGACATTAAGCAAATTCGAGAAACATGGGCAGACTTAACCAATAAAGCATTGGAACGTGCAGGCTACCGAGAAAAAATAGACCATCGTAGCTATGCCGATCAGAACAACGGACTACAAGCCACCATCCATGAAGGCACCAAAGTCACTCAATTACGCAGACAAGGCATAGACACTGAAATCAGCCGTTTCAATGACAACGTCAAACAGCAAAATAGCCAACAGCTTCACCAACAGAAACAGCAAAAAGAGAGCGTTTTACAGCGTGGTTTAAGCCGTGTCGATCAAGGTTTTGATCAATGGCAGAAGAACCAAGAAACCAAACGTCTAGAACTGGAACGCCAAGCGGAAATGAAGCGACAGCAAGAATTAGATAAACAACGAGCCGAGCAAGCACTCCGCAAGGCATCTCAAAAACTAAGTAGAGGCGGAATGTCGTTATGAGCAACCAAAATGATTTAGATGACCAATTATATATTTTACTGGCATCCATGAAGGAATATCGAGAAGCCATAGCAGACGATAACAAGCGATTAGAGCAGTTTTACAACCATGTCGCTAGCGGAGTGCTAGACAAGGCTGAAAAATCGCTAGAAAACGCAAATAAGAAGCATACAGGCGCATTAAACAATAGTATTCAGGCATTAAACGAAGCTACACACAGGCTCAACTTAAAACTTATCATTATTTTTGCTAGCACGTTTGTTGCTGTGATGATGGTATTCATTTTGGCTATCTTCTTATACATACCAAGCAAAGACGAAATTGATGCACGTAGAGCAGATATGGCTGTACTAAAAAAATATCCGTTACAAATCGAGGAGCATGATGGGAAAACATTAGTCAGAATTATGACTAAAAAGCCGTGTTACTCATTTGAACCGAATAATGTCAAAGAAAAAACGTATGACTGGTGTCAGATCGACCCTAAAAAATACTAGTTGATCGGTACTTTGCTTGGTTTTTCTCATTACTGATCAGATTACAGCAAGCGCAAAGTTGCCCGACTTTGAAACATGGCTAAAGCCATCTTTCAAAGCATCGAGCGATAGTCATCCAAAAATTTCGGAATGGCTATCCAACTGATGCAGTTCTAAAATATCGTCACCAACAAGCCTATAAATCAAGACTAAATCAGGCTTCACATGACAATCACGACAATTCTTAAACTCTGCACCACCCTTCAAGGGATGATCTAAATATTTTTCAGGCAAAGGATTATTTGCGACTAAACAATCTAATACTTCTGCCCATTCAGCCGTAACCAGTTCTAAATAACGTCTTTTAATATCACGTTTAAAAGAACTGGTTACGATAATCTTACGTTTAGCCATGTGCTTCTTCCGACATAGCTTTAATCGCTTCTTCTACCGTTTCGTACTCGGTGTACTCGCCATTTTCAATCTCTTTTAAAGATTGAAGTAACTTGGCTGCTGCTTTAGGAGTTAAAGCAGTTTCTCGCGCATAGTCAAAAGATAAAGGGATCGCCTTAGTTTTAACGATTTGATTCAAGAACAGTTTGAATGCTTGGGGCATAGTCAAACCGTAGTCTTCCAAAATAGGCGTGACTTGTTCTTTTAACTCTGCTTCTAAGCGCATATTGAAATTGACTGCGGACATGATTTCCTCACTCAAAAACCATTAAAGTAAAGATAATATAAGGCATATTCTTTACTTTTTCATTACTTTTGATGTAATAAATGGTTTCTAACAACTAAATTTCGTATAACGCCCATTATGTTAAATGGATAGAGATTTGATTAATTCAGGAATATTATTCTAGAAAGGATTTAAAGCTATACTAAAATCCTATCACTATTAATAAAATAGAAATTTGATAATGGAATTCACTAAAAGAATATTATTACTGTTCACTTTATTGCTATTTATGAAACCTACATTTGCGAACACAGAGAATTTTCAAAAACTACAGGACATGGCCAAGAAAGGAGATGCATCTGCTCAAAATAAGCTAGGAGATGCTTACTATGATGGTGAGAGTATAACCCAAAATTATACCAAAGCTTTTGAATGGTTTAGTAAGGCAGCAGTTCAGGGACTTGCACCTGCACAATACAGCCTTGGACTAATGTACAGCTATGGTGATGGCGTAAGTCAAAATGATGCCAAAGCTTTTGAATGGTTTAGCAAAGCTTCTGCTCAAGGATTTGCATTGGCACAACATAATCTTGGGATGATGTATGCCTATGGTGATGGAGTAACTAAAAGTGATGCCAAAGCTTTTGAATGGTATAGCAAGGCAGCGACACAAGGGTATGCACCTTCACAACATAACCTTGGGGTAAGGTATGAAAAAGGTCAGGGTGTAACTAAAAGTGATGTCAAAGCTTTTGAATGGTATAGCAAAGCAGCGACTCAGGGGTATGTACCTTCACAAAATAACCTTGCATCGATGTATGAATTAGGTCAGGGCGTAACTAAAAGTGATGTCAGAGCTTTTGAATGGTATAGCAAGGCAGCGGCTCAGGGGGAGGCATTTTCGCAATATAATCTTGGTAGGATGTATGAATTAGGTCAGGGCGTAACTAAAAGTGATATCAACGCTTTTGAATGGTATAGCAAAGCAGCGGTTCAAGGAGAGGCATCTGCGCAATTTAACCTTGGTTCAATGTATATTTATGGGCAGGGTGTAAGCCAAAATTATACCAAAGCCTTTGAATGGTTTAGTAAGGCAGCAGCTCAAGAACATGCAGGTGCGCAACATGATCTTGGATCAATGTATGCTAATGGTCACGGAGTAGCACAAAGTATAGCACTATCAAATAAATGGTATTTAAAGGCGGCTAATAATGGTAATGCGATGGCACAATTCAATATTGGGAAGAAATATTTAAATGGTGAGAATGGATTACCAAAAAATCGAGAACAAGCGCTGAATTGGCTAAAAGAAGCATCAAATAATGGACATACCGAAGCTAGGTTGATGCTTGCTACACTTCAGTGATCATTAAGTATTTTTGAAATTAACATAATACACCTTATACGAAATGCGTTATAATTACCTATAGAAATCAATGCTGTAGTTACATGATTTTAGCCCACATACCCTCTGGTGGGCTTTTTTTATGATTTTTCACGTTCCACGCCTATTCTTTGATCAATGTTTCACAACTTTGATTAGCTCCATTAAATAATTAAAACCTAGATAATAAGAACCGAGCGAGTGTCTACGAGCGATTGAGCATCATCAAAATTTCACGCTCGCCTTTTCTCTGATTACAAGCTCCCTTTCGATTTTAAACGGTAGGTACAGAGCATCCCGAATGGGTGCGAACTTTGGAGCTTTTGCTTTTCAAAAAATATGAGCGAAGCGAATACATTACCAATGCTTTTGCTTTTAGATTTCACAAACAGGATTAACCAAAAACTGCCCCTCGAAGCGAGGAACGAGCTTCAATAGAGTACGAGCTTTAGCGAGTACCTAGGGCAGTTTTTAGCACTCCCCTCTTTTTAATAATTTTATAATTTTATAATTTTAGACCACTTATTCATATTAATAATCAATGGCTTATATTGCTATATCTATACGTTTATGCAGTCTTATCTATACGTTTATGCAGTCTTATCTATACGTTTATGCAGTCTTATCTATACGTTTATGCAGTATTGCTATACGTATTTAATCTATGTAATATAATTACAACTAAAAAGAATGTATGTATAAGAAATGGCAAATGATTTAGTTGTTAAAAATAATGCGCTGATTGATGCAAGTTATACCTTGAGCTTAGTAGAACAACGCTTAATTGGATTGGCTTTGGTCAAAGCTAATAATCAGCACCAAGAAATTACCAGTGATACAGTTCTGACCATACATGCAGGGGAATATGCTGAACAATTTAAGGTTGATGGTTCAGTAGCTTATCGAGCATTAAAAGAAGCATCAGAACGGTTGTTTTTACGCTATTTCTCATACACCTTATATGGCTTGGAATTTGGTAAGGAATACACTTTTAAACGTCCCAAAAAGCTAAGAGATTGCGATATACCAACCGTTATGAAATCACGATGGGTACAAAAGATCGGTTATACAGAATCAGAGGGTTTATTACACTTCCAACTTACCAGTGATGTTGTCCTATTGGTTGCTAATTCAAAAGAATATTTCACAAGCTATTACTTATCACAAACTACCGACTTTACCAGTACCTACGCTACTCGATTGTTTGAACTCCTAATGAAATGGAAAAATGTCGGACATATTCCATTTATTGAAATAGAACAATTACGAGGGCAATTAGGTGTAGAACCTAAGCAATATAAAATTATTTCTAACTTTAAGTTACGAGTCCTAGATGTGGCTGTGGAGCAAGTGAATCAACATTCAGACTATACGATTAAATACGAGCAACATAAGCAGGGGCGGACAATTATAGGTTTTTCATTCAAATTTAAGCCTAAAGTAGATAAAATCTCAAAAAAAATAATATCTAAGCAAAATCGTAGTAACCCTGATTTTTTTATAAAATTGAGCGATCCACAACGCCATTTATTTGCAAATAAAATGTCTGAAATGCCCGAAATGAGCAAATACTCACAAGGTACGGAAAGCTTTCAGCAATTTGCTATTCGTATCGCTGACATGCTTTTAGAGCCTGAAAAGTTCAGAGAGCTTTATCCATGTTTAGAAAAAGCAGGGTTTCAAGCATGATGAAATTAACCAACCTATTAGAAGAATTTCACGGCACACAAGCTGAATACCTCGATATCGTAAATTATGAAATTGCGAGGGAAAATATATGCAGTTATATCTTCCTATTATCCCGAATATCCCAAAATGCCGAACCCACCGAAAAAATGCAGATGGAAAGCAAAATAGAGGACTTAATTTACTATCGGGATAATTTGCAGATCGAAGATAAGGAAAATATCCAAAAGGTCTTAAATGAGCTAATTCCAGAGTATAAAGCCGAACAAGAAAAACAAAGAGCTAAGAAAAATTAGGCTTTCTTTTTAGCTTTACTTTTTTGCTTTGGCTTAACAATAAATTGCTCTCCCAAAGCCTTGCCTTGTTTAAAAGTGACGATTTTCTTAGCTTCAATTTTAAGTTTTTCGCCAGTTTTAGGATTGTGCCCCATTCTTTCGGCACGCTGTTTTACTTCAAAAGTCCCAAAATCAACCAACCGAACATTTTTATCTTCAACTAGGGCTTCTGTGATTACCTCAAGAACAGAATTTAGAACAATTCTTGCTTCATCTTGGGTAATGTTTAATTTAGGCGCTAATTTGGCAATTAAATCGGCTTTATTCATAATTAATTCTCCTCAATATTTGGTAAGTCAAAAAGCTGTCTATCTCTATTTTCTGTTAAATAGTCGTTGAGTTCAGCGAGTATTTTTTCTTTATTGGCTTCATTCGCATTCATTTTTTTAATCAAGTAAGAACCGAGCAAAATTTTACGCCGAGTATCGTCCTTTCTTTCCTGCTCTTTCTGTTTCGATTTTTCTCTAGCTTCGATAGCCTGTTTACGAGCCTTTAACTGTTTCAGCTTCTCTAACTGGGCTTCGATTTTCTTTTCAAGAGTTTCAGCAGCTTTTGTCATGATTCAGATTTCGGGATATAGAAAACCACTCAAGCATAAGGCCCTATGAATTGAAATTCAAGCGGGCTATATGCTATCGTGTTTTTCATGAAATGCGCACTTACGACTTGGATTTCATCCAAGTCAAAGTTTGCGTAAGGGGTATCCCCTTAACCCCAAAAAACTGCT
>NZ_VPCT01000036.1:0-5859 GCF_013418055.1 Acinetobacter sp. YH12208
GATGTTGAACACGCAGTTCTTTCATATTGGTAAATTTAGACTCATACACAGTATCTACTAAAGGACGGCCTAAACTCGGTCCCTGCTGCTGTAGAACAACCAGGGCAGCTAGGACCTTCTCTTGTGTAGGTTCATCTTGCTGTTCAAGCCGGCTTTGTTGCATAAAGGTTTGAAAGGCTGATTTCCCTTAAGCTACTCAAATTTAAGAGACAACTTGGGTATGAGGGCGACCTAATTCTGTGAATTTATTCAAAACTGCCATGCGTGCATGGATCTCATTCACCTGACTTGGAAAACTCCGCGCTGTTAATTTATCGCCTAATAATTTGATGCAATGCATCTTGGTTTCAACCAAACTTCGACGGTGATAACCAGACCACTTTTTCCAAAGCGATCTGCCTAGCCGTTTGACTGTCTTTAATAATTCATTCCGCTCTATAGACCTCGCTTGCTGATCCTTCCAAGGCTTTGCATTCTTTCTAGGTGGAATGATCGCATGTGCATCTCGATCTAAAATGACTTGTCGGCAGTGCTTTGTGTCATAAGCACCATCTGTATAAACAGAATCAATTGGTTCATCCAAGGGAATTTGAGCAAGTAAATCTTCGAGTACTTGAGAATCACTGACATTATTTGTGGTGAGTTGTACTGCACGTATTTGCAGGGTTTTAGCATCCATAGCAATGTGAAGCTTACGCCATTGGCGACGATATTCAGCCCCATGTTTCTTGCGTTTCCATTCACCTTCACCAAGAAACTTCAAACCAGTAGAGTCTACGAGTAGATGCAGTCCATCACTACTTTTTTGATAGCTAATCGCAATATCAATATGCTTTTGTCTACGACAAAGGGTGGAATAATCCGGAGCTGTCCAATCTAATCCGGAGAGTTTAATCAGACTTTGAACAAAACCTGTGACCATACGTAAAGAGAGTCGGAATAGTAATTTGATCATTGAGCAGCATTGAATCGCTGTATCGGAGTAGGTTTGATTTCGACCTTGCTTGCCTTGTGATTGTGCATACCACTGAGTCTTTGGATCAAACCAAATGGAAATATTACCTCGGTTAATTAAGGCTCGGTTATAGGATGACCAATTGGTTGTACGGTAGATTTTAGAGGCAGGCTTATTCATTTTGAAATTATATTGCTGAATAAGCTTTTGATGCTAGGTTTGTGCAACAAAGCCAGTAAGCCTGAATAGTTCTGCTAAAAATTGCTCACTATAATGGGTCAGGAAGCTTTCTTTTCATTTATCTATCGGGACACAGTACTGGTCATAAAACAGCCATAACAAGGGTTATGAGATCATTCCTCCAATGACCATATTTGCTAGTAGGCGCTGTATTTCTTTCTCCAATTTCAATACCTTCCTAACTCATTAGAAAATTTTTGAGCACCATGACATCAATTTTTTCCAGTTTTATCGTTGCAAAAATGAAATGCTGCGTCGCTTAAACGGCCTTCACCTCTGTTTTTATTTACATTAACTTACAATAGTGAGAATGATTAACATTCATTATCCCGTTAAGCTTTAGCTCTATTTTACTCTCAATAGTTTGATTCATGATCAAATTATGATCTTCATTAAGTAAAAAGATCACTGCATAGTGATGCGCTTTTTTATATTTATATCGCCTGATTCCTGATGAAAATTCCATGAAAAAATTCCGCTATCTGCTGATCCTACTCCTGCTCTGTGCAGGATTATCTTTGTCAGTCGGTGTCGGAGATATGAGCTGGCAGGGTCTATTACAAGGTCAGGCACATGACTGGCAACTGTTCTGGACCAGCCGTTTCCCACGTTTGATGGCCATATTGATTGCCGGTGCGGGGCTGAGTGTTTGCGGCCTGATCATGCAGACCTTGAGCCGCAATCGCTTTGTCTCCCCGACCACAGCCGGATTATATGACTGTGCCCGTCTCGGGGTACTGGTTTCAATTATTCTGCTGCCAACTGCATCGATTTTTCTAAAAACTGGTTTTGCGATTGTAGTCACCCTGCTCGGGGCAATGGGCTTTATGGCGATTTTATCGCGGCTGAAACATCGGGATACTGTATTTGTGCCACTGGTCGGCATGATCTTCGGCAGTATTATTTCTGCCTTTACCACCTTTATTGCCCTGCAAATGGATCTGCTACAGAGCCTTGCCGGCTGGTTACAGGGAGATTTTTCCACCATTTTAAACGGGCAATATGAACTGATCTATCTCAGTGTACCGCTGTTTTTGATCATTTACCTATTTGCCCAGCGTTTTTTATTGGCTGGCCTGGGACAGGATTTTGCTTCTAATCTGGGGCTGAATTATCACCAGACCTTATTTATCGGCCTGATTCTAGTGTCGATCATTACCGGCGTTGTCGTGATTACTGTCGGTGCGATTCCCTTCTTGGGCCTGATTGTACCGAATATTGTCAGCTTGTATCTGGGCGATAATCTAAGTAAAACCTTGGCACCGACGGCTTTACTGGGTGCCTTGCTGGTGCTCATCTGTGATGTTATCGGCCGTATTTTGATCTATCCTTATGAAATCCCGATCAGTCTGATTATGGGGGTATTTGGCAGCGTGATTTTCCTGTGGCTGTTACTACGGAGTTATCGTCATGTCTAATTCGGCCAAATTAGTGCTGCTGAGCTGTGCGGTATTGGCCAGTCTGCTGCTGTATCTCTGCTGGGATCTGGGTCCGGCATGGCGCTATTCACTCGGTCTGCGTTTTAAAACGGTATGCGGCATAGTGGTTGCCGGCACGGCGGTGGGAATTTCAACCCTTATTTTCCACAGTATCGTCAATAACCGGGTGGTTACCCCACAGGCGCTGGGACTCGACAAACTGTATGAGCTGTCCAAAAACCTGATTATTTATATTTTTGGTGCCAGCGCCCTGCTGTCACTGAATATTGTGGCTGATTATTTTATTTCACTGGCGCTGATGCTGGCCTTTGCCCTGCTGCTTTATCATTTTATTTTCAAAAAAGTGGCGGAAAAGAATATCTATTTCCTACTGCTGGTCGGACTGATCTGTGCCACCTTATTTGACAGTATGGCCACCTATATTCAGGTACTGCTCGATCCGGATGAGTTTCAGGTCGCCGCCTATGCCGGCTTTGCCAGCTTCAATTTCGTTAGAGTCGAACCGCTGATCCTGTCGACGCTGACCATTCTGCCAATCCTGATCTATTGTCTGCTAAAGGTGCGGATTTTTGATGTCATGGCACTGGGCCGCGATCATGCGCTCAATCTGGGACTCAATTATGATCGCGAGAGCCGTATCTCGCTGATTCTGGTGGTGCTGGCTCTGGCTTCAGCTACGGCTTTGGCCGGTCCGATGATGTTCCTCGGTCTCTTGGTTCTGAATATCAGTCTGGAAATTTTTAAAACCCATCGCCATCAGATTCTGCTTCCCGGCATGATCCTGGTTTCGTTACTGGTCCTGTTGATCGGGCAGTTTATTGTGCTGCATCTACTGAATTTGCGCACTACGCTCAGTGTCATCATTAACTTTGTCGGCGGACTCTACTTTTTTTGGATCTTATTGAAGGACAATAAAAAATGGCAATTGTCTTAGAACATATCAGCAAGCATTATCATGAGAAAACCGTGGTCAGGCAGGTGTCTCTCGACATCGGTGAAGGACAGTTCACAGCCTTTATTGGGCCGAACGGTGCCGGTAAAAGTACCCTGCTCGGCATCATGAGCCGGCTGATGAACCCGGATGCGGGTCAGGTGATGCTGGACGGGGAAAATTTGCAACAGATGAAAAATGCCGAGATTGCCAAGAAAATGGCGATTTTAAAACAGGCCAACCATACCGAATTGCGTCTTTCGGTTGAAGATCTGGTGGCATTTGGACGCTTTCCCTATTCACATGGCCATCTGACTGCTCAGGATCATCAGATGATTGACCAGTCCATTCAATATATGGAACTGGAGCCGATGCGACACCAGCAACTGAGTGAACTGTCAGGTGGACAACGCCAGCGTGCTTATATTGCCATGGTATTAGCGCAGGACACCAAATATATCCTGCTGGATGAGCCGCTCAATAATCTGGACATGAAACATTCAGCCCAGATCATGCGGGTGCTTAAGGACCTGTGCGTCAATCATGGTAAATCCATCATTGTGGTGATTCACGATATCAATTTTGCTTCGGTCTATGCCAACCAGATCATTGCCATGAAACACGGTGAGCTGGTCTATCAGGGCACACCGCAGCAGATCATGCATGAAGATATTCTGCAGGATATTTTCGATTTTCATATTCCGATTCAGCAAATCCAGCAACATCAGCTGGGCCTGTATTTTATTAGTTAGGAGACATCCATGCAATTCAAAACCAGCGTATCTGTACTGCTTGTCACCGGTCTTTTGGCCGCATGCAGTCCGACGGATGCACCTTCTGGCCAGAACACGACATCTGAAATGCAGCAGTTCGAGAGTCAGGCCGGTAAAATCAGTATTCCCAAAGAATTAAGCCGGATCACGGTGCTGGATACGAACTCCTTAAATACCATCCATACTTTGGGCGGCAGTGATAAAGTGGTGGCGCTGCCGCAAGGCACTCCGTTACCGGCAGCGCTGCAGCAGTTTAATAACAAGAGCTATATCGATGTCGGTACAGCGAAGGAACCCAATCTGGAAAAAATTGCCGAAAGCCAGCCGCAGCTCATTTTAATGAGTGGACGCATGGAAAACTTGATGGGCCAGATTCAGGGGATTGCCCCGGTGTATTTCAATCAGGTGGATTATCGCGACCGTTTTAATTCTTTCAGCCAGCATACCTTGAATATTGCGGATATGCTGGGCAAACGTGCTGAAGCCGAGCAGCAGCTGGCTACGCTGTCTAAAGACATCGATGCCCTGCAGGAAAAAACCAAGGATAAAACTGCCTTGGTGATTCTGGTCAATAACAACAAACTCTCTGCCTATGGGGTCGGTTCACGTTTTGGCCTGATTCATGACCTGTACGGTTTCCAGCCAGCCGACCCAAGTATCAAGGTGGGGACGCATGGCATGTCGGTATCGCATGAATTTATCGCCGAAAAGAATCCGGACTACCTGTTTGTGATTGACCGCAGTGCGGCGATTACCGAAGGTGACGGGGGTGCACGCAAGGTACTGGACAATAATCTAGTCAGACAGACCAAGGCGGCTAAAAACGATCATATTGTTTTTCTGGATTCTAGCACCTGGTATTTGATCAACGACAGTCTGGGCGGCATGCAAGCCATGCTCAAAGAAGTAGAGGCAGTGGTAAAATAATTTCCAATGCTGAAAAGACCGAAAGGCTCATCTCTTTGTGTGATAACGCATGAATAAATGAGTTCAAAATAGGTAGCTGAAAATAGACTGGTCGTGGTGATTTTAAAGTTGTCTCTCCTGATTTTAGTCATTGAGCTGAAGTAGAGGTGGCAGAAAACCGTTGAACTGAGACGCTTATCAGTATTTATCTGACGGCACTGTTGCAAATAACCACGAATGGTAAGCTGAAGACTGTTTTAGCTAAAGGTGCAGCATATGAATCCTTTCCATGGTCGGCATTTTCAGGGCGAAATCATTCTTTGGGCTGTGCGCTGGTATTGTAAATATGGCATTAGCTATCGTGAACTGCAGGAAATGCTGGCCGAACGGGGTGTGAATGTTGATCACACGACTATTTACCGTTGGGTTCAACGTTATGCTCCTGAAATAGAAAAACGTTTACGCTGGTATTGGCGTAATCCTACAGATCTGAGCTCGTGGCATATTGATGAAACCTATGTAAAAGTGAATGGACGATGGTCTTATCTGTATCGTGCAGTCGATCAACGTGGCGATACCATTGATTTTTATCTTTCTTCTAGACGTAATACCAAA
>NZ_VPCT01000037.1:0-5529 GCF_013418055.1 Acinetobacter sp. YH12208
AAAGCACGAAGTGCGACGCTTGGGGGACGAGTTGAGAAGTTGAGAGCATTTTTTTTTACAAGAACTATGCCAATTCCATTTTTAAGTTAATAGAGCTTATAACTTTAAATACCGAGATAATTAAAAAATTAAGCAAAGGAAACTTTGCTTGATGCAGGCCTGTTTCCATGCTAATTTTTTAATTATAAGCCAGCATACACAAAGGGGACTTTCTTCGCTGCGCTCGAAGATTCCCTTTTGTGAGACTGGATCAGGGGCTTTGCCCCCGATACCCCAAAAACACCAAAACAGAAAAATTAAAATTTTCCTATTTTGGTGTTACCAAACGAGAGATCCAATGGCAGATAAAGAACTCATAAAAAGGACTAAAGAAATAAAGATCCGTTTAACAGAGGATGAACATCAAGCCTTATTAAACCGATGTACTAAAGCCAGTTTAGCCACTTGGATACGTGAAACTTGTTTAGGAGAAAAGCAAACAAAACAAAGCAAAGTTATTGAGGTTGATCCAAAGCTACTTAGAAAACTGGCAGGTATTGGAAACAATCTAAATCAGATAGCTAGACTGGTGAACCAACATAGTAAGCAAGATTCAGTATTAGATCGAATTGCGATAATTACAGCTTTATCCAGTATTGAACGGGAATTGCAGAGATTGAGCGATGATCATAAAAATACATAGTCGTGGTTCAGGTTCTGGTAGTGGTCCCGTTAACTATTTACTTGGAAAAGACCGAGCTCGTGAAGATGCTCGCTTAGATCGTGGTGATCCTGAACAAATGGTTCAATTGATTGATAGCACCCACTTTGCTCAAAAATATACTTCAGGCGTTTTGTCTTTTGCTGAACGTGATTTAGAAGAACACCAAAAACAAAAAATCATGGATAGTTTTGAACGAACTTTATTACCAGGACTGGATAAGGATCAATATTCGATTTTGTGGGTACAACACCTGGACAAAGATCGTTTGGAGCTTAATTTCGTTGTAGCCAATGTTGAGCTGCAAAGTGGCAAGCGTTTACAGCCCTATTATGACAAAGCAGACAGACCAAGGCTTAACGCATGGAAAGACCTTGTAAATGATCACTACAAATTACATGACCCAAATGATCCTCTAAATAAGCGCGAGTTATGTACTCCAAATAACCTTCCCAAAGCTAAAGAAGCGGCAGCTCATGCGATTACTGACGGCCTTTTAAACATTGCTGAGAGTGGCAATCTTAAAAGTCGTGATGATGTGATTAGTACGCTTGAAAATGCAGGTTTTGAGATTGCTCGTAAAACACCAAAAAGTATCAGTATCAAAGACCCCGAAGGCGGTAGAAACATTCGGTTGAAAGGTAAAATATATGAGCAAGATTTTAGATTTGGCCAAGAACTTCGAGCAGACATCGAAGCAGCAAGCGCAAGATACAGAGCAGATCGTGGCGAACGCATTGAAGCAGCACGAAAAACGCTTAATCGACTTACTGAACGAAAACGAGAAAGCCATGAGTACCGCTATCCGAGAGCAAAACTCACGGATACGCCCGATTATATTAAAAAGCTGGATGATCGTATCAATCGCCATCGTTACAGCGATAGCCCTAGCATGGGGCGTTCTGACGTATCAGAGCTACAGAATAAACAAGAATTTCGAGCTAATTACCCAACAGAATCTAGCTATCCAAGAACTCAAGGAAAAAGGGGCGAACGTGCAGTTTCAGGATTGTATCGACAAGAAGAACCGCAAGCGACTATGCGTATTAGTGAACAAGGAAGCAGGGACTTGGAAGAACGGCAGTCTTATGGTTCCGATGGGGTATTAAGTGATGACAGAATTAGAAAAGCAATTGCTCGCAGCACTGGAACAGATGCAGGCACAGCAACAAAAGAAAGAAGAAGCTTTACGGCAGATGTTCGAGAATACACAGCAAGAAAATCAGGCTATCAGGGAAGCCTTCAAGAGCTTACTGGACAATATTTCCGAAGCAGATCAGAAACAAGCGGAAAACTGGAGCAACTTAACAAAGCATGTCAGCGACTTGAGTGGACAACTGAAAGACTTCGAGAGACAAAACAGGCTTTTGAACAATCAGTTAAGCACAATACAAGAGCAGTTACTCAAGTTGAAAAGATGAATGAGCCAAAGCGAAGCTATGGCTTTCGAATGAGATAAGTAGACTTATTTTTTACACAAAAATTTATATAGGTCATGTTTACTAGAACCCGGTACTAAATCAAACCACTTAGTAGGACTTGCTTTAATAGCTTGAGCAGACACTTCACTATATCCAATCTCTTGCATTTTTCCAGTTTTACAGTTGGTTTTTGTAGATGTATAACCAATGCTATCTACACCTACTCTTTTATGTACAGCAGAAATAATATCGCCTGATTTTGTTTGTTTGATTAAATAGTATTTACCTTTATCGCCTGAAGCACTTCTAGGAATAAGAGTATCTGCTAAAACATGATTAGTGGTTAACAGGGCAATAACTACAAATATCAATTTTTTCATATTTTTAATAACTCTAATGAGGGGCATCAAATGTTTAAAATTCTTACTGCTAGTTTACTCGGTTTATTATTGATTGGATGTGGAAATTCAGATGGTACAGGTTCACCAAAACCTAAAAAGCCTAAGACAGAAACAGAAATTCAAGGGGCTAAATTTTCTAGTATGTCTAGCTGTTTAAAGTCGATTCAAAGCAAAACCCAGTTACCGCTAAAACCTATGACAGATAAGCCTGATCATGTATCAGGTTTTCTGGGAGACACAGATAGACAGTTTAACTGTGAAGTTAAGCAAACCGGCACAGAAGGCACGTTTGTTGAGGGTTGGTTTACTGTAGAAGTAGAAGTTTATTAAAAATTAATCCGTACGTAGACAGTCCATTGATATCTCAGCTCAATGGACTTTTTTTTGGCTTTAAAAGGGGGGGGAATTCTGAAAATTAAATAATATATAATTTATTTTTCAAATATAACAATAAAAATCAAATACTTGGACTAAAATAATCTTTTTTGTTTTTGTGACGTCACTTTTTTTAGTTGACATTATTTTATTTTTTGCTAGTATTAAATTACGGTATAGTATACCTGCTAATTTTTAAACATTATAAAAAACTATTTTTAATGATGAACTCATTCTTAAGTAATTGATCATATTTAAGATTTCATCATTTTACGATCAAACTACCCAGGGAAAAACAGATCGCAACTGGTTTTTCCTTCTTTATGCAAAAAAGCATAAAGAAAATGACGGCCTAAGCTTTCATAGCAGTATTGCTTGAACACTTAGTTTGTTATTCAACCAACGAGGAGATGGAAATGGGCATGACATACCACTGGACAAGTATCGATACATGTCATGACTTTTTCTGCACTATGAATATGGTTATGAACAATATATCAAAACATTCGGGTCAACTTTTAGATCTTCTAAAACTGAGCCCTTCTAGTCTAAAAGATCTAGAAAAAGATCGACTAACAGTCAGATTTTATAAGCCTCTTGTAGACATAGTTAAGTCTACTGCGGAGGCTAAGAATATGAGTGTTAATCATTATTTGGAGCTTGCTGTACTTGAGAAATTGAAAATAGATACATTGACTGAAAGGGTCGATGATGATGTTGACGATTATTCTTTGTTGCAAAACAAATCTCAGGATCAGCTTGTATATTTAAAGCATCTACTTAGTCAAACCCTTCAGGATAATCAAAGACTGAAACAGACGGTAGATAAGTATCGGAGTGTAGAACATGGAAATGAATTCGATTCTTTCGAATTATTCTGATAATTCCCCGCAGTATCCCGTCATTAATGATGGGACTGCACCAAAATCAAAGGCTAAATTTTTGGAAGATTTTCCGACAATTAAGCCGTATAAATTTCAGAAGCTTTCTGAAGTGCAGATATCTTCCCTGGATGATTTTGCATGTGGTAATACAGGAATTGATAATTTCTTAAAGCGTGGAGACGGATTAAGGTTTCAGGTTGATCGCCATAAGATGGACACTATGGTAATGGCTACTGAAACTAAAGTTTTAGGGTATATGGCATATTCTTTAAAAGAAGTGACATTTTCTATCCCAAAGATGTGTAGTCATACGTTAAAAGAGCAAAGTGGACTTAAAGCTGGAGATAAAATTTTCGTTATTCACTATCTTGGGGTAGATGAGAACTGTAAAGATAGGGGGTTAGGTCAAAGTTTAGTTGTTAAAGCGCTTGAATTCTGTATTAAAAAAGCTGCTACAACTGAACCTAATTTAAAGCTGATTGTTTTACATGCGACATTAAGTGCATGTGAATTTTATGAAAAAATAGGGTTTCATAGAGTCGGTGAATTGGAAAATGGTTTAATTGAATATGCGTATACGGTCAAAGAATAAGTTTTTAGTATATTAATAAGCTGTGGCCTGATGGTACTAAAGTCGGTCTAAAAATAATGAATAGCTAGCTTTACTGTAGAGTTGAGACATGAGATGAGTATCTCACAATGAATAGATGTTCCTCACAGTAAAGCTGCTTAAAACTAGTAAATTGAATAATTTATTTCGCAGGATTTTTGCGATTTAAATAAAGCGAATCCTATAGATAGGAATTAATTTTAATTAAATCTAATGATTTATTTGCATTTTATAAGCCCAATTAAAGTTAATTGGGCTTTTTTCATTCATTTATTTAAATATTATTCTAAGTTATTGATTAAATGAACTATGACTTATCGTACAGGTACTAAGTAGTTAAAAATTTTATGAATAGTAATCTAGAAATGAAAAAAGCTACTTGTAAAACAAGTAGCTTTTCCCATATATTCAGCGGTACGCAGTTATTTGATGTTAGACCATCGAATAACGAAGATCATAAGGTTTGGCGACCGTTATGATTTCACACTAAGGCTTGTACCTGAACTCTATTTTCACAATAAAAAGTGTTTAGTTCAAGACCTAAAATGATAAGTCTTCGTTAATACGTGTTTAAAACCATCAAATAAGTATCTAGATCGAGCTTTGCCCGCTTCTGCGTGTCCGTTTTACGGTCGGCATGCAGTGCGTGTGGTAGGAATAAGTGTCACTGGCGTATTGTAGCTATAGTCGAAAGGCTAAACCGCTTACAGGGGAACTTCACATAGGCGGAGCGTTGGGAGTAGTTGCATAGGACTTGTTAAGTTGTACGTTGGGGAAACCCTCGCAGAGATACAGGCAATGCAATGACAGGGAGCGCGTGGAGCAAGGTGCAAGACTTTGAGTCCTTGTCTGCATAGTCAGCAAAGCTATGTGCGGATACGACCGATATACGTGGCTCCGAAGCCAAATATATACAGGTAAATCGGCAATACTTAGGGGATGTGTCATTTTTTTAAATGAACGCCCTTAGGGTGAGTATTGCCGAAACTCTCTCAACCGTTCACCAAAGCCAAAGCACGAAGTGCGACGCTTGGGGGACGAGTTGAGAAGTTGAGAGCATTTTTTTTTACAAGAACTATGCCAATTCCATTTTTAAGTTAATAGAGCTTATAACTTTAAATACCGAGATAATTAAAAA
>NZ_VPCT01000038.1:0-5506 GCF_013418055.1 Acinetobacter sp. YH12208
GCATGTTCCGCGTCCTTGCAATACTGTGTTTACATACAGTCTATCGCTTAGCGGAAAGTTCTTTTACCCTCAGCCGAAATGCCTGCCGTTGCTAGACATTGCCAGCCAGTGCCCGTCACTCCCACTCAAATGTTAATAGGCCGCCTCTATGAAGGGGGCTGTTTTCGGGGTCGATTTCCAGGGGTTCATTGACACTTGAGGGGCGGGCTATGCCTTCCCTCTTGGCGTCCAATCCGCCCCTTGGGGCGTCAAATCAAGTCCGCTTTGTTCGGGCTGGGGTTGAAGTTGAAGCTGGGAATCTCCCCCGGCTTATGGCTGGCTGATGGTACTGGTTTGGGTGTCGCTGGGGTGGCTTTCTTGGGGGCCGGTTGGGAGGATGCCGGCGGTCTTGCGGTGGCCTTTTCAGGCTCGCCTGGCGACCGAATCAGACTGTTCACATAGCTGATAAAAGCATCATATCCGAAGCTGATTTTCCCTTCATCGTGCAGCGTTTTCCAGATGGCTTTTACCGGCCAGCCATCGGTCAAAGCCTCTTTTATGTCGTCGCGCTGGGCCAGGAAAGCCGCCCGATTCTGTCCTGAACGGGTGGGCTTTTGGGTCTGCATTTGCGCTGCAATGCGCTCTGTAAGCCGTTTAGTCATGCCGATTCTACCGCCTTTTATATGTCGATTTATCCGCGATTTAATGCCGATTCTATCGCTATTAAAGCGATTGTAAGGCGACTAAAGCCAGATTGCACGCCTTATGCGTGGAATCGGCTTGTGTTTGTCGATAAAACGGGTTATAGCCGGTAAATGGTAGTGATGTTAAAGTGGTGGTGAAGCGGGCAGGATGTGTGAAGTAGGCCCACCATGCAAGCATGGTGTTCCTCTTCACTTCCCCTTATTCGCACCTGCGGCGCTCAACGGGAATCCTGCCCTGCGGGGCCATCGGCGGACGCCGGAATAAGAGAACCAGGAGGACGCCAAAGATGGAGGCGACAGAGCAGAAGGTAACGAGAAAAAGCAGCACGCCGATCAAGGTGTATTGCCTGCCGGAAGAGCGGGCCGCCATTGAGGCCAACGCACAAGCGGCTGGCTTGAGTACGTCTGCTTTTTTGCTGGCCGTGGGGCAGGGTTACGCCGTCCAGGGCGTGACCGATTACGAGAACGTGCGCGAGCTGGTGCGGGTCAATGGCGACCTGGGCCGCCTCGGTGGTCTGCTGAAATTGTGGCTGACCGACGATGCCCGAACGGCCCGGTTCAGCGCTGAAACTGTCTTGGGCCTGCTGGCCCGGATTGAGGCCAACCAGGACGAAATGAGCCGATTGATGGAATCTATTGTGCGACCCAGGGCAGCATCATGATTGCCAAGCATGTTGCCATGCGTTCCCTGGGCAAATCAGACTTTGCCGACCTGGCTAAATACATCACCGACGCACAGAGCAAAGACCACCGGCTGGGCCATGTTCAGGTCACGAATTGCGAGGCGCATTCAGTGCGCGATGCCATCACCGAAGTGCTGGCCACCCAGCACATGAACACCAGGGCCAAGGGCGATAAGACCTATCACCTGATTGTCAGTTTTCGCGCCGGCGAGAATCCCGATGCCGACACCTTGAAGGCGATAGAGGAACGGATTTGCCAAGGGCTAGGGTTTGGTGAGCATCAGCGTATCAGCGCCGTGCATAACGACACCGACAACCTGCACATCCACATTGCCATCAACAAGATTCACCCGACCAGGCACACGATGCACGAACCGTACTATCCGCACCTGGCGCTGGCCGACTTGTGCGAGACGCTGGAACGGGACTATGGCCTGGAGGCAGACAATCACCGGCCGCAGCAGCGCGGGGCGGCATCGAGGGCCGCCGACATGGAGCGCCATGCCGGCGTGGAAAGTCTGGTGGGCTGGATCAAGCGCGAATGCCTGGACGACATTAAAGCCGCGCAGTCCTGGACGGAGCTGCACCAGGTCATGCGTGATAACGGCCTGGAGATTACGCCAAGGGGTAACGGGTTGGTGATCCGGGCCGATGACGGCACGATGGTCAAGCCCAGCACCCTGTCCCGCGATCTGTCCAAGCCTGCCCTGGAAAAGCGGCTGGGAGCCTTTGAGGCGTCACCGGATCAGCAGGAGAAGCCGCCCAGGCGGCAGTATCAAAAGAAGCCGGTACGGTCACGCGCTGACACCACCGAGCTTTATGCCAGGTACAAAGTTTTTTATCGCCAACTTATCAATGATAAATAAAAGTCACATCTATGTCAAAATCACTTATAACCGCACTCATTGTTGTCGCGCTTGATGCGATTGGTTTGGGATTAATCATGCCGGTGGTTCCGGCTTTATTAAATGAATTTGTACCGGCAGAGCAAACAGCATTTCACTATGGTGTTTTTTTATCGCTTTATGCGTTTATGCAGGTCTTTTGCGCGCCCGTTTTAGGGCGGTTATCTGACCGCTATGGACGGCGGATTATTTTGCTGGTTTCATTTTTAGGTGCCACGATTGATTATAGCATAATGGCGGCAGCGCCTGTTTTATGGGTGCTTTATATCGGCCGGATTATCTCAGGTGTTACCGGAGCAACTGGTGCAATCGCGGCATCAATTATCGCTGATACAACTAAACAGGAAGAACGTGCGCGTTGGTTTGGTTTTATGGGGGCGTGTTTTGGTGCAGGTATGATTGCAGGGCCTGCTATTGGCGGTGTTCTTAGTGATATATCTGTGCATGCGCCCTTTGTGGCAGGGGCTCTTCTCAATGCAATTGCCTTTTGTTTGGTGGCTTTCTTGTTGCCCAAAACGCCGTCACAACCGCCTGAAGGACAGCCAGCCAAAATCAATTTGTTTGAAGGCTTTCGCTTCAATTTTGCAGTTCAGGGACTTGCCAGCTTTTTTGCGTTGTTTTTTCTTATGCAGCTGATTGGGCAGGCGCCCGCCGCTTTGTGGGTGATTTATGGCGAACAGCGCTTGAATTGGGATATTGGCACAGCAGGTGTGTCGCTGGCCGTTTTTGGTGCAGCACATACATTCGTACAAGCTGTTTTAACCGGCACTCTTTCAAAGCGACTGGGTGACCGCGGTGTGTTGCTGCTTGGAATGGGCGCTGATATGTGCGGGTTTTTATTGCTGGCTTTTATCACGCAAAGCTGGATGGCGGTATTCTCAGGAACGGGTCCTATACCAGGAGCAATTCAAGAATTGCAACAGCAGATTTTTACTGAATGGTTACCAACTTCAGGTTTTGAATATGCTGAATTGCCAGATATCGAATTATATTTAGATGCTAATCCTCAGAATGCACAGTTCCAAATATGGCTCCCGATTCGTGCAAAATAAAAAAGTTGTGGCAAGTTTTTTGCCACAACTTTTTTTGAATAAAATGACTCTTAGTATTTTATAACTGACAATCAGCATATTAGATACTATAGTTATTAGATCTCTTTCATAAATCAAAAAACGATCTTCTTTTTGGTTAATATTTGCACTCCGGATTTCTTGGCATTCGTGCATAATCTGCGGATGAAATACATCGATTCAAACAAGCTTTCTGATCCTCAGTTCAAGCGATACACAGGCATCTCATGGTCAACTTTCTATTTGATGGTTGAGCAATTGCAGAAGCATGTCTCTGCCAAAGGCAGACCGCCCAAGTTAAGCCTGGAGGATCAGGTTCTGCTCTGTCTGAGCTATTGGCGGGAATACCGAACCTTATTTCACGTTGCGACGAGTTACGGGGTTTCAGAGCCCACAGCCTCAAGAATTGTCCGTCATGTTGAAGACTGCCTGATTCGGTCCAATCTGTTTAATTTACCCAAAGATTTACCCGAGGGCGAAGGCATCGACTGGAATGTTGTGATCGTGGATGCCACGGAAATTCCAATCCAAAGGCCTAAAAAAACAGAAGAAAAGCTATAGCGGCAAGAAAAAGACCCATACCTTTAAAGTACAGGCCATGATTCACTACAAAACTCAGCAAATTCTAAGTTTATGTACCAGTCGCGGTGCAGTGCATGATTTCGAGTTGTTCAAACGCAATTTAAACCAGATTCCTTTTGGGGCTTTTATCCTTGCAGATAAAGGCTATCAGGGGATTTATGTGTTGTATCCGAATAGCCTGTTGCCATTAAAAGCCAAAAGACACTGTAAATTGGATCCTGAATTGAAAATCTATAATCAAGAAATCAATAAAAGAAGAATCGGAATTGAGCATGTATTTGGCAGCCTGAAAACCTTCAAAATCCTTGCTGAGCGTTATCGAAATAGAGGTAAAAGGCTTGGTTTGAGATTCAATTTAATCGCTGGAATCTACAACTTGGAAATGAGCAAAAAATGATTTATGAAAGAGGTCTATTGTTGGCCTTTTAATTTGTTATAATCATATTGAGAGTAATTAGGAAAAAAGGAGCGTGGACAGATGACTAGAACGTGGTTTATTACTGGTGGAAGTAAAGGAATTGGTTTTGAGACAGTAAAATTAGTATTAGAAAATGGCGACCAAGTCATTTCTTTTTCTAGAACAGAAGGAAAACTCAGCAGGTTAAAAACAGAATATGGATCTTCTTTGCTGATCTGTTTAGGCGATATTGAAGAACGAGACATGGTAGTAGCCGCTGCTGCTAAGGGAGCAGAAAAATTTAATGGCATCGATATTGCTTTGAGTAATGCGGGAATGATGCTTGGAGGAATGATTGAGGAGACAACAGAAGAAGAGGCGCGTCAGATAATGAATGTAAACTTTTTCGGTTCTCTTTGGACGGCTCAAGCGGTTTCTCCTTTTTTGCGAGACAAATCAGGTCGTTTTATCCAAATGAGTAGTATCGGGGGCATCATGTCTTGGATGACTTCAGGTCTATACAGTGCTAGTAAATTTGCGGTAGAAGGATTGACGGAAGCTTTAGCACAGGAACTGGCTCCTTTTGGTGTTCATGTGACTATTGTTGAACCAGGAGGTTATTGGACAGATCTTTACAAGAAACTGCATAATAGTAAACGCTTGCCGGATTATCAAGAACTGCATCAACAAATGGATGCCTTCGCAAAAGAACAGGAGGGTCAGGCGACAGATAGTGACCCTATATTAGCAGCAAAGACAATCTTAAAACTTGCGGCATTGCCTGAACCACCACTACGTCTAATATTAAGTGATTCTCTTTTTGATGGGGTGATCGAAGCAACGGAAAATAAAATCGCCGGGTGGAAAGCAGAGGAGAGCCTCAGTCGGGAATCAGAAAAATTGATTCCAATGCCTGAAGGGTATTTAGCTGATAAGTAGATGACGACAGGAAAGTGACAATAAAAAATGAAAGAAATCATTGAAGAAATTCAAGCATACAAACCTTTTACACAGCAAGAAGCAAATGATCAAAAACTTTTTCTAAAACAAATACAATTTACGTATAGGAAGAATAAACGCCCTTTTCACCCAAGTCCAACAGCTTTGGACCGCAGTTGACTCTTTCGACACCCCTGCGATGCAACCCAATCCGGCTGACGGGGAGCCAGCAACGCTGAAAATTTAC
>NZ_VPCT01000039.1:0-4911 GCF_013418055.1 Acinetobacter sp. YH12208
CTTCGGACCTTGCGCTAATAGATGAGCCTAAGTCGGATTAGCTAGTTGGTGGGGTAAAGGCCTACCAAGGCGACGATCTGTAGCGGGTCTGAGAGGATGATCCGCCACACTGGGACTGAGACACGGCCCAGACTCCTACGGGAGGCAGCAGTGGGGAATATTGGACAATGGGGGGAACCCTGATCCAGCCATGCCGCGTGTGTGAAGAAGGCCTTTTGGTTGTAAAGCACTTTAAGCGAGGAGGAGGCTACTTAGATTAATACTCTAGGATAGTGGACGTTACTCGCAGAATAAGCACCGGCTAACTCTGTGCCAGCAGCCGCGGTAATACAGAGGGTGCAAGCGTTAATCGGATTTACTGGGCGTAAAGCGCGCGTAGGTGGCCAATTAAGTCAAATGTGAAATCCCCGAGCTTAACTTGGGAATTGCATTCGATACTGGTTGGCTAGAGTATGGGAGAGGATGGTAGAATTCCAGGTGTAGCGGTGAAATGCGTAGAGATCTGGAGGAATACCGATGGCGAAGGCAGCCATCTGGCCTAATACTGACACTGAGGTGCGAAAGCATGGGGAGCAAACAGGATTAGATACCCTGGTAGTCCATGCCGTAAACGATGTCTACTAGCCGTTGGGGCCTTTGAGGCTTTAGTGGCGCAGCTAACGCGATAAGTAGACCGCCTGGGGAGTACGGTCGCAAGACTAAAACTCAAATGAATTGACGGGGGCCCGCACAAGCGGTGGAGCATGTGGTTTAATTCGATGCAACGCGAAGAACCTTACCTGGTCTTGACATAGTAAGAACTTTCCAGAGATGGATTGGTGCCTTCGGGAACTTACATACAGGTGCTGCATGGCTGTCGTCAGCTCGTGTCGTGAGATGTTGGGTTAAGTCCCGCAACGAGCGCAACCCTTTTCCTTATTTGCCAGCGGGTTAAGCCGGGAACTTTAAGGATACTGCCAGTGACAAACTGGAGGAAGGCGGGGACGACGTCAAGTCATCATGGCCCTTACGACCAGGGCTACACACGTGCTACAATGGTCGGTACAAAGGGTTGCTACCTAGCGATAGGATGCTAATCTCAAAAAGCCGATCGTAGTCCGGATTGGAGTCTGCAACTCGACTCCATGAAGTCGGAATCGCTAGTAATCGCGGATCAGAATGCCGCGGTGAATACGTTCCCGGGCCTTGTACACACCGCCCGTCACACCATGGGAGTTTGTTGCACCAGAAGTAGGTAGTCTAACCGCAAGGAGGACGCTTACCACGGTGTGGCAGATGACTGGGGTGAAGTCGTAACAAGGTAGCCGTAGGGGAACCTGCGGCTGGATCACCTCCTTAACGAAAGATTGACGATTGGTAAGAATCCACAACAAGTTGTTCTTCATAAAGATGTATCTGAGGGTCTGTAGCTCAGTTGGTTAGAGCACACGCTTGATAAGCGTGGGGTCACAAGTTCAAGTCTTGTCAGACCCACCAAATCTGACTAACGAAGCATGCAAGTGCTGAAGCAAACAGAACAGAACGATACATTGACTTATTGATAAGCTGGGGACTTAGCTTAGTTGGTAGAGCGCCTGCTTTGCACGCAGGAGGTCAGGAGTTCGACTCTCCTAGTCTCCACCATCATTTAAGATAAGTTGTTAGATTATAGAATTTAGTAAGTTTAAGCTTATTAAGTTCTGTGATTTATCACAGCGTCTAGACCTGACGAAGGCTAGATCAATCATTAACAGAATATATTTGAGTTGAAATAAATTGTTTAAGGCTCAGAACTAAATTGACATTGAAATGTGACACGCAAGTGACATGTTTGAATGAAGATGCAGAACTGAGAAACTAGCGATTAACTGAATCAAGCGTTTTGGTATATGAATCTAATTGAAGCTGTACAGTGCTTAAATGCACAAGACGCCAACTGTATGATTGACTGAGTGATTGGTTAATCTGTTGCTCATCCTACTTGTAAGGATGAACGACTGTTTGGGGTTGTATAGTCAAGTAATTAAGTGCATGTGGTGGATGCCTTGGCAGTCAGAGGCGATGAAAGACGTGATAGCCTGCGAAAAGCTCCGGGGAGGCGGCAAATATCCTGTGATCCGGAGATGTCTGAATGGGGAAACCCACTTACCATAAGGTAGGTATTGCATGATGAATACATAGTCATGCAAGGCGAACGAGGGGAAGTGAAACATCTCAGTACCCTTAGGAAAAGAAATCAATTGAGATTCCCTCAGTAGCGGCGAGCGAAAGGGGAAGAGCCCATTAAGTCATATAAGTTCTAGTGGAACGCTCTGGGAAGTGCGACCGTAGACGGTGATAGTCCTGTACACGAAAGGGCTTATATGATGATGTCGAGTAGGGCGAGGCACGTGAAACCTTGTCTGAATATGGGGGGACCATCCTCCAAGGCTAAATACTCCTGACTGACCGATAGTGAACCAGTACCGTGAGGGAAAGGCGAAAAGAACCCCTGTGAGGGGAGTGAAATAGATCCTGAAACCGCATGCATACAAGCAGTGGGAGCCGACTTGTTCGGTGACTGCGTACCTTTTGTATAATGGGTCAGCGACTTATATTCAGTAGCGAGGTTAACCGAATAGGGGAGCCGTAGGGAAACCGAGTCTTAATAGGGCGCATTAGTTGCTGGGTATAGACCCGAAACCAGGTGATCTATCCATGAGCAGGTTGAAGGTTGGGTAACACTAACTGGAGGACCGAACCCACTGTCGTTGAAAAGCCAGGGGATGACTTGTGGATAGGGGTGAAAGGCTAATCAAACTTGGTGATAGCTGGTTCTCCCCGAAAGCTATTTAGGTAGCGCCTCGGACGAATACCATTGGGGGTAGAGCACTGTTTCGGCTAGGGGGTCATCCCGACTTACCAAACCGATGCAAACTCCGAATACCAATGAGTACTATCCGGGAGACAGACTGCGGGTGCTAACGTCCGTAGTCAAGAGGAAAACAATCCAGACCGCCAGCTAAGGCCCCAAAATTATAGTTAAGTGGGAAACGATGTGGGAAGGCATAGACAGCTAGGAGGTTGGCTTAGAAGCAGCCACCCTTTAAAGAAAGCGTAATAGCTCACTAGTCGAGTCGGCCTGCGCGGAAGATGTAACGGGGCTAAAACTATATGCCGAAGCTGCGGATGCATAATTTATTATGCGTGGTAGGGGAGCGTTCTGTAAGCCGATGAAGGTGGATTGAGAAGTCTGCTGGAGGTATCAGAAGTGCGAATGCTG
The DNA here is from genome assembly GCF_013418055.1 of Acinetobacter sp. YH12208. Taxonomy (NCBI): domain Bacteria; kingdom Pseudomonadati; phylum Pseudomonadota; class Gammaproteobacteria; order Moraxellales; family Moraxellaceae; genus Acinetobacter; species Acinetobacter sp. YH12208. The sequence continues at coordinate 3,242 of NZ_VPCT01000039.1, forward strand.
ACGTGAGTAACGACAATGCGAGTGAAAAACTCGCACGCTGAAAGACCAAGGGTTCCAGTCCAACGTTAATCGGGGCTGGGTGAGTCGACCCCTAAGGCGAGGCCGAGAGGCGTAGTCGATGGGAAATTGGTTAATATTCCAATACTTCTGTGTAATGCGATGAGAGGACGGAGAAGGTTAAGTCAGCCTGGCGTTGGTTGTCCAGGTGGAAGGTTGTAGGCATGCATCTTAGGCAAATCCGGGGTGCTCTATGCTGAGAACTGATAGCAAGCTGTACTTGTACAGTGAAGTGGCTGATACCATGCTTCCAGGAAAAGTCTCTAAGCTTCAGTTACACAGGAATCGTACCCGAAACCGACACAGGTGGTCAGGTCGAGTAGACCAAAGCGCTTGAGAGAACTCTGCTGAAGGAACTAGGCAAAATGGTACCGTAACTTCGGGAGAAGGTACGCTGCTTTTGGTGATGGAACTTGCTTCCTGAGCTGAGAGCAGCCACAGAAACCAGGCCCCTGCAACTGTTTATTAAAAACATAGCACTCTGCAAACACGAAAGTGGACGTATAGGGTGTGATGCCTGCCCGGTGCTGGAAGGTTAATTGATGGGGTTAGCGTAAGCGAAGCTCTTGATCGAAGCCCCAGTAAACGGCGGCCGTAACTATAACGGTCCTAAGGTAGCGAAATTCCTTGTCGGGTAAGTTCCGACCTGCACGAATGGCATAATGATGGGGGCGCTGTCTCCAGCAGAGACTCAGTGAAATCGAATTCGCCGTGAAGATGCGGTGTACCCGCGGCTAGACGGAAAGACCCCGTGAACCTTTACTGCAGCTTGACATTGAACTTTGATCTTACTTGTGTAGGATAGGTGGGAGGCTTTGAAACCGAGACGCTAGTTTCGGTGGAGCCAATCTTGAAATACCACCCTGGTAATATTGAGGTTCTAACTCTGTCCCGTTATCCGGGACGAGGACCATGTCTGGTGGGTAGTTTGACTGGGGCGGTCTCCTCCTAAAGAGTAACGGAGGAGTACGAAGGTGCGCTCAGCGTGGTCGGAAATCACGCGTAGAGTATAAAGGCAAAAGCGCGCTTAACTGCGAGACCCACAAGTCGAGCAGGTACGAAAGTAGGTCTTAGTGATCCGGTGGTTCTGTATGGAAGGGCCATCGCTCAACGGATAAAAGGTACTCTGGGGATAACAGGCTGATACCGCCCAAGAGTTCATATCGACGGCGGTGTTTGGCACCTCGATGTCGGCTCATCTCATCCTGGGGCTGAAGCAGGTCCCAAGGGTATGGCTGTTCGCCATTTAAAGAGGTACGCGAGCTGGGTTTAGAACGTCGTGAGACAGTTCGGTCCCTATCTACCGTGGGCGTTGGAAATTTGAGAGGATCTGCTCCTAGTACGAGAGGACCAGAGTGGACGAACCTCTGGTGTACCGGTTGTGACGCCAGTCGCATCGCCGGGTAGCTATGTTCGGAAGGGATAACCGCTGAAAGCATCTAAGCGGGAAGCCTACCTCAAGATAAGATTTCCCTAGGACTTTATGTCCTCTAAAGAGCCGTTGAAGACTACGACGTTGATAGGTTGGATGTGGAAGCATAGTGATATGTGAAGCTGACCAATACTAATTGCTCGTGAGGCTTGACTATACAACACCCAAACAGTTGTTGTAT